>PMKP01000179.1 GCA_003157775.1 Myxococcales bacterium | reverse complement strand
CGGCGCGCTCGCGCTGATGGACGCCGGTGTGCCCATCAAGACGCCGGTGGCTGGCATTGCCATGGGTCTCATCAAAGAAGGTGAGCGCGTGGCCGTGCTGTCCGACATTTTGGGCGACGAAGATCACCTAGGCGACATGGACTTCAAGGTGTGCGGTTCGCGCAACGGCGTGACCGCGGTGCAGATGGACATCAAGATCCAGGGGCTGAGCCGCACCATCTTGGAGCAGGCCCTGCAGCAGGCCANNCATCCTGGGCAAGATGGCGGAAGCCCTGCCGGCACCGCGCGAGGAACTGAACAAGTACGCCCCGCGCATCTTCACCATCAAGGTGAAGCCGGACAAGATCCGCGACATCATCGGTCCTGGGGGCAAGACCATCCGCGGGATCACCTCGCAGACCGGGGTGGCCATCGACGTGGAAGACGATGGCACGGTCCACATCGCCTCGCCCGACGGGTTGATGGCCCAGAAGGCGATCGACATCATCAAGGGGCTGACCGCCGAACCGGAAGTGGGCGAATTCTACCTGGGCGTGGTGAGAAGGCTGGCCGACTTCGGTTGCTTTGTCGAGATCCTTCCCGGCACCGACGGCCTAGTGCACATCAGCGAGCTCGACGAGAAGCGGGTGCGGGTGGTGGAGGACATCTGCAAGGAGGGTGACGAGATGCTGGTCAAGGTGATCGGCATCGACCGCGCCTCGGGCAAGGTCCGCCTGTCGCGCCGAGAGGCGCTGGGCAAGACCCCGGACGTGGTGCACAACCTGAAGGCCGGGTTTTCGACGTAGGGGGTAATCGCCAGCGCGTCGGCGGGAGTGCGCGTGGGTTGTGGTCCCAAGCCAGGGGCGCGCGAAGGCGGCGGCTAGGGCCTGCCCACCCAATCTCTGCCCCGCGCGGCTTCGCCGCGTGTGGCTTATCGCCGTCCGACGACGGCCTCAAAGGTGCTCTCGTCAAGGCCCGCCGGAATGACTTCCGACTCTCTGACCGTGCGTACGTCGGGCAGATGCGGGATGGTGGCTCCGGGCGAATGGTCGCGAAGGAAACCGGCAAGCTCACGGTCCGTCTCGCGGATGTGATAGATGAGCCAGTCCTCGAGCATGAAGGAGATGGAGAGCTTGATTTCCTTGCGCACCCCTTCGCGCTTGGTGCGTGCCACGATCGCGGAGCACTCGCGGCGAAGACGGTCATGGAACTCCATGTGGAAGCGAGCGCCGGGGTATCCACTCTCGGCCATTGCCGCCTCTTCAGCGGCGAAGTGGTGGATGGTGTAGCTGGCGAGAAACGCGACGGCGCGCTGGAATGGTGCCGGGTTCGCTTCCAGGTCGGACGCTTCGAGAACCTCGTTGGCCAGACCGAACAGCGTCCGATGTTGGGCATCGATTTCGGCCACTCCGGTGATGAGGTCGGGCGTCAGCTCGAATTGGTGCATGGTCTTGCCTCCGTGTTCTGCCAGTCGATTCGTGGTGGAGCGGCGCCTTCCCCGGGCCGCTCAGCCTACCGAACTAGCAACTTCGGGGCCGCTTTGAACAGCCGCAGGTCAGCCTGCCAGACCCGGTCGTGCGTCGGAAAAGACACGGCTTCGGTGCGTAGCCAGCGTCGGTCAGCCGACGATTTCCCAGGGCGATTGGCTTCGCCCATCTCGTGACGCGGCCGGCTCTTCACTCTGGGGCGCAGCTCGACAGGTGAGATTAGGGAGACCAGCCCACAGATGCTCCTCGCCTTTCCGGACCGGACGGGCGACAAACCTTTTGACAGCATGCAACCGCACGCCCGTGCGCGGGTCTAGATGCCAATGACGGACCTCTCGGGGAGTTCGGCAAGAATCACCCGATCGCCGGTGGCGAGGCGCCAGCCTCGCAGGCGCGCGTGGGCGACGATCAGCCGGTCGAAGGGATCGCGCGTCCAACTCAGGTCGACGGCCGCATCGAAGAGATCGACGGACATGGGGTTGTCGATAGTCCAGCGCGAATCCTGGCTGAGGACATCACGGGCGCCGGGTGCAAGGCGAATACGCTTGGCTTCTTCCAGAAAGGCCAATTCGAGAAGGCTGACAGGCGAAATGTAGAGGCCGCTCGCGCGCGCCAGCGTTCGACCGCGCGCGTGTCCGGTGTACACCCAGATAAGGGCGTTGGTGTCGAGGAGGATCACGCCTTGGACCGCTGCTTGAAGGACAAACCAGCCCTCCCGTGGCGCCAGGTCCAGTCCCCATTCGCAACCGCCGGATCCAGGATTTCGATGACGGGCCTTGCTATCCGAGGTGCTCGACGCTTTTCATCCAAGACGAGGCGGAAGCGCAACTTGCCGCGCTCAATCGTTACCGACTGGCCACCGGCAGCCTGATCCAAGACGCGTGCGAAGTTTTGGCGCGCCTGCGAGGCGGTGAAACGTGACATATGTACATTGTACAATGTTGTTGCGGAAAGGGGCAAGGACATCTGGAAGAAGCAAGAAGCCTGGCCCATCTGCTCACGCCGGCCGCGACCAGGGCGGAGCTGCGGTATTTTACACGCGGCCAGCGGAGAGTCTGTTCGGCGCTACCTACTGCCTCAGGTACTCCACCAGTCCGGTGATGTTCTGGTTCTTGATTTCGCCGGCGATGAGACCCGCGAGTTTCTCCGCGCCTGGAATGCTGGTGTGGGTTGCGTCGGTCCCCATCGCATGGTACGCCGCGAGCACTTCCGTCTTGGTCATGCCAAGACCGTTGTACCAGGCGGTCGAGAGGGCGGTGAGGTCGATGAAGGGCACGCCCTTGTCTTTCGCGGCCCCAGACGCCGACACCGCATGCAGGCTGGATTGATCGCCTANNCTGTCGGCCACCCCTTTGTCGTTGTGACCAAATTGGATGAGCACCCAGTCGCCCGCAGTCCAGTGCGACTTGATAGCGCCCCATAACAGTGAGTTCCCATAGAATGACGAGGAACTCTCGCCGCTGTCGGCATAGTTGGCGACATCAATCGGCGGCGCGAAATACTCAGGCAGCATCTGTCCCCAGCCGCCAAATCCAGAACCAGGTTGGTCGCACGCGGTCGAATCACTGGCGATAAACAGCATGGTGGGCCTATTGGCCGTGCTGACTAGGGCATGTCCAATGGCGCTGACTGCTGGCGGAGTTGCAGTCGGGCCGGAGAAGTACATGTCCAGGCCCGGGGTGCCGGCGCTCACTGCTTCCGCAGGCTCGCTCTCCTTGGTTCGGACATCGATCACGAAGGCGTAGGTCAGGGATTGGCCGGCACTGATGGTCACCGGGGCCAACATGCCTCGATTTGCTTCGGCACTCACATAGGTTTGGCTCGCAGCGGCCCCGCCCAGAGTGACAGTCACAGCGTAGTCTCCCGCCGCCCCACCAAAGTGACATGCGATGCAGGTTGGCCCAGCGCCGCCGCCGGGACACAGGGTGCCGGACATGGCTGCCGATTGGCACACGGCGTAGTCTTGCGCAGTCGGCGTGGGGTATCCCGTCGGGACAGTCCCCGGCTGGGTCCCTGGCTGGAGCGGCCCTCCTGTCCCTGTCGAGCCTCCGCCGGTCGCTCCGCCTGAGCCTGATACCCCTCCTGCGCCGGTCCTACCTCCCGATCCCGAACCGCCTGCCGGACCGTTCCCGCCTGTCGCGCCGCCCTTCCCGCCTGTGGTGCCCCCGGCTGAAGTGCTTCCGCCGGCTGGGGAAGTGCTGCCACCTGAAGCAGATCCGCCCGCGGCCGTGGTGCCGCCGGTCGCGGAGGCGCCGCCGCTGTCCGTCGCGCCGCCGAGGCTGGTGCTGCCGCCCGCGGTTGTTGTGCCGCCGGTCGTGAGGGCACCGCCACTCTTCGTCATGCCACCGGATGCTGCGGCGGTCGCTGGGAGCGTTGCCCCGCCCGCTGGGGACGTGGTGCCCCCTGCCGGGTTGCCGCCTGTCGGTACCCCGCCAGCGGCCGTTCCGCCACTCGGTAGTCCACCGGTGGCAGATTGCGTCCCTCCGGCACCGCCCTGCGGTCCCTCGGCGTTGCTTCCCGAGCAAGCCATCAGACCGACAAGCGTGAACAATGGAAACGGCGAAAAGCGTCGCAGGGTGGGCATGATTCTCCTCAACTGCTAGGGGTGGAAGTTTCTGTGCGCAGCCTTGGGCCTCGTCTGACACGCGGCAGGGAAGGGGCTGGATCGGCACTAGCCGTCGAACGTGAAGAAGAAGGCATAAGTGCTCAGAACATGTGGTGCCCCTCCGGCTCATTACAGGGTCAAAAATCGTTTGAGTAGGCTCGCAAGCAAACGGCCACGGCCAAGTTGGCAAGCGAATGAGACGAATTTCTCCCTGTCCAGATGCGCTATTTGTCCAAACCGCGTCTACGTGAACACTCGCTTCGCTCGACTTACGTAGGCGGCGCCGTTTTGCGTCAGCTAGCCCGCGTTATTCATGGGGGCAACGCCGCGCCAGGTTGCTTCAGAACGTCCTGGCGAGCTCAAGAAAGCTATTCGAACAGTTCTGCGCTCTTTTCGATATTACTGTAGCTGTCGCGGGCGCCACCGACGATGAGCACTGTCGCGTCCTGCAACAGGGTTGAGGTGTGTTGTTCCCTTGCCACGGTCATATCGCTGTTGGTGGCCGTGAATTGCCCGGTGTTCGGGTCGTAAAGCTCCGCGGTCGCCAGGACAGTACTCGATATCCCTGCTCACCGTCGACTATCTGGAGAAAACGTCGGCCGCCGGTGTCAGGTGGTCTTCGCGAAGCACTGCCTCGACCTTTCGAGCCAGGTCGGTCGAAGTCCACGCATCGAGAACGTGCCCAACGGGCCATTCGTGAAGTTCGATAGGCCAGCACCGGGCCTACGCGCGAGTTCAATCGGGCACTGTGTATCGGCGGATCCTGCCACAAGGACCACGCGCGATGCCGGCATCGCCCGTCCGGCTTCGACACTACTCCAGAAAGTGCGCGTCCGCGGAGCCATGAACCCGGCGTGCCCTGAACCTCCGTAGCCGAGCACTGGCGCCAGTAGCACGACGGAGCCATCAAAGCGAAGAGATCGTCCGAGCAACGAATGCACCAAGAGCCAGGCTCCAAACGAGCGACCGACGAGAAGTGCATTCTCGGAGTGCGCCTTCGCGACAAGAGTCGAAACCTGCGCGACCTGTGCGCCGAACCCGAGTCGGACAAACCGATCGTCGAAGTCAATCCCGCCCACCTCGTCGAAAGCTGCGCGCCACGCTAGGAAATCATCGACCGTCTCGCCTCGACCGGGGACGACTAGCGCCCGCCTGGGGAAAGAAAGACTCATGGTGAGAGAGTCGCATCGAGAAACGGAGAGCGCAATTTGTCCAAGGGAGGTGCCCAAGGGAAATGCCAGACGCTTCTTGAGCGACCGCACGGGCAGCTCTGTGCCTGAAGCTCACAACCCCGCAGAATCACGCTGGTTTTTTCTTGGGCACAGGAGGGGCTGGTTGACGCAATACTCAGATATCGGACAATCAGGGCGCAATACGACAGGAAGGAAATCGAGCTTGTTCCTCCTACCGCCGATGAAGCCAGGTGTATAGTCAGCCAAGGTCCATTCAGGGCATTCGCCAGAGTCTCTTCCTTCGCGAGGTGTTCTCCGATGAAAACAGCCCACACAATGTTTCTTGGTCAACTTGTAACCCATCTCGCAAGGACCCGTCTCGCGGTGGTTCTTGCATTGGCGGCAGTTGCCTGCACCAGCGCGGCTGTCCAAGAAAACCCAGGCACGGGAGGCGGTGGGGGAAAGGGAGGCGGGGGTGGTTCGAACTCGGGTGCGAGCGGATCGGGCACGAGCGCATCGGGCGGTATCAGACTCAACACCTCTGCCGCCTCGTCCGGAGGCAGCTCTGGGGCCTGCAAAGGCAGCAACACTGCGGGCTGCAAGGCCCAGTATCCTGAGGCATGCGGCGACGGAATCAACAATCAGAATGGCATCGAGCAGTGTGATGACGGGAACGTCTTGGCCGGCGACGGGTGCAACGGCGCCTGCAAGGTCGAGCCCAACTGGAGTTGTCCCCCGGACATCAGGCAAGGCCCGTGCACGCGCAATGTCGTCTGCGGCGACGGCAGCATCGGCGCGGGCGAGGTTTGTGACGACGGCAACACTCTCGACAACGACGGCTGCAATTCCGACTGCACGGTTCAGGACCCCCGCTACAAGTGTGATCCCCCCGGACAACCCTGCGTCCTCATGTCCCAGTGTGGCAACAAGCGCATCGAAGCGGGCGAAGACTGCGATGACGGCAACAGCGATAGCGGCGATGGCTGCAGCAGCACTTGCCAGCTCGAGGGCGGTTGGATCTGTCCGACGCCCGGCTCTCCCTGCAAGCCGGCCCCGCGATGCGGTGACGGCGTTGTCCAGCCTTCGATTGGAGAAGTGTGCGACGACGGCAACCAGAAGGATGGCGACGGTTGTTCGTCCGACTGCAAGACGAAGGATGCGGGTTGTGAGTGCACACCGGGGCAGATCTGCGTATGCTCCGCCGTGAAATGCGGCAACGGCGTCCTCGAGGGCAGCGAACAATGCGACGACGGCAACACCGCCAGCGGCGATGGTTGTTCGGGCGACTGTAAGACTGTCGAGCCAGGTTACCAGTGTCGGGTGGTCGGCAAGGCCTGCATGCCCAAGTGCGGTGACAGCAAGGTCCTCACAGGCGAGCAGTGCGATGACGGCAACAGCGCAAGTGGCGATGGTTGCTCTAGCACCTGCCAGATCGAGCCCGGCGCTGACTGTCCGCCGGCGGGAGGGGCTTGCAAGATGGCCAAGTGTGGTAACGGCATTGTGGAGAAGAACGAGCTGTGCGACTGCGGCACCGATCCGAACAGTCTGCCCACCGGATGCCTCGGCGTGAATGGCCTTTTCTACGGCGACCCCAACAATCCGGGCTGCTCCAAGACCTGCACAAAGGAGCCGAGCTGCCAGGACAGCTCGGGCAAGACCCAGGCCTGCACCTCGACCTGCGGCGATGGAAACCTCGATCCAGGTGAATTTTGCGACGATGGAAATCTATTGGACGGCGATGGTTGTTCGTCGAGTTGCAACGTCGAAACTGGCTTCGCTTGCACGCCTGCAATCGCCCAGGACTCCTCGACTTGCCAGTCAGGCACCGGTCAATGCCTCGAACTCCCCATCACCTACCGTGACTTCCAGCCCGAGAATGTCTCTCCCGGCGGACACCCGGACTTCTTCTTCCTGGGCACGAAGAAATCGGGCTCAACCTCGCCCACGACCATCTGCGTTCCCAACTCGGGCGGTCCTTCCAAAGGCAACGACTCGACCGCACGCTGCTGGGGTATCATGGCTGCGAATTTGTTGCACGGCAAACCGCAGCCCGGTACCACGACGACCTGCGCGTGCCAGTTCAGCGACTGGAGCATCGGCAATGCTGCGGCCCACATTCCCAGCGGCTATACCCAGGCCGGCAACGACAGTCCCCTTTCCAACGGGGCCGGCGGCTATTTGGGCGGGACCGCGGGCACGGCTGTCAGCGTGACCGGCAATGCCGGCGTCTCCTCTGGCATATTGACTGGCTATACTTCCAGCAACCCAGGCGGCCCGGTTTGGAAGGGGACAACCCCTGCATTCAAGAACGCCGCCAGTTTCAATCAGTGGTTCAACGATGACAGCACGGTCAACACGAAATTCACGGCTGTTCTCGAGATGACCAGCATCGGCGGAAACATCTACCAATACGCCAGCACTACGCATCTTGCCGGCCCGACCAATGGCTTCTACCCCCTCGACAAGCTCAATCCCACCATGGTCACGCTGTGTGACCTATGGCCCTACTGGAACCATGGCAATGGAACTCCCATCTGGACCACCTGCACCGGCGACCAATATTTCTTCCCGCCGCGTGTGCTCCAGACGGATTGCCCGAACCAGATCCCTTTGAGCAATGGCTGCTGGGTCACAGCAACTCCGGGGGTGAAGCACGACAGCTACTTCACCGACGAGGCGCGCTACTATTTCGTCTACGATGGCACCGCTGGCATCAGTCTCAGTTTTTACGGTGACGACGATCTCTTCATCTTCATCAATGGCGTTCTGGTCCTCGATCTCGGGGGCGTTCACCAGCAGTTGCCTGGAAAGGTCACAGTCAACGGTAGCCCAGGTGATGCGAGTGTCACGGAAGGTGGTTGCCTAGACGCTGCCGGAAACATCACCGGGGTCACGGTTGGCTCAGCCGCTTGTTCGCCGACCAACACCACCCCCCTGCCTCCGACGGCCACGACCCCGGATGATTTCCGTGTCCGTACCGTCCCGCTGGGCCTTGTCACCGGCAAGGTCTACGAGATCGCGATCTTCGGCGCCGACCGGCACCCGCCCGAGTCGAACTACCAGCTCACCTTGAGTGGTTTCGCCACGACCAGATCGGCATGCCAGCCTCGATGTGGCGACGGCGCGGTTACGGGCGGGGAGGAGTGCGACTGCGGCGACGGGACGGTTGCAGTTCCCGCGACCTGCCCGGGGTCCAACGACAACCCCTCCTACGGCGGCTGTACCTCGCAGTGCAAGTGGGGCCCGTACTGTGGCGACGGCGTCACCAACGGAGCCGAGCAGTGCGACAACGGCACCAACACCGACAGCTATGGCTCGTCCAGTGCCAATGCATGCGCACCGGGCTGCAAGCTACCCGCGCGATGTGGCGATGGCATCGTGCAAACCGACTTCGATGAAGAGTGCGACGATGGCTCCAAGAACGGAACTAGCAGCAATGGGTATGGTGGCTGCACGTCGACCTGCAAGCGCGGTGGTTTCTGCGGCGACGGCGTGGTGAATGGCACCGAGCAATGCGACGACGGCGCCAACGATGGGACCTATGGGACCTGCAATCCCGATTGCACGTTTGCCCCGAGGTGCGGCGACGGCACAGTCGACGTGGCCTACGGGGAAGAATGCGAACCCTCCCTCGATCCCAATTGCACGGCCGCGTGCCGCAATCCCGGTGGCTGCGGCGACGGCAAGATAGAATCGCCTGAGCAATGCGACGACGGGGCGATGTTCAACACTGGCGAGTACGGTGGCTGTGCGCCGAGTTGTATTCTCGCACCGTACTGTGGCGACGGCATCAAGAATGGCCCCGAGGAATGTGACGACGGCATCAATGACGGCTCGTACGGTGGCTGTACCCCCCAATGCAAGCTGGCCCCTCACTGCGGCGACAAGATCGTCAATGGCCCCGAGGATTGCGACCATGGCGACCAAAATGGCCTCGACGGTGTTTGCAGTTCGGGGTGCAAGAATATCACCTGGGTTCCGTAGCGGCCGTCTGCGGCTTCCGCAAAGCGAATGCGCCTTGGCCTTGCAATAGGCGCCGGGCAGTTTTAGTGCCGCGGTTCGGAAGGCCCCGTCCGTTGCTTCATCCCCCGCTGCCGCGCACCTTCACGAAGGTGCCATTCTGTAGTTCCTGGTACGCAAGCCGCAGTTCCTCTTGGGTGTTCATCACGATGGGCCCGTACCAGGCAATGGGCTCCTTGATGGGCTTTCCCGAAATCAACAAGAAGCGCACCGGCTCGTCGCCGGCACGGATGGCCACGCTGTCCCCGTCGTCGAATAGCACCAGGTGGCCATCTCCCAGAAGAGCGTTCCGTTCCATGTCGAAATAGTTGCCGCCCTCAGCTTCGTAGCTGTAGGGGTCGCTTTGTTGGCAGAACACGGCTTTGCCGCCGATCACGTAGGCCAGCACGGTGTGCCCGCGCGGCGTGCGCCGGGTAAAGGTCGCACCCGCGGGCACAGTGACATCGAGGTACTCGGGGGCGATGACCACGTCGCGCACCGGCCCGGTCACCCCGTCAACCGCGCCGGCGATCACCTTGATGCGCGTTCCGCTCGCCTCCACCGCCTCGGGGATCTGGGAGGCGACCAGGCCCCGGTAGCGCGGGTCCATCATCTTGTGGGCTGCGGGCAGGTTGGCCCATAACTGGAAGCCTTCGAGGAGACCCCGGGGGTCGCCCTTGGGCATCTCCTGGTGGACGATGCCGCTGCCTGCGGTCATCCACTGCACATCGCCCGCCGAGATCGCGCCACTGTTGCCCAGGCTGTCGCCATGTTCGACATCGCCGCGCAGGACGTAGGTGATGGTCTCGATCCCGCGATGGGGATGCCAAGGAAATCCCTTGAGATAGTGCTCGGGCCTGTCCGAGCGAAAGTCGTCGAAGAGAAGAAATGGATCGCAGAGTTGCGGGTCGCCAAAACCGATCGCCCGACGCAGATGAACGCCTGCCCCCTCGATGGTGGCGCGGCTCTTGACTACCTTACGAATACGCCTGTTTTCAGCCATGGATGCCCTCCCTTTCCGAATTGCGCGGGCCACCCGGCCCGGCGAGAAGGAAGTGTAGCACACGTCGCAGGGGCTATTCGTACAGTTCCGCGCTCGCGAGAATTCCGCTGTCGCTCTCGCCGCCGACGATGAGTACCGTCCCGCTCGGCAGCAACGTGGCTGTGTGATCGTCTCTTGCCACGGTCATGCTGCCGGTTGCAGTGAAGGTGCCGGCCGCGGGGTCGTATAGCTCCGCACTTGCCAGATTCCCGTCGACAGTGCCTCCACCGGTGATCAGCACCACTCCGCTGGGCAACAATGTCGCCGTCATCTGTTCCCTTTCGAGGGTCATGTTTCCGGTTGCGGTGAAGGTGCCGGCCGCGGGGTCGTATAGCTCCGCGGGCGCGAAGTTCGCTTTGTACATACTCCCGCCCGCGATCAGCACCTTGCCACTCGGCAGTAGCGTCGCCGTGTGCATCTCCCTTGCCGCAACCATGCTGCTCGTGGCAGTGAATGTTCCGACTGCTGGGTCGTATAGCTCCGCGCTCAGCTCAGAGTCGAAGGAGCCACCGGCGACAAGCACCTTGCCGCTCGGCAGCAACGTAGCCGTGTGGCCCTGCCTTGTCCAGGTCATCCAGCCGGTTGCGGTGAATGTCCCGGCGCTTGGGTCGTAGAGCTCCGCGCTCGCAGAGTTCCCCCAGTTCACGTAATTGCCAAGTCCGCCAGCCACGAGCACCTTTCCGTTGGTCAACAGTGTAGCAGTGTGCTGTACCCGGCCGTTGGTCATGCTGCCGGTTGCGGTGAATGTCCCGGCGCTTGGGTCGTAGAGCTCCGCGCCCGCAGGGTCCTCAGCTTCTCCGCCGGCGACGAGGACCTTGCCGTTGGGCAACAGCGTCGCCGTGTGGTACCCCCTTCCCGCAGTCATGCTGCCGGTGGCCGCAAATGTGCCGGCTGCTGGGTCGTACAGTTCGGCGCTCGCGAGATACCACCCGATAATCTGTCCGCCGGCGACGAGGACCTTGCCGTTGGGCAACAGCGTAGCCGTGTAACTAGCCCTTGCCTGGGTCATGCTGCCCGTCGGCACGAAGACGCCCTGCAGCGCCGGTGCAGCGTCGTTGCCCCCGTCAGGGTTGCCCACGCCAGCGTCGGGACACGGCGTGCAGATCACCGCCGCCAGCGAGAGAATGCCACAGATCCAGGTGCCACCCTCGCAGCTACAGTTGAACCAGTCCACCGCCCCGTAACTTCCACAGTCACAAGGAATGGCTGCAATTGTCGAACATGGGGGAGTGTCCGGTGCGCACGCCCCGTACGGAAGCGCAATGTCGATAGTGTTGCCGTACAGCGGCCACGCCGAAGTACCACACGCTACGGAGCAGGTCGTGGGTGCCGTTGGCGTACCATTGGGAAGGAGCGGAAAGACTGACGTCGGCCCATAGTCGGGCGAAGGCGGACGGCAGGTGGGTGGTCCACTGTCCACTGGCAATGCTCCGTCTGTGTTCTGTGGGCCATCATTGGCAGGGGCTTGGTCGGCGGGCAGGGCATCAGCGTCTTGCGGCCCTCCGTCGTCGTAGCTCCCGGCGGGAAACTCGCTCGTGCAGGCGGCCATGAGAACCAGGGCCGTTGCCATCACACGAAGCAAGCTATTGGTTGTCATGTTCCTCCAGTAGCCCGAGCAGGCCTGATCTTACAGAAGAAGAACAGAAACTCCAGCCCCCAATTGTAGTTCACCATGTGGCAGCGCCCAATCGCTGTGCGTCCCCAAGGCCGAATTGGTTATGACGATCCGCTGCGATTGCGGCCATCCGACCCCGCGCAATTCCAGCCAAAGAGCCAGGCGTCCCCAAGGCCTGCTCAGACGAGCGCCGGCGCTGAGCCCCAAAGAAATGCCGCTCGACTGCTGGTTCGAGGTGTAGCCCTGTCCTTCGACAAAGAGCAGGCTGAAAACGCCGGCCCCGTCCAGCCGCAAGGGTCCCCGTGACCAGGCCACGCCGATCTCACTGGCCATGCGGCGAAATTGCACCTGGCCGGGGCCCAGGCCCCCACCATGGGCACCCGTGCCCGCCAAGTCCAGACGAAAGGCAAGCGCCCTGGCCCAAGGTGCCCACTCCACCTCCGCGCGCACCCCTGGGGCCGCACTGCCCGAGATCAGCGACGCAAATCCGCCCGCTGCCACGCTCACCGTGCGTGCGCGCAATGGCTGAGTCGCAGGCGCGGCTTCTGAAAGTGCGGGCGTGACGTCCTTGGCTGCCGGTCTGGTCGGCCACCAGGTGGCGATGGCCACGGCCGCAGCCTTGGCGCGGTCTGCGCATCCGCTCCCCACTGCGATTGATCGCTCGTCGTTCTGCTCTGCGCCCTCGGGTTGTAGCAGGATGGCGATCCCGTCGCCACGGGACATGACCACCGCAGTTCCCGGCCGGGTCCCGTTGGCGGGCAACAGCACCGACAGGTTGTCCTCGATATCACGAGTTGACGGACAATCGCTGTCAGAGGTGACCTGAGGCTGAAAGGCAAGCAACAAGCCGACAATCAATGCGGGGGTCATCAGGGGCCGACAGTCTGCGGCGGCAAGAGGTCCTTTGCCTGTCGAGCGAATGGCCCAGCAGGGAAGCGCCGCAGGTACTCCATCGCATCTGAGCGCGCTCCCGCAAGGTCGCCCAGGCGCTGGCGGGCCTGGGTGCGCCCGCCCAGCGCCCGTTGGAGCAAGTCCTGCTCCCGCGCACGGGAAAGCACCCCATCGAAATCAGCGAGCGCCTCACGAAAACGCCCGCTGGCCGCGCGCAACTCGCCCCGTTGCAGTCGGCGTTCAAGACCGCCCGGCATGCGGCCAAGATCGAGGTCATCGAGAGCACGCAAAGCCTCGGGCTGTCGGTGAAGAGCGGTCAGCGCATCGACGCGCAGGACGCTGGCCTCCACGAAAAGCCGGCCTTGCGGATAGCGGTCTCGATAGGCGTCGAGGGCGACCAAGGCCGAATCAGCATCCTGCTTCGTGCGCAGCGCACGTACGGCAGCGGCGAGCAGCCGCTCCTCGCTCAGATCTTCAAGCGTCTTTTCAGGCGGCCGAAGCGGTGCGGGTGGCGTGGGTAGTGCAATGGCTGCAGGGGCAGGGGAGGGGACATCCGGCTGGATGGCTGGCAACGGCGGCGGAGTGGTCGATCCGGTCGCGGGCATAGGCTGGACGGCGGCGGGATCCATGAACGCGATCGGCGAGCGAGCAAGGGGCTCAAAGCGAGTCGGAAAGCGCGAGGTCGGTGTTCGCGCTGGCGCTACCAGCGGCGACGAGGTGGTCGTGGACTTGACGGGTGTGGGCGGCTCAACCGCCGGGACAGCGACCTCTTGCGGGACTGCTGGCTCAGACGGTGCCGCCTGAACATTATCGACGGCGATCGGCCTTTCCAGCTTGGCCTTGGGCCGATGCGCGCGAGGGTTGTCAGGCGCGACGGCTGGTTGTGGCTGCAGACTTGGCGGGAAATGGCGCTCGAGTACGAAATGATCGATGGCAATGCCAAACGCAGTTCCCCAAAGCAGCAATGAGCCCGCGACCACCAGCGGACGCAGCCAGCGCGCCCGCCGGAACGCAGGGTTGCCAAGGCATGTGCGCAACCTACGCTTCACCCGGTCATGGGCCGCGGCGGGCAAAGGCTGGAGCTGCCGGTTGCTTTCCAGCAAGGCATCTGCCAGGGCCAGTCCATGATCGCGCCTGCCGACAGAGTCAGTGGGTTTCGTGTTGGTCATGGCGACGGTTCCCCTTCGGTGAGCAAATCGGCCAGCTTGGCGCGAGCGCGGTGCAAGCGTACCCACACCGTGTTGGTGTCGATGCCAAGAAGCGCAGCGATTTGGTCGCCGGTGGCTTCTTCGAGCGCGAAGAGTATCAAGACCGAGCGGTACTTCTCCGGCAGGCGATCCAGGGCGGCGTAGAGGCGCATGCCTTCTTCGCGCCGTTCAAGTTCCTCAACTGGCGTAGGGCCGCTGGGCCTTGCTTCCGCCAGCGACTGCCCATGCAGGCCCCACAGCCAGCAGCGCAGGGCAGCGTTGCGGCGCCGCCAGCGCACCACCTGAGCCGTGATGCGGAAGAGCCAAGTCGTGATCCTGGCCTCGCCTCGAAATTCGCGGCGCCGGCGCAGCACAACCAAGAAGACGTCGTGCAGGAGATCCTCGGCGTCGAAGCGTGGACCGGCTAGCTGGCGAGCCCAGCGCTCGACTTGCGGGGCATAGCGATCGTACAGTTCGGCCAGAGAATCCGCTCCACTCAGCCCGCCTGCATCCAAGGACTCCCTGGGGGGCGAGACAGATGGGGGCGGCTTGCGCATGACGGGGGCCAACGTTGGTTGGTAGCGCGAGACCCCTCAACCTTACAGAAGATCCCTCGAATTCGCATCAGGGATGCGTCAGGCGGGTTGAGCGGCCGGATTGACGGCGGCGGAGCCGGAGACCGGGGGCCGGAGGGCCGGG
>PMKP01000043.1 GCA_003157775.1 Myxococcales bacterium | reverse complement strand
GTCACCTACGCCCGCCAGTTGCGCGCCCGAGGTGAGTCAGCAGCAAACGCGGCCCGCCAGGCAGCTGAGCGCCGGCTGCGCCCAATCCTGATGTCCACCTGGGTGGCCATGCTGGGCCTTTTACCCGCCGCGGTCTCGCGTAGCATCGGCTCGGAAACCCAGAAGCCGCTCGCTATCGTGGTCATCGGCGGAGCCGTGGCGCTGGTGATCCTGCCCCGTCTGCTGCAACCCGCGTTGCTGTCGCTGGCTTTCCGGAAACAGCCACAGCCCCAGGCTTGACCGCTGGAAAGCTCAAAGGGCTCCGAAGCCCCCAACTACCTGCATCCGCCGTTCTTGCATGTTGTTGGCGCTGGCTCTAGCTGGCGAAATCAACCTGCCATCTTTGGTGAACTACCCACATTCCGGGCCTCAATCCATCGCCACGCGACCACCAGCAGGGGCGGCTGGATGATGGTTGCGACCACTTCACTCGGCGATCATTGTCCCGCGGATCTGGCACGTTGCTTGCTTAGTTGATGGGCGGCTGGATTGCAGCTCCAGAGGATCCAGCCTGTGCATTCCTCCAGAGGAGGTGCGTCCAATGTCAACACGTTCGATTTCCATCCAAGGCGGTACCCGCATCCTGAGAAGCTGGGGCGCTTTCGTGTTGGGAGGCACAGCTATTCTGCTCGCGGGAGCTAGTTGTAGCCCCGCTACAGTCGAAAACACCACGTCCACCGGTGGGGTGCGAGGCCAGGTCGGAGGCGAAGGAGGAGGCGGAGGGAGCGGCGGAGGCGGAGGACAAGAGAGTGGCACTGGCGGAAACACTTGTGGCCCTGTCGGTTGTGTCAAGCCCGTGGACGGAGGCCAGAGCCACATCAACCTCTCGAAGTGCGGCGACGGCATTGTGGAGGCGGACCTGGGCGAGCAATGTGATGATGGCATACCTCCTGCCCAGAAGGTCGGTCCCAACGCTGTTCCGGATGATGGTTGCAACGCCCTCTGCCAGATCGAAGCCGACTATTTGTGTCCAACCCCGGGGCAGCCGTGCGTTAGTCAGAGGAAATGTGGCAACGGAGTACTGACCATTGACGAAACCTGCGACGACGGAAACACCGTCAGTGGCGATGGCTGCTCAGCAGACTGCCAGACGATCGAACCAGGCTGGGAGTGTCGGGTCCCAGGAAAGCCCTGCACCCCGATTTGTGGTGACAGCAAGCTCGAGGGCAGCGAAACCTGCGACGATGGAAACACTCTCAGTGGCGATGGGTGTTCAAGCACCTGCCAAATAGAGCCTGGTGCCTCATGTCCCACAGTAGGCCAGCTTTGCACAAAGGCCATATGCGGCAACGGGAAGGTCGAGACAGGCGAGTCCTGCGACTGCGGCACGGATGCGACAAACCTTCCGACCGGCTGCACGGGACCGAACGGCCTGTTCAATGGCGACGGCACCGGCTGCTCAATGACCTGCACCATGGAACCGATCTGCCGAGGAACAGACGGTACCGGGCCGACCCACGCTTGCGCGGCCACCTGCGGAAATGGCAACCTCGAGCCGGGCGAGGAATGCGACGATGGCAACCTGGTTGACGGCGATGGCTGCTCGAAGACATGCACCACCGAACCGGAGTTTACCTGCACGACGCAAACCAACCCCGACACCCAGAAATGCACGCAGAATAACATCTACAGCGGGCAATGCTTGGAGTTGCCAGTCAAGTATCGTGATTTCAAGAGCGAGAAAGAAACCGGCGGTCACCCGGACTTCTTCTACTACGGCGCGACCCTGCAAACGGCCAGCGTCGTCAACATCAACGGCGTGCAGGGGCAGACCAATCCGCTGAGTTTCAACAAGCGCTACTGCGTGCCCAACTCGGCGGGTCCCGCGAGGCAGAATGACTCGACGGCGCGTTGCTGGGGCATGGCCCAGGCGAATCTGGACAATAGCGGCCGCCCCGCATTTGACACAACCCGCAACGGCGGGGGCGCGAACGCCACGTTGTGCGATTGCCAGTTCACCGATTGGAGCCACGACACCAATGGCGGACACGTCCCGGGCTACACCCAAGCCGCCAACGGCCCGACCAATGGGCTCACGTACGTCGGGGGAGCAAACGGGCATCCCATGTACAAGGGTCCCGCACCCATCGTGTCCAGCGCGGCCACGTTCGGCCAGTGGTGGACCGACAGCTCGTTCACCAACAACAAGCACACGGTTGCGACGCTAGAACTCGGTCAAGTGGCGGGGCAAACGAATCTTTATCGCTTCTCCAGTGCCCCACACAGCATATACGGCGGCTTCTTCCCCCTCGATCCTCCGGCCAACAACTTCCCCATCTATTCTTTGACTGGAAGCACGACCGGTCCAGGCACACTAATGACCTCGATCACCGGCAACAACGAACCGCTGCTTTGCAACATCTGGCCCTACTGGTACAGCTCCACGTCATTTGGGGCGGGGGCGAACTGCAAGTCAGACCAGTATGTCTTCCCGCCCAGCTTCGCGCCTGGTGCCGATCCAGCCACGTGGTTCGGCCAGAACCCGAACGGAGCCTGGATTCCCCAGGCCCAGGGTTGGTTCCATGACTCCTGGTTCTCTGTCGAAGCGCGCTACCTCTTCGCGTTCACCGGCCCCTTCCAGCTGCAATTCTTCGGTGACGACGACACGTTCGTCTTCATCAATGGTGTGCTGGTGCTCGACCTCGGTGGCGTCCATCAGCGGCTTCCGGCCAGTGTGAAAGTCGACGCCTCTGGGAATGCGACCATCCAGGAGGGCGGGAACATCTACATGCCATGCACGAACCCGGCCGGCCAGACCGTCTGCCCCGTGATCCCGGCAGGATACAACGTCGGCGACCTGGTGCCCTGCGACGGAACTGCAAACGCAAAAGATCCAGTGACCAAGGTGGCATTCAACTCGACCTGCGCGAGCGGCAACACGACCTGCGACTGCAGGCAACGGCAGCTAACGGCTGCCCAGCTTGGCTTGCAGCCGGGCACTGGCAATACCTACAACACCTACGAGATCGCCGTGTTCGAGCGCGACGGACACCCCACCGAGTCCAACTTCCAGCTCACACTGAGCGGCTTTTCCACAAGCAAATCAAACTGCGAGCCTCGATGTGGCGACGGGATCGTGTCAGCGGGCGAGGAATGCGACTGCGGGGATCCCAATGATCCGACAATCCAGGTCCCTGCGGGCTGCCCGGGGAAGAACAACGACACCCTGTACGGCGGATGTATGACAAATTGCAAGTGGGGGCCTTTCTGCGGCGACAACGTAGTACAGAATCCACCAGAACAGTGCGACCTAGGCAAGGCCAACGGTCACAATGGGGGGACGGGTGGATGCACGTTCGGATGCATGACCCCACACTACTGCGGCGACGGCATAATCGATCCAGGCGAGCAATGTGACATGGGGCCGCTGAACGGCGTGCCGGTGGACGCCAACATGCAGAAATCAGACGCCCCTGATGCCAGGGTCTATTGCGAGACTGATTGCACGGTTAACATCAATATCTTGTGACGAATCGTGGACGTAGCGGTCGCGCCAAGATCGACGAAGCTTGGCGTTAGGACCACGCTGACGACTGCGGCGACGCCTAGCGCAGCGCTGTTCCTTTTCGATCCATCTGTGCACTTCTGCCACACCTGGGCGAATGGGCCGGGCATGGAGCCGGCTAGTGGTCCGCTGTCATTGGAAGCGGTGGCAAGCGGGGCGGCGTAGCCAAATCAGCCGGCAACTACGTCTGACTTCCCGTCGGCCCACATTTTGCAGTCGAATGATCGATGGCAAGTCCACGCGGATCTTTCGTGGGGCGCCATGTTGCAAAGCAGTAGACTTGAATACGCAATTCGAAACAGTCTTGCGGAGAGCGATCCCTGCCCTTCTGGTCGTCACATTCCTTGGCCCTTCTATCAGCCTGGCGGGCGATGTGGCCGAGTCGTCGTCGCTTCCGGTCCATTTGGGAATGGCGGATGCCTTGCGCCTCTTCCGTGAGCGAGGCTTCGACCTCATCGTGGCAGATGCGGCAGTGGACACTGCCAGGGGTGACGCGCAGATAGCTGGCGCTATTCCAAATCCCGCCATTTCTGGCGGCGTCGGGCGCTCGTTCGGCTTCAACAGCGCCCAATGTCCCGGCTGCTCGGCCTTGGCCTGGGACGTGGGCGTTTCGGACCAATCCGCTCTGTTCGACACCTTGTCGGGCAAACGAGGTCTCCGTTCGCGTACGGCGGATCTGGCGCTGGCGGTGGCGCGCCAGAACCGCGCCGATGCCCAGCGCACTCTGGAAGCCATGCTCCGCCAGCAGTACTTGGAAGCCGTGTATGCCCGCGACGCCCTCGACCTGGCGCACGAGTCGCAGGGACGCCTCGTTCAGGTCCTGGAGCTCAACCAAGCCCGCTTCCAACATGGCGCTATTTCGCAGGTCGACGCGCTCAAGGTCGAAACCGAGAAACTCGAAGCCGACCAGGAGGTGGAACGCGCTGAATTCGCCCTGGCCGAGGCCAAGTATGATCTCGCCTTCCTGCTGGGCGTGCGCGGGCGCGTGCCTGACTTCGAGGTCGATGCCGATCTCCCTCGCTATCGTGTGCCCGATGACCTTGGCCATGCCACGGTTGACTCGTTGCTGGAGAGCGCTCGCAAACAACGTCCCGACCTGGCAGCCGCCCACTTGCAGCACGATCGGGCCGGGTCGGCTGTGCAATCGGCGAAGCGTCTGCGCGTTCCCGACTTGTCGCTTGCGCTTGACCTGAGCGGGCAGGGGGCCGGCAGCGACGTCAGCTCGCCCCCCACCGTATCGCTAGGACTGACGCTCACCCCGCCACTCTTCTACCGCTTTCAAGGTGAGGTGCAGAAGGCCCAGGCTGATTTGCGCGTGCAGGACACGCTCCTGGCCAAGACCGAGGCGCAGATCGTCAACGACGTGAGCGTCGCGCTCACCCAGTTTCAGTCCACCCGACGGCGGGTGGAAAGGGCCGAGCACGAGCTGCTCGATCGGGCGCGGCGCACGCGCGATCTGGTGCAGATCCAATACGAGAAAGGAGCCGCATCCTTGCTCGAATACCTTGACGCACAACGAATGCTCATCGAAACCACCCAAGGCTACCTGCGCGATCTTGCCGACTACTGGCTGGCAGTCGTGCTCATAGGAGAAGCCACGGGCCTGGAATTGGGACTATGAACCCCTTTCCCACTCAGCCGATCTCTGGGGTTATTTGTCTTAGAGCGGTATTGGGGACTCTCCACAATCAAGCCGGACACGACCGTCGGGAATGGATCCGAATGGTTCATCCCACAGCTGAAAGGCGTCCTCCGATGACAAGAAGACTCATTGCGCGCCCAGTTGCCACTGGTTCATCTCTAGGACAGCTCGCAGGCTTCGCCGCAATTCTTGCGCTCGCAGGAATTGGCTGCAGCCCCGCCGCGGTTGACACCGGAGGAGGCTCGGGAGGCACTGCGGGAGGTCCTGGTGCCACAGGCAACCCTGGAACTAGCGGAGCGAGTGGAAGCGGAGCCGGAGGCATCCGTCTCACCACATCCCCCGAAACCGGTGGCACCAGCGGTGGCTCGACCAAGGTGTGCAACGCCACGAGCACCCTGGGCTGCAAGGCCGAGTATCCCCCGGCCTGCGGCGACGGGATCAATCAGCCGCCCGAGCAATGCGACGACGGGAACGTCCTGCCCGGCGATGGGTGCAATGGGGTTTGCCAGATCGAGCCCAACTGGAACTGTCCCCCAGCCGGCGCTTGCACGCGAAAAATCATCTGCGGCGACGGCGTGATTGGCCCGGGCGAAGTGTGCGATGACGGAAATACCTTGGACGGCGATGGCTGCAATTCCACGTGCACGGTTCAGGACCCCGCCTACAAATGCGTCGCTGGGCAGCTCTGTGTTCGCATTTCCCAGTGTGGCAACAAGCGCGTCGAGCCGGGCGAGCAGTGCGACGACGGCAACACCGCAAGCGGCGATGGCTGCAGCAGCACCTGCCAGCTTGAGAGCGGCTACGTCTGTCCGACGCCCGGTTCTCCCTGCAAGCCGGCCCCGCGCTGCGGTGACGGCATCGTGCAGCCCTCGCTGGGCGAAGTGTGCGACGACGGCAACACCAACGACGGCGACGGTTGCTCGGCCGACTGCAAGACCAAAGGTGAGGGCTGCATCTGCACCCCAGGCCAGTTGTGCGTCTGCCCGGTCGTCAAGTGTGGCGATGGCGTGCTCGAGGGCAGCGAGAAATGCGATGACGGCAACACGGTCAGCGGCGATGGCTGCTCGGGTGACTGCACAACCGTGGAGCCAGGATACCAGTGTCGGGTGGTTGGCAAACCCTGCACGCCCGAGTGCGGCGACGGCGTCACCACAGGTGCCGAGCAGTGTGACGACGGCAATACGTTGAGCGGCGACGGCTGCTCCGCCACTTGCCACATCGAAATCGGCTACAAGTGCAGCGGCAGCCCGAGCAAATGCACCTCCACGACCTGTGGTGACGGCAAGGTCGAGGGCGCCGAGGGCTGCGACGACGGCAACNNCAACACCATGCCCTTCGATGGCTGTTCCGAGGACTGCCAGATCGAGCCGGACTGCTCGGGAGCCTCCGGGTGCACTTCCAAGTGCGGTGACGGCATAGTGCTCAACGAGGAATGCGACGACGGCAACGCCGCGAGTGGTGACGGCTGCTCCGCCACGTGCAAGGTCGAGGCCGGCTGGACCTGCACCCAGCCCGAACTCGGCGACAAGATGATGGTTCCGGTCATCTACCGGGACTTCAAGTTCCACAACCCGAGTGACTTCGAGGCAGGAGTCATTGGCCTGACTGTCGCCACCCTTGGAGAGGTCAACCCTGACCTCGACCAGGACGGAAAGCCGGTCTTCTCCGGCTTGGCTACTGCTCACATCGCGAGCACGACCACCTTTGCTGAGTGGTATCGCAATACCGCGGGCGTCAACCATGCAACCGCCTCGAAGCTGGCCCTGTGGAAGAATGCGGATGGAAACTACGTGAACCGCTACGGGCCCAATGGGGAGCAATGGAACGTCACTACGCCGGCCAACTGGTGCGGCAGCAAGGGGCAAGAGCTGTTGGATGCAAACGGCAATCCGATCCCGTGCACGTTCTTGTACCAACAATCAGCGACCAATCCGACCGGCGGCCAGACCGACTGCCAGAAGCTGGAAGCGCAGGGCTACACCCAGTTGCCAGGCAGTTGCGTCGCCAACAGCGGCGGCACCTACACGGCGGAATACATCGTGGCCAAGGTCGATGGCAACCCGCTCTTTTTCCCCATCGACAGTGATCCGTTCTCTGCGTCCGAATTGGAAGCCGCACAGGTCCCATCGGTCCCGCTGGGTCTGTACGACGCCAGCGGTACCTGGCCCTGGGATGTCGATGCCAACGGCAACAAGATTATGCACAACTTCAGTTTCACGGGCGAATTCCATTACTGGTTCAAGTACGATTCCAGCAAGAGCTACACCCTGGATTTCGTGGGCGACGACGATGTCTGGGTCTTCATCAACAAGAAGCTGGCGGTCGACCTGGGCGGCATTCACACCCCGGTGGAAGGATCGATTACCTTGAACGCTGCCGCCGCCGCCACGCTCGGGGGTATGCAGTCGGGCAACGTGTACGAGATCGCGGTCTTCCAAACCGAACGCCAGACCACTTGCTCGTCGTACAAGCTGACCCTGGGCGGATTCAACGCCGCCCCGACGAGTTGTGTGCCCACCTGCGGCGATGGGGTGACCGTGGGTGACGAGGAGTGCGACTGCGGTGATGGCTCGGTGCCGGTACCCGCGAGCTGCCCAGGCCCCAACGACAACCCCTCCTACAATGGCTGCACTTCACAGTGCATGTGGGGAGGCTACTGTGGCGATGGCGTTGTCAACGGAACCGAGCAGTGCGACAACGGCAAGAACAACGACGACTACGGGGCCACTTCCGGCTGCGCTCCTGGTTGCAAGTTGCCGGCACGCTGCGGGGACGGCATCGTGCAGACCGCTTACTCCGAGCAGTGCGACGACGGTGCCAATAACGTGTCCAGCACCGATCCCAACGCAGCCTACGGCGGCTGCACATCGACTTGTCAGCGCGGTGGCTTCTGCGGCGACGGCGTGGTGAATGGCACCGAGCAATGCGACGACGGCGTCAATGATGGCACCTACGGCACTTGCAATCCCGACTGTACGCTCGCCCCCAGGTGCGGCGACGGACAGGTTCAGACCGACTACGGGGAGCAATGCGAACCCACAATGCCCAACGATCCGAATTGCACGAGCGCCTGCCGTCTGCCTGGCGGGTGCGGTGATGGCATCATCGAGCCGCCCGAGCAATGCGATGACGGAGCGCTGTTCAACACAGGCGAGTACGGCGGCTGTGCGCCAAGCTGCATTTACGCGCCGCACTGCGGTGACGGAATTAAGAATGGCCCCGAGGAATGCGACGACGGCATCAATGACGGCTCGTACGGTGGCTGCACTCCGCAATGCAAGCTGGGACCTCACTGCGGCGACGGCATCATCAACGGTCCGGAGGAATGCGACGACGGCCCCAAGAACGGCCCGACTGCCGCTTGCTCGGCCGAGTGCAAGAAGATCGTCTACGTTTCCTACTGATTGGGCGTCTATCGCTGGCTCACTGCTAGTCGACCTCGATCCGATCGCGGTGTGCTCGATCGAGCGACCAAACCCCAGCGAGGCATTAGACCACGGATGGCTGCCTCCCTATTACTGAAGCCGGCCAGCATGCTTCGTTCTACTACGTGTTGATTCGTCATTTGTTCCTCCTCGCAATCGATCTCTAGCCACTCTTTAGGTGACCGCCGGCTGTTTCTGGGAGCGCCGGGCTCATCGCGCCGGCGCTTGTAGGGGACGTTTGCCTGTCCTGTCCCAGCATTGGCGAACGCGAATCCTGCGCGATTCCCTGGAATTCGACGCGCCGTCAATAACCGCGACAACCCCGGTGGGCAGAGAGGATGGTCAGCTCACACGCGCCCGTCGCAGCTCGCCTGGAGCATAGGCACGATCCGTGGCCACGCGAGTGCTGCC
>PMKP01000414.1 GCA_003157775.1 Myxococcales bacterium | reverse complement strand
CGCCTGCTCGATGGCGGTGATCACGGCGCGCGCCTTGTTCACGCACTCCTCATGCTCGGCCTCCGGCTGGCTGGCCGCCACGATGCCCGCCCCGGCTTGCACGTGCATGGTGTCGCCCCTGGTGACCAGGGTGCGAATGGCTATCGCGAGATCCATGTTGCCCGTGTACGAAAGGTAGCCGACCGCACCGCCGTAGACTCCGCGGCGGGACGGCTCCAACTCGTCGATGATCTCCATGGCGCGAATCTTGGGCGCCCCCGAGAGTGTACCGGCGGGAAATGCCGCCCGCACGACGTCCTTGGCGGAAAGACCATCGAGCAGGGTGCCGCTCACGTTGGAAACCAGATGCATGACGTGAGAGTAGCGTTCCACGACCATGATGTCGTCGAGGCGCACGCTGCCTGGCGCCGCCACCCGGCCCACGTCGTTGCGGCCGAGGTCAATCAGCATGACGTGTTCGGCGAGCTCCTTGGGATCGGCGCGCAATTCCTTCTCCAGGGCTTGGTCTTCCTCAACGCTACGGCCGCGGTGGCGCGTGCCCGCCAGCGGCCTGACATCCACCCGGCGGCCGTCCAGACGCACCAACACCTCGGGTGAAGCGCCAGTCACGACCGCCTCGGGAAACTCAAGATGAAACATGTAGGGCGACGGATTGGTGACGCGCAGGATGCGGTACACATCGAACGGGTCCACCCCGCCGCGGGCTACGTCGAAACGCTGCGAAAGCACCACCTGAAATGCGTCGCCCGCCTTGATGTATTCCTGGATGCGACGGACAGCCGCCTGGTATTCCGCCTGGCTGGTGCGAGCCACAGGCTGTACTCCGGCCCCTGCCACACCCGGAAGATCGAGCGGCGGCAAGGCGCGCGCAGGTCTTGCCAGTCGGTCGAAGATCTCCTCCACCTTGCGACAGGCCTCGTCGTACGCGCGGTTGGGATCAACCCCCGCGACGTCCACCGAAGCCACCGCCTTGATGGTGCCGCGTAGGTTGTCGAAAACCACCACCGTGTCGGTCAGGGCAAAGCACAGCTCGGGAAGACCCAGCTCATCGGGCGCATGCTCGGGCAGGCGTTCAAAGCGCCGGACGGCGTCGTAGCCCAGCCAGCCCACGGCTCCGCCGAAGAAGCGCGGCAGCCCGGGCGGGACCGCGGGCGGCAGGCCCGTCAAGACGCGGCTGACGTAGTCGAGCGGGTTGGCATCGCTGACGCTCTCCTCTAGGACAAAATCCTCGCCCTCGGGTCGCAGACGTTCGACCTGGGTACCCCGTGCACGAATCACGGTGCGTGGTCGCACGCCAGCGAAGCTGTAGGCTGCCCATTTCTCGCCGCCCACTACGCTTTCGAGCAAGAACGAGTACGGTCCTCGCCCCAGCTTGGCAAAGACCGAAACCGGCGTGTCCGCGTCGGCCAGCCACTCGCGGTACACGAAGCACAGACGCCCCTGCCGGGCGAGGTCGAGGAAGCGGACGCGGTCGGGAACAAAGGCGGCCATGGTTGGAAGGCCGGAGATTAGCACTACTTCTCAGACCCTGTCGGAAGCTCAACGCGAATCTCCCCCAGTTCCAAAGGATCGACCTGTCGCAGTTCGCCGGCCACCTCGTCATAGTGGGTGAGCGGAACGCGCGACAGCGGGAGTTGCCAACGCCGCCGCAGAAGCAGGTGCACGGCGCCGGGTGCATCGCCGTGAGGCACTTCGACCTCGACCAGACGTTCCTCCGAGAAGCGCGCCTCGCCAGCCGTGATAGTGCCGCTTGCTCCCAGATCGATGACCTGTGCCCCGGCCGGCAGTTCAATGTCTGCCTCCAGCAAGAGCGGCACATCGTAGCCAAGCTGCAAGGGCGTCCGGCGTTGCGACTCGGTGAAGTAGCGCCGGCCCGGCTGCGACAGGAAAAAGCTGGGCCGCAACCAGAGAATGTTGCCCGCGCGCGTGGCCATGCGCGAGCTAGTCAGGGTGTAGTTGACTTGTCGGGTTCCAGACGGACCCTCTTGCAGAGAAAGTTCATCCAGCACTGCGCCCGGAAACTGCTGGCTCAGCCAACGCTGTTCGAACTCCTGGCGTAGCTTCATTCGATCCTGGCCAGCCCGCTCCACGACCTCGGTCCACTCCAGCGCGGGCCAGCCGCTAAGCTCTTCGGTCACGGTTGCGGCCGCGCTGCCGTCCGCCGCCAGCCGCATCTTCATTACCGCTTGGCGCCCATCCATCACTGCGCCGCAGGCCAGGGCTAGGGCATCGTCACCCACCACGAAGCCAGGCGCGCCCGCCAAGCCCGGCGGCAGATAGCCGAACGGGGTGCGCCGCGTGCGCGGATCGAAGAATCGTGCCACACCGTCGGGGCCAGGCAAGACTACCAGCGCTTCGCTGAAATCATCTAGCGCCTGCGGGCTCCCCAGCGCCGCCGCCGGTGCGCGGCTAAGCGGGCGCACGAACATCAATTCAGCCTTTAGCCCCAGCGCTCGCGCCAGCGCCATCACGACTGCCGCGCGGTTGCCTTGTCCCCGATCGAGCGACACCGTCGCCGACTCGAACACACTAGCCTCGGGTTCGATATGCTGGTTCACCCAGCGGGTAATGGCCTCGGAAATCTTCGCAGTGGTGCCGCCGGCCGCATCCCTGATCTGCGCAGCGACCTGTCGCAGCTCAGGCGAGGCACGCGCCACGGTGTACAAGCGGTCGGCCAAGAAGCGCGACCAGCGCGCTAAATCGACGCCGCTCGACACGCGCACCGATGGCACCCAGTCTTCCGCCGTCACCGACGAGCGCTCGGGGAAAAGCTGCGGCATCTGCCGCGCGGCGAAGCGCAGAACCCGAGTACCGTCCGCACTGGGGCTCGCTGTGGGCTCGGGCGCTCCGGCCCGACGATCTAGGTCCACGGGCATCGCGTTCGGCACCACCAGAAGGTACTCGCTGCGATGAAGCGGCGCCTCGAAGGACTGGAAATAGAAACGCTCACCCAAGAATCCCGGTGCGAACGCCTCGGCGGGTTGCTTGAATTCCAGGGTCTCCCACTCGACGAAGTCGCCCACCGCCACATCAGTGGCAGAAACCGTCTCTTTGCCAGCGATTTCCTGGGCCTCGCGGATGGTCCCGTCAGCCTTGCGCGTGCGCAAGGCCAGCACCTCGGCCCCGGACGGCACAGAAACCTCGCCCGCCCGTTCGATGCCTTCCTTGCTCAGCACCTGCGTGATGGTGTGGGTGAGGCTGGCGCGTCCTCCGTCAGGAAAGATCCGCTCGACCGTGCGATCCAACACCACCACCGCCGGCGCTTGGTAGCGATGGCCGGACTCGAGGAAGTCTCGGATCACCTGAGCGCCATCCAGCCGGAATTCGTCGAGCGGCAAGCCCAGCCCAGCGATGCGAGCCGCCTGCCGAACCGCGCCGCTTCCGGGAAAACGCCGCAGCGTCTCTGCCAGCAGGGCGCGCGCCTCCTTTGCCGCGCCAACGGCCAACAGGGCATCGACCAGGCGCAGACGCAGATGACTGTCTCGCGGGGACCAGTCGACCAGAGCCTGCAATTCCGACGCGGCGCTGGCCGCGTCGCCCTGCTCCAGCCGCAGCGCCGCCAACTCCGAGCGGACCCACGCCGGCTCCGCACTGGTGGGCAGCATGCGCCGCAGGGCCGCCTCTGCTGCGCTGGCATCGCCGCGCTGTCGATACCACTGCACTGGCACTTCAGACTGCGCGTCACAGCGAACCAGCAAGCTGACCAGCCGCTCCTGCTCGCCCACGCTTTCCCGTTCCTCGGCACGACGAAGCCCGCTTTCGAGGGCCGCACACGCCCCCTGCCCTTGCAGGCCGCGCTCCATGGCGGCCGCCAGAGCCGCGTCAGCGTCACGCTCTAGCCCACGGGCTCGCAAGGCATCGGCCAGCTGCAACCCCGCTGGCCACCAGCCGGCTGCCACGCTTCGCGCCCGCTGGGCGTCCTCCGAAGCCTCGCGTGGCCGGTCGTTGTCTAGCTCTAGACGCGCAAGGTCCAGCCAAGCCCGCGCCAGAAGCGGGTCCGCGGTCACGGCACGCAAGTAGAGACCACGCGCACGGTCGCGGTTCATGTTCTCGGGCCGGGTAGAATCCGTCTCCGCCACCCGCGCCGCCGCTGCCAGGCCGAGGGCGAAGCGGGAGTATTTGGCGAGAGCAGCGGCATGCACCAACTCCTGGTCAATGTCGCCGGCCATATGCGCAGACAGCACCGCCGCAAGATGAAAAACGGCCTCCTCCAGCGGAGAAGGGTTCGGCCAGCTTTCCTGATCGACCTGTCCGTGGCTGGAACCAGGCGCAAGCAACAAGCCCACATCGATGCCTCCGCCGTGATTGCCCAAGCGCAGTTCCACCTGGTGTCGACCCGCGCCGAGCGGCAGCGACAGCGCCGACCAGCGTGAACCAAAGACTTCGGGCGAGTCGCCGTGGTGGTGCCAGGGGCCGCCATCCACGCGCAGCAGAGCAGGCCCCGCGTAATCGAGCACGATCTGGTAGGTGCCGGCGCGCAGGTCAACATCGGATTGGAGCGTGCGCACCCCTGGCAAGGGATCCGTGCCGGGCGTGGTGAACCGACACCCCGATCGTGCCAGCTGTCGCGCCGGCTTCGCCGAACGAACGTCGTTGGACAGGAGATCGAGATATGGCAATCGGCCGGCCACACCGGTAAAGCGAAGCTCAGTCAGGCATCCTGATCGGCGCGCCTCCTTCTGCGAAAGATCCGTATCGGCCCTTCGCCGCGCGATTTCGATGCAAAGCGATGCCAGTAGGTACTGCACGCGCCAAGGCAGGCGGTCGCGTGGCAGGGCAAGCACCCTCTCTTCAGCCGCGCGTCGGTCGGGCAATTCATCGAGGATGCGCGGCAACTGCGCAGCCGCTGCTGCGGCCAGCAGGCCGTCGGACGCATCGCCACCTTGTGCCGCTGCCCCGATCAGATCGAGGTAGTGAGCCACGGCGGTTTCGTCGTCCCCGCGCTCGTAGGCCAGAGCCCCAGCGCCGAAGAGGGCCAAGTTTCGGGGCTCGCGTTTCGAGCCCGTGACCAGGACACGCCGGAACATCACCGCCGCCGGGTCGGCATTCCCCTCAACCAGTGCCTGCCAGGCCCGTGCCGTCTCCGTGGTCGATTCGATGCGTCGGCCACCGGCCAGGATCCCGGCACATCCTGAAGCGAAACACGCCAGCAGCACGCAGGCCACTGACATGGGAACCCTGAAAGGGT
>PMKP01000098.1 GCA_003157775.1 Myxococcales bacterium | reverse complement strand
GCCTATTAGGGACACCCCCTAGTTGAAGCGGCCCGGCCGCCGAGGTGGCTTGCCGCCCTCCATGACCCGCCAGGAACGCTGGCCTGTCCTGCGCCGCAACCATGACATAAGGTCGCGCACGTCCCGGCCGCGGCCCCCGCAGAGATAGTAGGCCAAGCACACCGCCGCCACAGTTCCGAACACGGCAGGCCAAGCGCCGTAGGCGGCCGAGGCGACGAGCGCGAGACCGACGAAAATGGCAGCCAGGGCACGCGCCGGCATGGCCAGGGTTCCGATCACGCGTACTTGAGCTGGACCGTAGAGAACCGCCAGTCCCACGAACAAGCCCAGCACCGAGTCCCCACATCCCGAATAGAGCGCCCACTGGCCCCACCAGGCCGACAGCAGCGCGACCACGAGATTGGCCGCCAGACCTGGCGCGAAGAAGACCACGAGAAAGCGACGACGTCCCAGGGTCCGTTCAATGGCCGCGCCCACGAACCACAAGCCCAGGAGGTTGAGAAAGGCCAGCGGATTCCGATCCACGAACAGCGCGGTGATGACCTGCCAGACCTGTCCCCTCATGAACCCCGGCCCCAATGCCAGGTAGTCATCCACCAAGCCGCGGGCCGGTCTCACCAGAACATAGAACAGCCACGGCACCCCCATCGCCACCACGAGCGTCCGGATGGTGGGCGATAGACGCTGTGCTACCGGCCTCAGCCAAGGAGGCATCTGGTAGGTGGAATTCGAGGACGCCATCGAGGCGACTAAGCTAGCACGGGCTGGCCACCGCGCAGGATACTGAACTACGGCTGGGTGCAAACCTTGGTGCTGTCGGATCCTCCGCAAACTGGCGCGCAATCTGCCTCGATGAGGACGCCGTTCAGTTGGGTGAGCTGTCCTTTTCCAATAGTTCGCACAATCGGGTCCACGCCGCTGTGTGCCGAACAGGTGCCGCCTCCTGCCTGAGACACCGCGACGGTCAGGTCCTGACCGTCTGCACCCACAGGCACCAGAGACAAGTCGTAGTCGCCAGGGGGAATGTCAAAGGGCGTCGCACCGTGCATGGCCCGGCACGGAAACTGGCAAGCCGCCCGTCCCGCACACAGGTCAGCGCCACCCGCGGCCAGCACGACGCTGAAGCGAACCGTGGCAACCTCTGGGCAGGTACAGCTACAATCCACAATGCCACGGCCGTCGGGGGCCTGGACGCTCCAACTTGCCTCGATGGCGCCCCCATCGATAGAGACGCATCCCGTGGCTGCCAGCGCAAGAAGTAGAGCTACAATTCGAGCCATGGAATCCTAGGTCGGTTTATAACAGCTAATAGCAAGTTCCGTCCCCGAACCAGGTCGGAAAGGAGTTTTCCCAGATGATCCATCTACTACTGCAGGCGGGCGGCGCCGAAGACAAACTAGATATCGTATCGCTCATCGTACACGCGTCCAGCGTGGCCAAGGGCACGCTGATCCTGCTCGCCCTCATGTCGGTCGTGTCATGGTTCGTCATCGGCACCAAGTGGCTGTATCTGGCACGCGCCTACAAGCGCTCGGTCAACTTCGTCGAGTTGTTCTGGCGCACGCAGCGGCTGGATGACGTCTGGAAGGCAACCGAGAACGACCCAGCTTCACCGGTCAGTGAGGTGTTCCGCGCTGGCTTCGTGGAGCTGGCCAAGCTGCGAAAGCGGCGCACGGAAGCGGGCGGCGACGCCGCTGCGCCTGAGACGCACATTGGCGACATCGAGAGCATCGAGCGTTCCCTGGCCAGGGCGCGCACCATGGCGGTCACCGAGATGGAGAACAAGGTCCCCTTCCTGGCCACCACCGCCAGTTCCGCGCCCTTCATCGGTCTGTTCGGAACCGTGTGGGGCATCATGAATTCGTTCCGCAACATCGGCGCCAAGGGCGCGGCCAACCTGGCCACCGTGGCGCCCGGCATCGCCGAGGCCCTGGTGGCCACGGCCATCGGCCTGGTCGCCGCCATCCCAGCGGTCATGGGCTACAACTACCTGTCCCGCCGGATTCGGGTCATCAGTGCGGAGATGGAAACCTTCACCAACGACTTCCTCAACATCATCCGCAGGAGGTTCTTCTAACCATGGCAATGAGTGCGGGCGCCGGGCGCGAAACCGGGACCTTGGCAGACATCAACGTCACCCCCTTGGTGGACGTGATGTTGGTATTGCTCATCGTCTTCATGGTCACCGCGCCCATGTTGCAGACCGGGGTGGATGTGCAGCTCCCCGACGCCAAAGCGCAAACCATCCCCGACGACACCGGCAAGCTGATCGTCACCGTGACCAAGGAAAAGCGCGTCTACATCGGACGAATGGAGATCCCATTCGCCGAGGTGGAGGACAAGCTGCGCGCCAACGCCAAGCTGCAGTCCGACCGTGAGGCCTACCTGCACGCGGACAAGGCCCTGTCCTACGGCGACGTGGTCAAGGTCATGGCCGCCATCAAGCTCGCCGGCGGTGACAAGATGGGTCTCATCACCGATCCACTCGAATAGCATGCCAGCATCCGCCTACTCACGCATCCGGCCGCTCGGCCGCGGCACCTTCCTCGGGGGCATCGCGGCCACGTTGCTGATCCATGCTTCGCTCGCCGGCCTGGTCTACTACGGCCAACTCAGGACCCCGCCACGTCCGGAAGCCCCGCGCGACATGATCATCACCAGGCTGGTGGCTCTCGGCACACCCCGCGAGAAATTCTGGTTGCCGCGCATCGTGCAGCCGCCCAAACCCAAGGCGCCGGACGCCATCAAGCTCAGCGAAGATCCCAACGCCGCGGCAGCACCCAAGGAGGCGCCCAAGCTCGAGGACACGACCATCTCCAAGGACCTACGCCGCGCCCTCCTGCGCGCCAAGGCACTGGCCCAGTCAGCCTCAGCCGAGGAAGCTGCCGAGGGCTCGCTCACCGGGTCAGCCGATGGCACCTCCAACCAGGCGGTGAGCGGAGATGAGTACGCCACTGCCATCTACGAAGCCGTCCGCAAGCATTGGTCAACCCCCACCGGGTTCGTCTCGGACAGCGAGCTGGCAACGCTTTCTGCCGAGGTGAGAGTCTCGATCTCCGCCGACGGCACGCTCGGCAATCCGCGCCTGCTCAAGCCGTCAGGCAACCAGTACTTCGACGATTCTTGCATGCAGGCGGTGAAGGCGACCGCCAGGGTCCCACCTCCGCCACCCGGGTTCAAGCGCGGCTTCCGCCTGGATTTCGAGGGCAAGGATCTGACCCGCTAAGGAGAAACATGACGAAGCACCGACTCACTTCTGGAAGGCTGCCCTGCGGAGTTGTCGCCGCGGCGCTGATTCTTGCCACCTCACTCCCGGCTTACGCGCAGCCGGCAGAGGGCAGCCAAGCCGAAAGCGACGAGTTGCCGCGCATCGTGATCAGCGATCCCAACCGTGACCTCTTCCGCCTGGCCCTGCCCGATGCGGCCGGCGAGAGGAACCTGGCCCGCTCAGCCACCGAGATCGAGCAGCGCGATCTCACCATCACCGGTCTGTTTCGCGTGCTCGATCCCGTGTCCTTCCCCGACGCCCTACAAAAGGAAGGCATGGGGTTCTCCTCTGCGCTGTGGACTGAAGTGGGGGCTCAGGGCGTGGCCAAGATGGGCATCACCCATCAAGGAAATGGCCTGGTGTTGGAGGGCCGCCTGTATCAGGTGGGCCGCGGCGAATCGCCCGTGCTCAGCAAAACCTACCACGGGGCCGAGCTGCGCACGCTCGTACACTCATGGGCCAACGACGTCATCGCCCAGTTCACCGGCCAGCGCGGCGTGTTCGGGGCCCGCATCGCCTTTGCCATGGCCGGCAAGAAGGGCGAGATCGCTACGGTCGGCATGGACGGCGCTGAGCTGTCGGTGGTGACCCACATGAACTCTCCCTGCCTACTGCCCGCCTACTCGCCAGGCGGGGGCCAAATCGCGTTCACCTCGTACTTGATGGGCGGCGACGATCTGTGGGTCGTCCCGGCCGGGGGCGGCCGCGCGAACCGCATCTCGAAACGTCCCGGGCTCAATTCGGGCGCGGCCTGGTTTCCTGGTGGCGGCTCGCTGGTGGCGACGCTCTCCTACGAGGGCAACGCCGAGCTGTACAAGATCTCGGCCTCCGACGGGTCTGTGCAAGCGCGACTGACCAACTCACCCGCCATCGATCTTTCAGCCAGCGTGTCACCCGACGGCTCCAAGATTGCGTTCGTGTCCGACCGCCAGGGCACACCACAGCTTTTTCTCATGCCCTCCTCGGGCGGCAGCGCGCGCCGGCTGACCTTCCAGGGCACCTATAACCAGACCCCGCGTTTCTGCCCGCGCGCCGACACGCCGATCATCGCGTTTACCGGCCGCGACGAGCGTCTGGTCTTCGACATCTTCACCTACGACCTGCGCACGGGGAAGATCGAGCGGATGACACAAAACCAGGGCTCGAACGAGGATCCAACCTGGTCGCCAGACTGCCGCCTCATTGTCTACGCCTCCAGCCGTGGAGGCCTGTACGCCATGAATCCGCAGACCAAGCTAGAATTCCAGATCTGGAAAGGCGGCGCCCGCAGCCCGTCGTTTGGTCCGCCGCCGGCCGAGAGTCGGTAGAGCGGCCCCAGGGAGAACCATGCTGGGATTCAGAGAGCACCTCTCCCGTAGGGGCGACTGGCGGTCGCCCCGGTGGGCTCGTATCCACAAGCCGGTGCGTTTCGACTGCCGAATCTTGCCGCACGAGGTGGCCCGTGCCGATGCGGAACGAAGGGCGACCGCAGGTCGCCCCTACACGACACGTGATGCGGACGAACGCGGGCCTACTCCTAGTTCCAAAACCATGAGCCGCATCGCCACCATCGACATCGGAACCAACACGACCCTGCTTCTCATCGCCGAGGTGAGCGGTGGGACAATCACCGTGCTGGAAGACCGCGCCGAGATCACGCGGCTCGGCCGCGGTATCGGCGGGGATGAGGGACTTGGCCAGGACGGAATTGACCGCACCTTGGCCGTGCTCTCGGGCTATGCGGTGCTGGCGCGCGTGCACGAAGCGCCCATCTTCGCCATTGGAACCGAGGCGCTGCGCCGGGCGCCCAATGCGGCTGATTTCCTTTGCCGTGCCGCGGCCCTGCTGGACACGCCGGTTGAGGTCATCGACGGCGAGCGTGAGGCCGCGCTGAACTTCCTGGCCGCCAAGCTCTCTTTCCCTGAGGCTGCCAGCCATACCATGATGGTGATCGACATCGGGGGCGGGTCCACCGAAGTCATCGTCGCTCGCCGGGGTACGGTCGACTTCTGCCGCAGCCTGCCCATTGGATCTGTGCGTCTGACGGAGCGCCACATTCATCACGATCCGGCGCTTGCCCACGAAGTCGAGGCCCTGCGAGCCGAGATCGTCAGCCACTTGGCAAAGACGCCTTTCCCTTCCGAGAAAGGCCGGCCATGCCTGGTGGGCGTTGCCGGGACAGTCACAACCCTGGCCGCCATGGCGCAGAATCTGCAAAGCTACGATCCCGCGCTGGTTCACGGCTATCGCCTGGCTTTGCCTACGCTGGAAAGACAGGTTGATCGCCTGGCCGCATCCACCCAGAGGGAGCGCGAAGCCATGGCTGGCCTCGACCCGCGTCGCGCTGATGTGATCCTGAGCGGCGCTGTCATCCTCTCTGAAATCGTACGACGAGTCGGTGCGCATATCAGCGAGGTCTTGGTCAGCGATCGCGGTATCCGCTGGGGCTTGCTCTACGAAAAAGCCGGAATGGGCTAGACAAAGACCGCAGAGGACGCAGAGGAAGATCGCTGACTCATGCCGCACCCGGCCTTCGCGATGTTGCGGACCGGCTCGCAACCCGGTAGGTTCCCGTGCGTAGCCAACGTGCAACAAAAGCTGGTCACAGTTTCGCTGGCCATCATCGCCGCCCTGGCCGCTCTTGGATGCAAGGCGCGGGTACCCGCGATCACTTCAGACTTTGCCGATGATTTCGCGCGGGTCGAGCCTGGGCTCGACTGGCTTGATACCAGCGGCGGCGCCTACCGCATCGCGGACAGCAAGCTCAACGTAACGCGTGCCTACAATCACCCCCTGTGGCTGCGGCGCAAGCTGCCCCGCGATGTCGTCATCGAATTCGACGCCATGTCGAAAAGCCCAGCCGGCGACATCAAGGTTGAGCTTTTCGGCGATGGCGAGTCTTTCGACCCAGACAAGGGACGTTATGACCCCACCAGCTACGTGATCATTCTGGGTGGATGGAACAACAGCAACAGCATCATCGGCCGGCTGGGTGAACACGATGAAGCCGTCAAGGCTGCAAAAGCGCGGGATCCCGGGCAGCCCCCGCCAGTCGAGCTGGGCCGCAGCTATCATTTCACCATCACCCGTCAGGGCGAGATCATCAACTGGAGGCTAGACGGCGCGCCGTTCCTGGCGTGGACGGATCCTTCGCCTCTCTCCGGTCCGGGTCACGAGTTCTTCGCGTTCAACGATTGGGAGGCGGATGTTCACTTCGACAGCCTGCGCATCCGCCCCGCGAACTAGGGCGAGCTGCGATGCCGGGCTCGGAAAGAAGATCGTCTGACGACACCACCGGGTCAGTGGCCGACCTAGCACAGGTTCCACCCGAGCTGAACGTGTTTGAATTCGACCTCGGGCCCGCGCTGGAGCGTTTGCGTGGCCGGCGCAACTTGCTCATCTACATGCATGACAACCCGGACCCCGATGCCCTGGCATCCGCGTTCGGGCTCAAGCGTCTGGTCGAGCACGCCCTGCCGATCAAGGCCACCTTGGTGTTGGGTGGCATAGTTGGCCGCGCCGAGAACCGCGCTATGGTGGAAACCCTCGGGATCCCGCTGGTCGCAGCCGATGCATTGGATCCCGCTGCCTACGACGCTTTGGCCATCGTCGATAGCCAGCCGGAAACCGGCAACAACTCGCTGCCGCCCGGCCGACCAGTGGACGTCGTCATCGATCATCACCCGACACGTGACGAGAGCGTGCAGGTGCCCTGGCTCGATATCCGACCTGAGCTGGGCGCCACCTCGACCATCATGGTCGAGTACCTGCGCGCCCTGAACGTGCCGCTCGACACGCCTTTGGCCACGGCGCTGTTCTACGCCCTGCGGGCCGAGACGCGCGATCTGGGCCGCGAGGCCACCCACGCCGAGCGCGTGGCCTACTTGTTCCTTTTCCCGCTGGTGGATTTTCACCTGCTCTCGCGGATTTCCCAGCCCAAGGTGCCGCGCGAGCATTTTGCGGCCCTGGACCGCGCGCTCCGGTCGGCGCAGGTGTTGGGCGATCTGGTGGCCGTCAACATGGGCAGCATCGCCTACCCTGATCTGGTGGCCGAAGTGGCGGACTTGCTGCTCGCGTGGGAAGGCGCGCGTTTCGTCCTGTGCTGTGGCTGTTACGGCGATCGCTTCTACCTGTCGCTGCGTACCGAGCCCAGTGAGAGCCGAGCCGGAGCGTTGATGAGACAGCTTATCAGCTCGGAAGGTGCGGCTGGTGGCCACGGCACCATGGCAGGCGGGCGCCTCTTCTGTCCCGTAGCAACCGATGCCGAACGCCAGGCCACCTTCGATCAGATGGTCAAGCGTCTGCTCAACCTGATCGGGCGCGGAAGCCCGCCCAGCTCGCCCCTCATCGGCTGATCGGTTCCTAGGTTGACTTCACCGCGCCGACGGGCAAGATATTGTTTCTTGATCACTCCACATCGCCGGAGTGGCGGAATGGCAAAC
>PMKP01000226.1 GCA_003157775.1 Myxococcales bacterium | reverse complement strand
CTGTGGTGAAAAAGCTAACTTCGATCTACGGTCCACGCGATGCTGGCTGGCTATGGGAATCGACCGCTACTTCTTCTTGATTGAGATCAGCTCGATGTCGAAGACCAACGTGCCTGCGGGCGCGCCGGGCCGCCGGGGCGTCTCGCCGTAGGCCAGGTCGGCCGGAATCCAGAAGCGCGTCTTCTCTCCCTCGACCATCAGTGGCACGCCCTCAGTCCAGCCTTTGATCACGCCTTGCAGGCTGAACTCCGCAGGCTGCCCACGCTGGACTGAGCTGTCGAACATCTTGCCGTCGGTCGTCCAGCCGGTGTAGTGGCAGGTGACTGTGTCCTCGGCCTTGGGGTGGACCTTGCCCTTGCCCTTTTGCAAGACCTTGTAAGCAAGGCCAGACTTGGTCTTCTTTGCGTCCTTGGGTGGAGCCGCCACGTCCGCCGGAACCGCCGGCGGCTTGATGCCCGCAGTGATGCCGAGCAACTCGACATCGAAGACCAGCGTGCCCGAGGGACCACCTGGACGCCGAGGCGTGTCGCCATAGGCCAGATTGGCCGGAATCCAGAAGCGCCGCTTCTCACCCACCGCCATCAGTTGCAGGCCTTCGGTCCAGCCCTTGATCACGCCGCTGAGTGGAAACTCCGCGGGCTGGCCGCGCTGGACCGAGCTATCGAACATCTTGCCATTGGTCATCCAGCCGGTGTAGTGCACCTTGACCTTGTCCCAGGCATTGGGCTTCTCGGTGCCGGTGCCCTTTTGCAGAACCTTGCTGGCCAAGCCGCTCGCCGCCTTCACTGCATCGGCGGGCGCCGCGGCCACATCAGCAGGGGCCGGGATCTGGGGCGGCTCCGGGGCAGGATCCGGCTTGGCAGGAGCAGGAGCTGGAGGCGGTGTGGGTGGAATTTTCTTCTCTGCTTCGCCCTTGCACGCGAGGCTGGACAGAGCGAGGAAAAGGGCCAGAAGGGTTGTATTTCGCATGGGGGAACTCTTGTCACGATCCTGCCGGGTGTCAACCCCTGTCAGCGACGACGTGATGCCCTTGCTGTGGAAACGCGGGCCCGGCAAGCCGGGACCCGCACCCGCTTGGCAGACCGCGTGGGCTGGTGGTCGCGCTACAGGCCCCAAGCCCACTGGATTCGGGCAAGGCCAGAAGCGTTGGTCACGGTGAGGGAGAGATTAGTTCCCGTGCCGTTCAACTTGGTAATGCTCGTGGTGTCGTTGTTTCGCAGCCCAACCCACAGGCAACTCCCCATTCCCCACTCTCGCATTTGGTCCGAAATGCCGGACATGTAGAGAATGTTGATGGTTGGATCTGCTACCGGAGTCAATATCCTGCGCAATCCAGAAGGGTCAGCCAATCCACCGGAAGGATCAGCCAATTCACTGGAAGAAATGGGGTAATCGATTCCGGTGGTCATGACGACCCCCCATTCGGTCGCGATGGTCCGGTTGTAGTAGGGGCCCACTTTCTGCGTGAGGAAGTCCTTCCAGCCTTGTTCGGTAGACGTAGTGGTAGAGAAGTTATACACATGGAGCGACAATAGGCATCCGGCTAGACGAGGATCGGCCCCCTGTTGATTGACGTCTTGGTCCGTGTAGTTTCCGGCCACGACGACCCGATTCGCGGGAATGCTCGGGTATTGCGCCATCCATTGGACGACGAAGTTGATGAAGGCAGTCGGACTGTATCCTGAGGGTTCGTTGATGACGTCGAAATAGACAAGGTCGTTGGTTCCGTATGCATCGACGACCGCTTGCCACATGGCGTAGAACGCAGTCATGTCGGACACTGTCCCGACACCAGGCTTGTACCAGTAGCCGATGATAACCTTGATGTTCTTGCCTACGGCGGTATCGATAATACCTTTGTAGGCGGCCCACCAAGAAGCGTTGGTAACCGTTGGTTCGTTGATCGGGATGCGTATGGTGTTTGCCTTGAGAAGGCTTTGGAATCCCGACAGGATGGCGTCGGCTTTGGCTGAAACCGTGGCATAGGTATCCGAAGCGGCGGTCAGTCCGGAAGGCTGAAGAACCCCAGCTTGAAAATTGTCGCCCGGGTCGGCCCAGTTGACGCAATGGAAATCCGACGTGATTGTGTCCAGGCCGCCATCGCCGCTGGCTGTGGTACCGCCCGACGCGGTGGCACCACCAGAGGCGGTGGCCCCGCCCACACTGGTGGTGCCACCGGCGGGCTTTGCACCGCCCGTGTTCCCACCGGCAGTCGTGGTCCCGCCCATCACCGTGTTCCCACCCGTGGCGCCACCCGTTCTTCCCCCCGTGGCCGTGCCGCCCGACGCTCCCCCGCTGGCCGTGCTCCCGCCGATTGCCGTGGTTCCTCCGGACGCCGTGCTGCCGCCCGTTGCCCTGGTTCCTCCGGACGCTGTAGTGCCACCCGTTTTCGAGCCACCGTTGGCGGTAGCGCCGCCGCTCGTCGTGGAGCCCCCTGCGCTGGTCGTGCCACCGGAAGGTTGGATGCTTCCTCCCGACGCGACCATCCCCCCCCCTGGGTTCCCGGTTGATTGGCTGCCACCAGTCGGAACCGCGCCCCCAGCGCTGGTGGCACCGCCACTTCCAACCACTCCCCCGCTTGCCGGACTGCCGCCGGATCCGGTTGCCGGAGCACTGTTGCTGGAGCATGCGCCCAGAACCAGGGCCAGTGAAATGCCTGCCACTCCTACGAGGCGAACCCACCGCCGGGGCAGGGAAGTCATCGCGAACCCTCCTGTCTTGAAACCGTCGAGTCGGAAAGGGCCTGCGGCTACCCTACTGGGTCCAACCCGACTGGATCAGGGTGAGGTTGGCAGCATTGTTTACCACGACCGTATAATTCGGCGCCGTGCCGCTCAGCTTGGCGACGCCGCCGGTGCCTTCCAGGCCCGCCCAGTAGCAGCTCCCCATTCCATAAGCTTTCATCTGGGTCGTAATGCCCTGCAGGAAGAGACTGGCGCCGGTGTATTCAGTGACGATGGTCCGGTTGTAGTATTGGCCCGCGTGCGTCTTGAGGGCGTTCTCCGCAGCTACCACAGTGTTCCCGACGCTATCATAAATGTGAAGAGAGAGGAGGCAGTTGGGGAGGGCGGCCCCTTGTTGGATGACGTCGATGTCAGTGGTGGTTCCGGCCACGATAACCCGATTCGCGGGAACGCTCGGGTTTGCCGTCATCCATTGCTGGACGAGGGTGATGAAGGAAGCCGCAGTGTATCCCGAGGGTTCGTTGAAGACGTCGAAATAGACCAGATCGTTGGTTCCGTATGCAGCCACGACCGTACTCCACATGGTGTTCCACGTGGTCATGTCGGCTATGTGATTGCTACCCGGCGGCAACCAGTACGCAACGATCACCTTCATGTTTTGGCTGATAGCCGCATCGAAAATGCCCTTGTAGGCGGCCCACGTAGTGGCGGTGTTAACTGTTGTTTCGTTGATCGGCATGCGGAATGCGGTCGCGCTCAGCACCTTTTGAAATCCTGAGATGATCGCATTGGACGAGGCGAGAACGGTGTCATACGAGTCCGTGGCGCCGAGTCCGGTCAGCACAAGCGCCCCTTTTTGGAAGTTGTCGCCCGCGTCGGCCCAGTTGAAGCAATGGAGGCCGGCTGTCTCCGCGGCCAGGAGGCCGCCGTCGCCGACCGCGACGCTGCCGCCAAACGCTGTGGCACCACCGGCGGCCGTGGTCCCGCCGAGCACCGAGTTCCCACCCGTGGCCGTGGCGCCACCTGTTCTTCCCCCCGTGGCCGTACCGCCCGCCGCTCCCCCACCGGCCATGGTCCCGCCTGTCTTTCCCCCTGTGGCCGTGCCGCCCGCCACTCCCCCGCTGGCCATGCTGCCGCCCGTTGCCGTGGTTCCTCCGGACGTCGTAGCGCCGCCCTTTGCTGTCAAGCCACCCGTGGCCGCGGAGCCGCCGCTCGTCGCGACGCCTCCTGCGCTGGTCGTGCCACCGGAAGTTTGGATGCTTCCTCCCGACGCGACAGTCCCCCCTGTGGCCGAAATCGCCGTGCTGCCACCCGTCGGGATCGCGCCCCCAGCGCTCGTGGCACCACCACTTCCAACCACTCCCCCGCTTGCCGGGCTACCGCCGGAGCCGGTTGCGGGAGTACTGTCGCTGGAGCATGCGCCCAGAACCAAGGCCAGTGGAAGGCCTGCCAACAATATGAGACGAATCGAATGCTGAGGGATGAAAGTCATCGCGAAGCCTCCTGTCTTGTAGCCGTCATTTCCAAAATGTCCCGCTGACCCCAAAACCTTCTCTCTATTGATTGATTGGCGTGATTGAGCACGGGCGTTATGCGAGTCTGACCAAGCAGTAGCACCCGAGGCAATTCCGGTTCAAACTGCCCGCCCCCTGCTGACAGACGGCGTCAGACCCAGGACCGTCACTGCGCACTGCCAGAAAGCTGCCCTGTGAACCTCCGAGCAATCAGGGTACAAAAGTCAGACATGGCCCTGTTTCAGAAGCCGGCGCGCACGCCCGCGGATATTGCGCGCGGTCGCCCGCTCGACATCTCGCCCACTGAGGTGGCGGCCCTTGACGAGGACGAGTGGTACCGCCAGGTTTTCCGCGGCGATGAGGTTCCGCAGCTAACCCTGCGCACGGTGGTGATGGGCTCGCTGCTCGGGTTCCTGCTCGCATTTACCAATCTGTACGTGGGCCTAAAAACCGGGTGGGGCCTGGGCGTGGCGATCACGGCCTGCATCGTCTCGTTCGCCCTGTGGAATGCCTGCCTGAAAGTCGGCCTGGCCCGCACGCCGCTGTCCATCCTGGAGAGCAACTGCCTGCAATCCACGGCTTCCGCCGCAGGCTATTCCACCGGCAGCACCATGGTCTCCGCCACGCCGGCGCTGCTCCTGCTCAGTGTGACGCCACAGGATCCAGCAGGCCATCATCTGCCCTGGGCTGTGCTGGCCGGCTGGACCTTCTTTCTGGCTATGCTGGGGGTGGCCCTGGCCGTGCCCATGAAGCGCAACATGATCAACCAGGAACGTCTGCGCTTCCCCTCGGGCATCGCCGCTGCCGTCACCCTGCAGTCGCTTTTCAACCACGGGCGCGAGGCCACCGCCAAGGCCAAGGCCCTGTTCTACGCAGCGCTGGTCGCCAGTGTGCCGCCCATTATCATGGATTTGCCTCTACGCGCAGGCACCGTGCCAGGCACGCGCGATGGCCTGGTCCCAGACACCTCGCCCATTTTCAATTGGCTGCCCAGCCGGGGCACCAACCCGAAGACCGGCGCCGCCTTCACTGCAGCCGACTGGAACATCCTGCTCGACAATAAGCTGGTCATGATTGCCGCAGGCGCGCTGACCGGACCGCGTATCTGCCTGTCCATGGTCGCCAGCGGCGTGCTGCTCTGCTACTGGCTCGGTCCGGCCGGGCTGACTGCGGGCGCTGTGCACAGCCCTGCCCATGCCTGGCGCGAGATCGGGGTATGGGTGGGCGCGCCCATGATGATCGCCGCGGGCTTGCTTAGCTTTGCCGTGCAAGGACGCACGCTCGGCCGCGCCCTGCGCAGCCTCGGCACGCGCGGCGGCTCGCAAAGCCATGCCGCGGTTGAAGTGCCCGGAACCTGGTTCGCGGCGGGCGCACTGGTGGCCACAGTGGGCGTGCTGGCCATTGGCCACATGCACTTTGGCATTCCTTGGCACCTTGGCCTGTTTGCCGTGTTGCTGACCTTCTTCCTTTCTCTGGTGGCCTGTCGGGCCACGGGCGAGTCCGACATCACGCCAATCGGCGCACTCGGAAAGGTCACGCAACTCGTGTACGGCGTGCTCATCCCGCAAAACGCGACCGCCAACCTCATGACCGCCAGTATCACCGCCAATGCCGCAGCCTCCAGTGCAGACTTGTTGACCGATCTCAAGTCAGGCTACCTGCTTGGCGCCCATCCGCGCCGGCAATTCGTGGCCCAGTTTCTCGGCATCTTTGCCGGGACGGCAGCCACGGTGCTTGGCTTTCGCCTGCTGGTGCCTGATGCTACGGCGCTGACCGGAACCTCCAGCAGCCCTGCCGCATTTCCGGCGCCCGCAGCCCAGGCCTGGCTGGCCGTGGCCCAGGTCTTTCAGAAAGGGCTGCAGAACCTGCACCCAATGGCTCGCACCTGTATCTGGTGGGGCCTTGCTGCCGGTGCCCTGCTGGTCGTGATTGAGCTTGCCCTGCCCAAGTATCGCAAATGGCTGCCCTCGCCCACGGGGCTTGGGCTGGGTTTCATCCTGCCCTTCTTCAATCCATTCTCCATGCTCCTGGGCGCTTCCGCCGCATGGCTATGGTCGCGGCGCAGTTCCGCGCATGCCGACCGCTATGTGGTTCCGGTGGCCTCCGGAATCATTGCCGGCGAATCCATCGTCAGCGTCGGGATCGCGCTGGTGAATAACTTGCTCCTGCGGCACTAAGATTGGTTGGACCATGGTGTTTGACCATGGTATAAAAGTTTCTATGGATTCCATGGCCATCTCGAAGTTCAAGGCAACCTGTCTGGCCACATTGGAGCGGGTGCGCAAGACCGGACGTCCCTTGCGGGTCACCCGTTTCGGCAAACCCATCGCCGAGATCTGTCCCCCCACTCCGGTGCCCACCCCGCGCAACTGGCTGGGTGCCCGGCGCCATACCGGGAAGATCCTGGGCGACGTCGTCGGTCCCACCGGCGACTTGGTCGACTGGGAAGTGCGGAAGTGAGAATTCTCTTCGACACGCATGTCTGGATCTGGAGCCATCTCGATCCTGACCGCATCGGCAAGCATCTCATCCAGCACATCCTGGATCCGGCGAATGAACTCTGGCTGTCACCCATCAGCCTTTGGGAGTTTCTGGTGTTGGTCGAGAAGAAGCGGCTCGCAATCCGCGAGGATCCTGCGGACTGGATCGCCGCCGCTTTGGCCGACGCGCCCATGCATGAGGCGCCGCTGAACCGCGAAGTCGCTCTCACCAGCCGGACCGTGAAGCTCGGGCACGAGGATCCCGCTGACCGCTTTCTTGCCGCCACGGCCGCGGTCTACGACCTGGTGCTGGCCACCGCCGATGAACGGCTGCTGGCAGGCAAGGGCTTCCGCACGCTCGCCAACCGATAGCCCGCGCCCATCCACGCCTGCGGGGCGAACGCAGTTCGCCCCTACTGTCATCGAAGCGGGTGCAGGGGCAGCGCCGAGACCTTGGTTGGCGCGCGGATCGTGCTAGATCTGTGTGCACACCAACGAAAGGTTGTCGCAAAGAGACTAGCCGGATGCGCATCTTGCTCGGATTTACTCGCTCATGAATTTTTTCCAGCGGATGGCCTTTGCGCCATTTCTCGTCCAGGTGGTGGTGACCAGACGATGCAATCTCTCTTGCACGTACTGCGATGAGTTCGACGACCACTCGCCGCCGGTGCCCACCGATTTGCTCAAGCGCAGGATTGACCAGATACGAAAGCTCGGCGCGTGGTCGATCGAATGGTCGGGAGGTGAACCCCTGCTACACCCAGACCTGTGCGAGATCACCAGGTACGCCAAGGGCAAGGGTTTCACTCGCGTCATGTTGCTTAGCAACGGATTCCTTCTCAGCCAGGAGAGTATCCAGGCCCTTAACCAGGCGGGATTGGATGACCTGCAGGTCAGCGTCGACGGCGTGGTGCCGAATGAAAGCACGGTCAAGGTGTTGAAGCCCTTGCGCGCCAAACTGGAAATGCTTGCGCGCCTGGCGAAGTTCCGGGTGACCCTCAACGCCGTGATTGGCAGTGCGCCCGCCCAGGAAGCCGTCGAGGTGATCGCCTTCGCCCAGGCACAAGGTTTCCGGCCGCGGGTCTGCTTGATTCACGATCACGACGGCCAGACCAAGCTCGCCGCCGAAGACATGCGCGTCCACCAGCAGATTCGCCGCCAGCTCGGACGTGCCTTCCACGAAAGCGCCGAGTACCGCACCCATCTCCTGCGCGACGGCCGCGCTCCCTTCAAGTGCCGCGCCGGCAGTCGCTACCTCTATGTCGACGAGTACGGGAACGTCCACTGGTGCTCACAGCAGCGTGGGACCTTCACAGTTGCGCTCGACGAGTATACGCCGCAACTCCTGAAGGAGCAGTTCTATACGCCCAAGGCGTGCGCGGACCAGTGCACGGTTGGATGCGTTCGCACTTGCAGTCGCTATGACCAATGGCGCTCGCAGAAGGCGCTCAGCCGATAGAGCTTTCTCTTCACTCGATGGTCTTGCCCAGGCGGGACCAACGAAATCCCTCGCCCGCGCCATAAGAAAACAGCACCTGCCTAGCCACGGCCTTCACGTCAGCCACGGGCAACACGCCGAATTGGCGTGAGTCGACTGACGCTCCGCGGTTGTCGCCCAGAACGAAGACCTGGGCGTTCGGCACCACGAAGCTGAGTTTTCCAGCGACTGCGTCTTTCTTCCACAGAACGGTGTACGCACCGCGATCGCCGGATTCTCGATACGCCCAATGGTCGGCGAGCAATTGATTGCGCAACGGATCGCCCAGGTCCTGCACCTCGGCGCCGCGCAGTTCCCGGCCGTTCACCCGCAGCGACATCCCTTCGATTTCAATGGTGTCGCCGGGCAAGCCGATGATCCGCTTGACGAAGATCATGGTGCGGTTGTTGGGATAGATGAACAGGGCCACATCCCCGCGTGCCAGTGGGATGCCGCCCGGCCGATTCACGCGCTTGTCAGCCAGGAAGCGATCCCCGGGCACGATGGTGGGCAACATGCTGGCGGTCGGCGCCTGGAAGGTTTCGAGCAGGTTTTCCTGCGCGTAGGCGGCAAAAGGCATGAGCACGAAGAGATAGGCGACGAGCGCCGCCAGGAAATAGACCAGGGGCCGCTGCCATGGGCGAAGTTCCTGGTCTGCCTGCCGGGCGCAGCGCCAGGCATCGCGCACCGACCAGGCGTAAAGCCCCACCGCTGCCAGTCCACCCAGCCACACGATCAAGGAGAGCAGCCGCACCGGAACCGCCAGCGCCAGCCTGCAGGTCACCACCGGCAAGATAGCGATACCGAGCAGCACGCCCAGGCCGCGCAAGAGTGGTCCGGCGTACACATGGCCGAGGCCGGGCACCAGCAACCCGGCGGCCAGGGCCAGCAACGGCAGCCGACGCGATGTCTTCATGGGGATCCTCCGAGACTGAGGCTGGGGACCAGCACGCGCAGCACGAAGCGAAACAGATTGAACAGCGAAACCAGTGCGCCTACCTGGACCAAGCCAAGCTGCACCCAGCGCCGCTCGAACCAGCGCAGAGGTGCGACGGTGCCGGGCTGGTCCGCGATGGCAGCCATCACCCGATCCGCGAAGCCCTGGGGCACAGTCACCGCCGGGTCGTCCTGCAAGAGCGCGTCCAGTTGGCCCCAGGATTCGACCACGGCACTGCAAGCAGCGCAGACCGCGGCATGCGCGCGCTCGGCTGGCCCAACGCATTCGCCACGCGCGACCATTTCTTGCACCCGATTACAGTCCATTCAGCTTTCCTCCGACAAAGCCGCGCGCAGCAACTCGCGCGCGCGGAAAACCCGAGACTTCACTGTTCCCACCGCGCAACCCTCAATTGCCGCGGCCTCCTCCAGAGACAAGCCTTCGATGCGGGTGAGCAGCAGGGCCGTGCGCATGACCTCGGGCAACCTGCCCAGTGCCTCACGCAGACGCCGCTGTCCCTGGTTGGCAACCGCCACCTGCAACGGATCGGGCGCCGGATCTGCCAGTGCCGGCCCTGATTCCAGTTCCTGGTCTTCGTGCCGGCGATGCGCCCGGGCCGCTTCGTTGGCAGCTAGATTGCGCACCATCGTGAAAAGCCAGGTTGAGAACTTGGCCCGCCTGGCGTCGAACTCACCCAGATGCCGATAGGCGCGCAGGAAAGCCTCCTGCGCGAGATCCTCGGCGGCCTGCCCGGCAAAGCCCAACACGCCGAGAAAGCGGAACACGCCCCGCTGATGACGCAGCACCAACAGACGGAAGGCATCCTGTTGCCCGGCGAGGGTCTGGCGTATGAGGAAGGAATCCTCCATCGGCGTCCTTCTGCTTATACCGCCGCCGACGCGGAAGGTTCCCGCCCGGCGCTCTCTGGTAGGCGCGCAGGCCGCCCCAATCGGTTCTATGATAGCGAAGTGACCTCGGGCGCTACCCTCCGCTCGCGCCTGCTGATCTTCGGCGGGCTGTACTTTGCCCAGGGTGTGCCCTGGGGCTTCTTCACCGTGGCCATCGCGCTCCGCCTGACCTCGCTGGGTCTGTCGCCCGCTGGGCTCGGCGATCTGATGTTCGTGGCCTGGCTGCCCTGGGCGGGCAAGCCGGTAATCGGCCTGCTCGTCGACCGTCTTTCCTTCGGCCGACTGGGCCGGCGGCGTCCCTTTATCCTCCTGGCCGAGGCCGGCATGGCGCTCAGCTTGCTGGCCATGGCATTCGCCAATCCGATTGCTGACCGGCGCTTATTCTCGGCCCTGCTTTTCCTGCACAATCTCTTGGCCGCGGCCCAGGACGTGGGAACCGATGCCCTGGCCATCGATCTTTTGGCCGAGGGCGAGCGCAGCCGCGCCAACGGCATCATGTCCGCGGGCAAGTTCGCCGGCGTGGTGCTGGGCGGCCAAGGCCTGCTCTGGGTTGCGGGCGCGGCTGGCTGGCCGGCTGCCTTTGCCGCGGCCATCGCGCTCTTGCTGGTGCCAGCCACGCTGGTGCTCGGGGTGGGCGAGTCGCCCCCGCCCGCGCAACGCCCGCGCCTGCTCGGAGCAGCCGTGCGGGCCTTCTCGAGTCGTGTCGTGCTGATCGCAGCCGGCTTCGCGCTATTTGTCGACCTGGCCGACAGTTTCACCTTTCCCCTCACCTACCCGCTCTTTCGCAATCAACTTGGTTTTTCCGAACAGCAGATAGCGTCGCTCGCCACGCTTGGTGGAATCGTGGGCGTGCTGGGCTCGCTCTTGGGGGGAGCGCTGGGAGATCGCCTCGGCTGCCGTCGCACGTTGCTGGGCGCCTGCCTGGGCGTGGCCGGGCTCAACCTCGGGTTTTCCGCCTGCCGAGGTTTGTGGGGCCACTATTCCTTTCTGCTCGCGTACACGGCTGCGGAAGGCATCGCGTCCGGCGCGGTCTACGCCACCACGCTGGCGCTCTTCATGAATCTCACCAACCCACGCCTCGCTGCCACGCAATTCCAGGTCTACATGGCCCTGCTCAACATCAAGAATGCATGGGCGCAGAAGCTGGGCGGACGCCTGGCGGAGCGCATCCCAGCGCCCGCCATGTTCGGCGTGAGTGCAATCATCGAGGTGCTGCCGCTCCTGCTCCTGCCCTGGCTCGACCCCCGCCGAGCCCAGGCAGACTTCGCCCGCGACACGACGCCCAACGCGGGAGATGCTGGCTAGCACCGCTTGAGGATGGCTACGACATCCGCACCATCCAGGAACGGCTGGGCCACCGAGACGTGAGCACGACCACGCCACGTCCTGAATCGCAGCGCGGGCGGAGTTCGCAGTCCCGTCGACCGCTGATATCCAGCGACCTTGCAGTGTCTTTTTATCGTCTTGTCAAGCAATCTCGCCGGCCCATCCGAGGCGCCAACCGCCCGGCCTCAAGCCTCTCCCAAGTCCAACACCGCGGAATCACGAGCAGCGCTCCCGCGTGCGCACCTCTCCTTCTGTGAGACTCTCGCAGGAATGTTGTTGTATCCTTCCGCAGGCTAACAAGCCTTTTCAGCGACGATCCCGCCACAATCCTGGACGAGCCAAGCGCGCGAGAGCCGCATAGCGACTCACAGGCTATTGCGAACCGAGCCCACCAGCATCACCACCTGCATGACCAGGGCTCGGTCGCCCTCGACCTGCAATCGCCCAGCGAGCAACGCCTGCAAAGGGACAAGGGTGCCTCTCGACAGCTCTTCGCAGGTGCGGCTGTCCACGCGCACGGTGGAGCGCGGACGGCCGGCGCGCATGCCGGACCGACCAAACGCCACGTCGATGGCCCAGCGTCGCCGGCGGCGGCCCTGGATCTCAAAGCTGATGCGGCCATCGATTTGCAGCAAGAGGGCGACCTTGCCCTCGTCTACGCACAACAGGTCCATCACGTCGGTGTCCGGCGGCAAGAGAGCGGGAAGGTCGGGGTCATCGCGAAACAGAACCAGAAAATCGGCCACGCTCTGCCGGAGCCACAGATCAGGATCGCAGTCCGGGATCGTTCCACGCCGCAAGCCCGGCTCGCGAGGTTTCACCATCAGCGCTTCCTCAGTAGCGCAGAGGTCCCATTCACCGCCGCCCGGACCTGAAAGAGTCACCCGCACCGACGGGCTGTCAGGTGGCGGACGTCGAAGCGTGGCCGCGAAGGCACTCGGCAACCAGGATTCGATGATCTCGATTGGCGGAGCATCAGCCGGCGGACGGCGCCATCCGCTCACCAGCTACCGCCGCCTCTTGCCGCCCGGGCCTGGTCGCCGGCTTGACGTTCTGTGAGTCGCCTTGCCAGAACGCTTTCCCTGCGGATGTCGGGTTTTCGCTGAACGCTCAGCTCGCTCGCGGTGCTCGCGTGGCGGCCGCGCCCGATCTCCGTGCAGCCGCATGTCGACCTGGCGGCGCGCAACACTGGCGGACAGCACCTCGACCTTGACCGTATCGCCGAGGGAGAAGCTACGGCCCGATCGCCGGCCCACCAGGCGACAGGCCACCTCGTCGTAGTCGTAGAAATCGTCGGGGAGAAGATGTTCGGTGCGCACCAGTCCCTCGACAAAGGGCTGCTCCGCTGCCACGAACGCGCCGAAACTGGCCACCCCCGAGATAGTGCCGTCAAGCACGTCGCCCACCCGGTCGCGCATGAAGAAGGAACGATAGAGGTCGACCACCTCGCGTTCCACTTCCATGGCCTTGCGTTCGGCGAAGGAGGACTCGCTGGCGATCCGCTGCAGGTCCTCGGGCGAGGTGGTTGGTCCGCTCTCCAGCGGCAGAAAACCACCGGCCGGTTTGCCCAGGCTGGCCAGCCGTCGCTTGAGCAATCGGTGCACCACCACGTCGGGATAGCGGCGGATGGGCGAGGTGAAGTGCAGATAGGCCGGCGCAGCCAGGCCGAAGTGGCCCACGTTGGTCCCGTCATAGGTGGCCTGCTTGAGCGAGCGCAGGGCCTGAAAAGAGAGCGCCTTTTCCGCCGGGTGGCCGCGCAGCCGCTTGAGCACGGCAGCCAAACCCGCAGGTGTGCGCGCTTGCTCCTCGTCGACCTGGATGCCATAGCGCTCGGCCATGGCCGAGAAGTTGTGCAGCTTCTCGGCGTCGGGTGTCGGGTGGATACGCCACAGAGTGGGCTCGCCGCGCTTCTCAAAACTCTCGCCCACCGCCATGTTGGCGGCCAACATGAACTCCTCGATCATGGCGTANNGCGCCGGATGTCGCGCACCAGCCCCGGGTCGTCGCGGTCCAGTTCCACCACGACTTGGGGCAGATCCAAGTCCAAAGCGCCGCGCTGCTGGCGCCGTGCCCGCAGCTTGCGCGCAAGCGCGTCCAGCCCGCGCAGAGCAGGCAAGAGCGGCTCGTACTTCTTGTGCTTGCCCTGTACCTTGCCCGCCAAGGCCGCCGCCACCCCCGGATAATCCAAACGTGCGCGCGAATGGATCACCGCCGCGCAGAAGTCCTGGTCCCGCACTGCGAGATTGCTGTCGAAATCTATGCGCACCACCATGGCCAGGCGATCCTGCCCGGCCAGAAGTGAGCAGATATTGCCGGAAAGCGCCTCGGGCAGCATGGGGATGGCCCGATTGGGCAGATACACGCTGCAACCGCGACTGCGCGCCTCTCGGTCGAGCGCCGTGCCCTCACGCAAGTAGTGCGAGACGTCCGCCACCGCCACCCAAACCCGGTGGATGCCTCCGGGCATCGACTGCAACGCCACGGCATCATCGAAGTCGCGGGCCGTCTCCGGGTCAATGGTCATGAACGGCACGTCACGCAGGTCCGCACGATCGCGCCGGTCGGCGTCCTCCACCTTGCCCGGCACCTCGGCCGCGGCCTGCGCAACCTCGGCCGGGAATTCGTCCGAGATATCGGCGCAGGCCAGGACCTTCTCCACCTCGGTGAGCGGATCCTCGGGCTTGCCCAGCACCTTGAGCAGCGTCACTTCCAGCGGGGCGCCGGCCTGGGCAGGGTAGACCGCGATCTCGGCCAGCACGGCCAAGCCCGGACGTGGGGGAGCGCCGCCGCCGCGCAGAACCACCGGCTCGGTGACGCGCGGATCATCGGGCTGGAAGCGAAGGGTGTTCCCTGCCGCCACGATTTGCCCCGTGATCTTGCCACGCCCGCGCTCGAGCACGCGGGCCACTCGGCCCTCAAGCCCGCGCGGCCCAACCCACCATTCGACCTCGACCCGATCGCTGTCCATGGCCGTGTCGCGGCTGCGCCGGTTGACGTGAACGTCCTCTGACCCGTCATCCGGCACGACGAACCCGTAGCCGTCGGGATGCACCTTGATTCGCCCCGTGACCACCCGAGGTGCGGGACGCTCGTTCTCTGTGTCCATTTTGTCAGCCCAGCATACACGGCGCCGGCGTCGGACGGTATCAGGCTAACTTCTACTGCGCGTGCAGCGCGTAGAGCTTCTTGTCGTCAGTACCCACGTAGATGGTGCCGTCCGCGGCCAGGATGGGCGAGCTGTCCACGTCGCCGCCCAGTTCCACCGACCAGCGCAGCCTTCCGTCGGGCTCCAGACAGTAGAGGCGGTCGTCCTGGGACCCGAACAGGATGGCGCCAGCCGCGTCCACCAGGGCGGACGAAAGAATGCGATCGCCGGTGCGGAAGGTCCAGGCCGGCGCACCGTCACGATGAACCGCGTAGAACAGGCCGTCGAACGAACCCACGTACACGGTCCCATCGCGGCCAATGGCGGGAGCCGCGCGAATGTCGTCGCCGGTGGAAAAGGCCCACACGATCTGGCCGAGGGGGCTTATGGCGTAAAGCTTGTTGTCATCAGATCCGAAGTAGATGGTTCCGTCTTCCTCGATGGCGGGGCTGGACTCCACATCGGCGCGCGCGCGGAAGTCCCAGCGCTTGGTCCCATCCTTGTTGATGGCATAGAGGTTGTTGTCCAGGCTCCCCGCGATCACGGTTCCGTCGGGCATCACCGCGGGTGCGGTGGAAACATGCCCGCCCGTGGCGAAGCGCCAGCGCAGATCTCCGTTTGGATTCACGGCATAGACTGCGTCGCCGCCGAAGTAGATGGTTCCATCGAGCCCTATGGTGGGCCCGCCATCCACATCGCAACGGCTGGCATCGGGACCAACCCCCAGGGTCTGGGCGCAGCTCCCCGCGCGCACCTTCCACAGCGACTTGCCGTTCTTGCCGTCGAGCGCATACAGAAAGTCGTCGTCGGACCCGACGAAAACCGCCCCGGAAGCGGAAAGGGCGGGCGAGCTGAAGATCAGGTCGCCGGTGACAAACGACCAGCGCAGCTTGCCTTGCCGATCAATTGCGTGCAGCCGGCCATCGTGGCTGCCGACCAAGACCAGACCGTCAGACGACAGCGCAGGCGACGAGGTGATGGGCCCGGCGGTCTCAAAGGTCCAGCGGATCTCCGGCCGCTGGGCTGGAAGCTTGTAGGGTGAGCGGCCCCGGTGCTGGGGCTCGAAGCGAAACATGGCTTGCGCTGGCGGCCCCACGGGAATGGGGGCCGCGCCTGTCGCGGCCGGGGGTGCCACGCAGGAAACTGCGGCCGGCGCCTTGGGCCAGACGCACTGGCCGGCCTCGCACACGCGCGCCAGTTTGCAGTCGTTGTCGGATCCGCAGCCCACAGACAGCGGCGGTGCGTGGGCCGCGCACCCCGTCAGCCCGATGATGAGAAGCCCCAGTCGACGCATCGAATAACTGAGGCTGCAAATCTAGAAGAGGTTGAGCATCAGGTTAACGCCGATGCTGTACCAGACTTCGTTCCCCTGGAGGATCACCGCTGAGTCGGAGTATCGCGCAACAGTTGCGGCCAGCTCAGCAGCAAGCGAGGTGCTGCGGGTTTGCAAGAACTGAGCCCCGACGCCGCCGGCAGCGGCCTGGCCTCTGCAGTCCGACCAGTCGCCCCAGTCGTCACTCCACTCGATGCAACCGAAGCCAAGGCCAAGCCGCGAATAGAGCCAGGGCAGAATGAAGAACTGCGCCCCCGCGGTATATGTCGTCTGTGCGTAGCTTACGTGCCCGCTGAAAGCGGCACCGGAGAATTGCGCCCAGGTCCCATCCGCGGCCAGTAGCACCATCCAGCGTGGCGTGATTCCGAAGCCAATATGAAGGGCATATGAGAGGCCCGCTTCGGAGCCCGAGGTGTCCGAGTTGCTAAAGGAAAGGCTGCTCGCCCCTAGCCCGACGCTGAACATGAAGGGATGGTAGACGAAGCGCATCGGGCCCGCGTACACTGGCGCAGGCGGCGGGTAGTAGCCAGGCTGGTAGCCGTAGTGGGGGCGATAGCCGTAGCCGGGCGGTGGGCCGTAGCCGGGCGGCGAGCCGTAGCCAGGCGTCGGGCCGTAGCCGGGCGGCGAGCCGTAGCCAGGCGTCGGGCCGTAGCCAGGTGGCGGAGGCGCGGGCACAGGCTCGGCCGCGGCTGGCGGCGGAGGCGCCGGCGTGGCTGGTGGAGCCGGCTCGGCCGCTGCCGCAGTGGGTGGCGCATCAGGCACCTGGCCCTGTTGCGCCAGGGCCGCAGTGTGAACGCCAAGCACGGCGAGCGTCGCGGTCGCGACGACGGAAACTCGCTTCAAAATCCGATTTGGGCCGGTGGGTTCCATGACACTCTCCTTAGACTGCCTAGTAGCATACTCGCAACTTACAAGATTGATGCCAGCATCCTGGAAGTGCAATCTCCATGACGAGCCTACGCCTTCGTGAAGTACAATGTGGCCGATCATGCCAGGTCCAGGCTCTGCAGGACTATTTGCTTCGCTGCGCAGCGCTGCTCGCCTGGCCCAGGAACGTTTCCTGGTTGGGATAGCCGACGCCGGGGAACGGGCGCGTGTCGTGGCCGCCCTTTCCGCCGAGGGCCAGGTGGTGGAGTTGCCTTCTACCGAGCGGGCGCTCGACCGCCTGGCCGAAGAGCCGTTCGAACTGGCGGTCCTCGATGAAGAGGGTGCGGATGCCGAGCGGGACCCCTTCGCCACTGCGCGCGAGCTGCGGCCCTTTGCCGACGTGGTGTTGCTGTTGCAGGGCGATCCGGAGCGCTGCTCGGACTTCTACGCGCGCGAGGTAGCTGCGCTGCTGCCGCGGCCTCTGCCGGGAAGTGATGCTCTCCTGCGGGCCCATTTGCGCTGGCTGGCCTCGTGCCGGCGGGCACGCACGCGCGAACTGCTGCTGGGAAACGCCATCAATACCCACCGCGACGCGTTGGAGGAAAATGAGCCGGCCTTGGCCAGCGCACTGGCGGCAACCCTGTGCGAGCGCCAGCGTCAACCGTCGGTCATGGCCATGGGTGACGCGGATCTGGCCAAGCTCGTGGGGGCCGTGGCGGTCTCGGCTTCACCTGACGTTGTGGTGGTCGGGGTCGCGGCGGAAGATCGGATGGATGCGCGCTTGCGCGAAGCCCGAAACCGTGCCACGGGCGCCGCGGTCATTGTCGTCGATGCAATCCCAAACTCCGAGCGGCTGGGAGCAGCGGTCTACGGTGGTGTGCGCGCCTATCTCGGCCGCGCGCGGATAGGGGAGATCGGCCGCATCGTGGCCAGCACCGCCAGCCGCCGTCGCGCCGAGGTGATGGGCCGCCAGTTGGTAGAGACGCTGGCGCGTTTCGGCGTCATGGACCAGGCGGCGAGCGCGAGCTCAACCCCGGCGGCACCGCAGGACGTGGACGCGAGGCTAATAGCCGACGCCTCCGTCGCAGATGGCGGGGCGGTGGTGCCGTCGGCCCACGAAGTCCTGGTGGTGGACGATGAAGTCGTGGTGCTGACCGTGCTGCGCGAGATCTTGCGCCGGGGCGGCTATCGGGTGACCACGGCAGCCTCAGCCGAAGAGGCCATCGATCTCATGCAGAAGCGGCGCTTCGATCTGGTGCTGACGGACAAGAACCTGCCTGGTGCGTCGGGCCTGGAGGTCTTGCGCGTGGCGCGCACACTCGATCCCCAGCCCGCGGTTGTGATGATTACCGGATATTCGTCTTATGATTCGGCGGTGGAGGCCCTGGACATCGGGGCGCAGGACTACATCGAGAAGCCAATCCGCGACGTGGAGGCTCTGCGCTTCCGCATCCGCCGCGCGCTTTCACGCCGCGATGAACAGCTTGCGCGCGCGCAAGCCACCTCGAAGGTCGACAAGGCCCGCCAGGGCGAGAAGGGCCGCGTGCTGGTGGTGGAGGTGGAGGGCGCACGCCGCCAGCTCATCGCCGACTTTCTGAAACGCACGTTCAGCGTGACGTCTGCGGCTGATGGCGACGAAGCCTTGGCCCTGCTGCAGAGCCAACACTACGATGTGGTGCTGGCCGACCGGAATCTTCCCGGCATGTCTGGGTTGCGCGTCATCGAGCAGGCGCAACGCCTGCTGCCCCACTGCGCTTCCGTGCTCTACACCGCCTATCCTTCATATGAGACGGTGAAGGAAGCATTCGAGTTGGGCGTGGACGGCTATCTGGCGCGACCCAGCGAGGATCTCAAGGCCTTGGCCGAAAAAGTGGCCGGCGCGCTTCGCAGCCGGGGAGGAATTCTGCTGGGGTAAGCGGGCGCGGTGGCGGTGACGGTGACGGTGACAGAGACGGTGGCGGTGGCGTTGGCGGTGGTAGCCGCGAGCAGTGGTTCCCATGATCGCGTTGGCGAAGGCGGGCTCTGCCCGCCAGAGCCAGAGCGCCCCNNAACCCTCCCAGGGTTCCCATGTTGATGTTGACGTACGCCGGTCGACTTTGCTCTACTCCTCCCCCAAGACATCCGATCGATAGCGGGTGGCGACGACGACGTGAAGATCGCATTTACCCACAACCTTCGCCTCACTGACAGCGAGGACGAAGCCGAATTCGACACTGCAGAAACCGTCGACGCAATTGCTGACGGCCTGCGCGCGGGTGGGCACGAGATCGAGAAGATAGAGGTCACCGGTCCGGCCTCGCACCTGGCGGCGCGGCTGGAGTCGTACGGGCCCGATCTCATCTTCAACACTGCCGAGGGCCGCCGCGGCCGCACCCGCGAAGCATTCTACCCGGCGTTGTTCGAGGAGCTGGGTTTCCCCTACACCGGTTCAGATGCCTACGTGATGACCGTCACCCTCGACAAGTGGATGACCAAGCTTGTCCTGGGTGCTCAGGGCATCGACACGCCGCGAGCCCGTCTGGTGGTGCCTGACGATGTGCAACGCGGCCGCGACGTCGGCATGCTGGGCCTGGCCTATCCGGTTCTGGTCAAGCCAAACTTCGAGGGGTCATCGAAGGGCATCGGTGACGATGCGGTGGCCCGCGATCCGCGCGCGCTGGTCGACATGCTGCCGCGGGTGCTGCGCCGTTATCCCGCCGGCCTGATCGTCGAGGAGTTCGTCACGGGCACTGACGTCACGGTTCCCTTTCTGGAAGGCGCGGGTGACGAAGGCGTGCTGCTGCCGGTCGACTACGTAATCGACCCGGCGGCCCGCAGCCGCTTCAACATCTATGACTATCGGCTGAAGTCTGCCGAGGCCAGTCGGGTTGCCGTGCGCTGTCCACCCGATCTGCAGCGCGACGTGGTGGCGCGCCTGCGCGCGATCTCCAAGCTGGTGGTTCGCACCCTGGGCGTGCGGGATTTGGGCCGCATCGATTTTCGGCTGGGTGACGATGGCCGCATCTATTTGCTTGAGGTCAACGCTCTACCGTCGCTGGAACGCGGGTCCAGCACCTTCGCCGCGGCGGCGCGCGAGGGGCTCGACTACCAGGCGGCCCTAGGCGCGGTGGTGGCCAGTGCGGCCCGACGGCAAGGACTGACCGTCCCGCAGGTGGGTCGCCGCCGGCGGGCTCCCGAGCCTCTGCGCATCGGCTTCACCCACAACATGAAGCGCGTCGACTCCAAGGGTGGCGATGACGCCGAGGCCGAGTACGACGCCCCCGAGACCATCGAGGCGATTAGCCAGGCGCTGGAGAGCTACGGGCATGTGGTGTTGCCCTTGGAAGCCACCGCCGAGTTGCCCCGCCAGCTCACCGACTCGCCGGTGGATCTGGTCTTCAACATCGCGGAGGGGGTGGAGGGCCGCAACCGCGAGGCTGCGGTGCCCGCGCTGTGCGAGTTGATGGGCATCCCCTACACCGGCTCGGATGCGGCCACGCTGTCCATTGCGCTTGACAAGGCCCTGTCCAAGAAAGTCTTGCGCCAGCATGGGATCCTCACCCCCGAGTTCCAGTTGATGGAGACCGGACGCGAACGCTTGTCGCCCAAATTGGTTTTCCCGCTCATCGTCAAACCCAACCAAGAAGGCTCGTCCAA
>PMKP01000090.1 GCA_003157775.1 Myxococcales bacterium | reverse complement strand
ACAGTCGGTTATCTCGATGACCCCCACCAACACGCCACGGTCGAGTTCCTCCCACGAACAGCCGACGGAACGCTGGCATTTCGAGTCGTCTGCACCCCGCGTAAAACTGGCGTACAGGCATACGGGGCCGCGTATGTTCGTCGCGAACGAACGCACCTCAATCTTCTTCTTGCCCCGCAGAATCATCTCTGCCCATGGCTGCCGTATGCTAAGGGCTCGGCGGGGCAGGTCCGTCCCTGGTGCGGACGAAGCCGACTTACTGGGGCCGTTGGTCTTCTTTGCCTTGGGCATGGCTCGTTCCTACTCCTCCTCGAACCCTTGGCTCGTAAACTTGAGGGTACGACCGTTTTCGGTGACGGTACGGATGACGTTCTCGGGCACCCCGGCGGGGACCTCGGCCTCGATTTCCAGGGTGACGGTCACCTTTGCACCGGATAGGCCGGCCAGGTGCGAGATGACTTCTTCGGCGATGGCTCCGGCGTCGCGGCCAGCGCGGGTGGCGTTCAGTGTCACGCTGCCGTGGTAGCGCTTGAGCTTGCGCGGTGGCGGTGTCGAGGTTGCTGCTGGTGGCGGTGTTGTGGCCCCGCTTGGGCCAGCCCTGCCACCTGCTCCTAGCGATGGGGCAGGTGTCGGGACAACCACGGGCGGCGGCGTCTTCTCTGCCTCGACCTGGCGCTGGGCCACCTCGGGCTTGACCAGTAGGCCGTGCAAGCTGTACGCGAGCGTGTGTCGGCCGGACACCCGACGCCAGCGCCGGTGCGGGTAGGGACGTAGGGTGGAGATGAACCCGCAATAGCGCGGGATTTCGGGAGCACAGGCGAAAGAAGCGCCCTTTTGCTTTCACCAAACCGCGGCCGCAAATGCCCGATATAAGACACTCTGTCACGGCCCTATACCCGGATGGTCATCCAAGACCACTGCGTGTCCAGGTCCAAGGCGCGCCAAAGCTCCAGGGGATCCCGCGCCACCACCGCCGTTGCCAGCCGTTCCTTGGCCAGCGCCGGCGTCTTGCTTCCCCGCTGCGCCCCACAACCCGAGAGCGCCGGGGGCAACACAGCAGCGCAGAAATAGATGATAAGAAGACGGGGCTTCACGCGTAATTCCCTGCCGCCAAGCTAATGCCCCCTGAGCCCGTTCGCAACCGTTCTGGCGCCCTCCTCGGATCAGCCGCCCAACATGAGGCCGATGAGCAGTTGTAGGGCCACTGCCGAATCTGCGTTGTGGGCATACTGCCCCATCCAAGGGACGAACATCGGTCCGAAGGCGCCAAAGAAGCCAAGCTTGACCCCACCGCTTTGCACAGCCAGGGAATCGATTTCAAATTTGGGAAATAGTTCTAGACCGAGCTTGGCGGAATCGGACGGGTGCATGACGATCTGGACCCCCATGTCGGCCACGCCCCCAATCCACACTCGTTCAGACAGAAAACCGCCAATCTTGAGTGAGACGCCGGTGCCAACATGCCACGCGTTTGCCATGTCNNTCCTGGTCCGAAACCTTCGCTTTGTAGAAGTCGCAAAACGCCCCAAGATGGAAGAGCGGCGCCATGACCCAGTACCCTGCGGCGTGAACGCCATAGCCCGCGTTCTCATACAGAGTGTCGGAGTCCTCGGAATGCGCGCGCCCAAGCCACGAGTGAAACGAAACGATGCCTGCAATGTTGCCGTAGCCTCTGAACCATTCCGGCTCCTTTGGTTCCTGGAGCCTCGGAGTTGGCAACTCGGATCCAGCGGTTGAGGCAGCCCCGGCTCTTTCGTCTGTCGGCGCAACGGGGCTTCCCGGCGGTGGAGCCAAGGGAATGGGCGCGGGTGACTGCAGCGACCGAGACGCTGTCTCGCCAACCTCGGGATTCATGCACACGCCGTTGTTGCAGATTCGAGGAGCCCGGCAGTCCGTGTCCTTCGTGCATTGAGCGAAGGCGCTGGCCCTGAACAGGAAAAGACCGAGGCCGAAACCGAGAACCGCGAGCTGCCAATTTCTCATGAGAACCTCGGGATGGTTGACCAGCAGGTTGGCACCAGAGCATGGGACTATGGACGCTGTCAAGCATGCGTCCGACTGACCGCCCATCAAATGGGAATCCCCGAACCAGGTTGATTTGCTGAGCGGGAGCTGTGCGAACCAGGAAGTCGGCAGGGACACTACCAGAAGGCAGGGGCAGCTCCGCTGAGGGGCAGGCTTTCGGGCCGGCGATCGGCAATGTCGCGTCGGCAGCGGGGCTGCTGCAAGCCAAGCCTTGGCCAAAAGCTCAAGCTGGACGCACATCGGCCCTGGCGCGTTCGGCGCCAAGGCTCAGCGCACGCCGCTCAAGATGCCTCAGCGTGACACCGAGAATACGCATATGCCCAGAACGCGAAATGGGCAAGTAGCATTTCTGTAACCGGGGCACCGGCGCCACCTGGGCAGCGGCCAGGCCCATGCACCACCCCGGAGGCCCGCAAGGGAGGCCATCTCCACCAGGGCCGCCTCGTAGCGCACGAACCGAGAGGGAGACTCAGGCGATCACATGGGGACAGCCCAGACACGCTTCCTCATCCTCGCCGCAGTCCTGGCATTTTTCCGGCTCCGTCCAGCCACACGGGCATCTTCCTGTCATCGCCCTCTCCAGAAACCGTATGCCTCCTGACAGGAACGTCTTTCCAAGTTCCCTGTAGCTGTTGCCGGCAAGGGCCAGGCTGGCCAGACGAAGGAGGTCTGCCCCGGCCTGGTACATCCAGGTACCGCGCAAGGTCATGCTGGTCTATCGGCCGGCAGAGGTGGAAGTTGTTTGCCCGCAATCCCGCCGGCGACTTTGCCGGCGGTGAGCCTATGGGTCGCACTGGCAAGCTCGGCGGCGATCTGGTCGTGCGTCGGCCGTGGCTGGCCGCGCTACAGGGGCGCCTTGCGTCCGTGACTAGCTGCAAATCTGTCGAGATGAAGTTGATGCCATGAAGTCGGATAGACAAACTCTCGGGTGAGACCTGTGCCTTCCTCCAACCAAGACCGGATCCTGTCTTTGAATTGGGCGGGAATTCGGAAAACGCCTACATCAGTGGTTGCCGAGGGAGGCGCTCCCTTCTTGCCTCGCCTGTCCAGCCGGTGCCAGAGCCAAGTGCCCTTTAGAGTCTTTGCATCATCCACGGTCAGCGGGATAGTGACTCGGACGTCATCCTTGCTGACCTTGCCGATCAGGAAGTGCCCCCGCTGGATTCTTAGTCGCTCGCTGATATCGGGGGCCGAATAGAAGATGACTCTATCGCGTGGAAGAGAGTCGTAGACAGTTGCAAATCTCCTTGAATCGAAAGGTGCAATGGTCGTTGTTGGCTTCCTGATCGCAAACAGCGCCCCATCTTCATCGTCGTCTTTGGTGGACGGACTGACGACGGACATGTAAAGGCCGACCACTGGGTCCAGAGAGACATCGAGTAGCGGCGTAGCTGCCCCGTGGTGCTGCAACAGTGCCAATAGCGCCAGCTCGGGCAAAGTTGTGCCCTCATGCATGTCAAGGGAGGCTCTGCGTGCCGACAGGATCAAGGTTTTGGTGATACTCTTCACGATGTCGTCATCCAGGCGAGATCGCACCCTAACCCGCGAATGCACAGCTGGCATGATGCTGAAGCGATAATTGGCCTGTCCTCGCCAGAGCCAGGGTTCATCAGCCCCATACATCGAGTGCAAATCCCAGACCGCCCGAAGTAGTTCCCGAATCTGAAAATCAACCGGACCTTTGCCCCAATGCCACCATTTCCATTTGGTCATGAGGTGAAAGTACCGCACCAAAGCTGGGTCAATCAAGAAGCGCCGGTCGACCGCCGTCCATGGTTCACCCGCTCGCGCAGCTCCTTGCCCACCTTGAAGAAGGC
>PMKP01000397.1 GCA_003157775.1 Myxococcales bacterium | reverse complement strand
GTTTCGTCCAAGCCATCGGGGTAGTCGGGGGCGACGTACCGCGACGCCTCCTCGCGCAAGCGCACGCCGGCAAGTTCGCCGTACACTTTGTTGCTCGACGAATAGACCACGGGAGCCTCGGGACAACGACGGCGGACGTTTTCCAGCAGGTTGATCGAGCCGAGCACGTTGGTCTCAAAATCTTTGCGCGGATCCTGCATCGAGGTGGTCATTGCGACTTGGCCGGCAAGGTGGAAAATAGCGTCGGGTTTGTTCTGCTTGAACAACTGGGCTACGTCATTTTGGTTGCGTGTGTCGCCGTAGACGAGATTCACGCCGCCCAGCGTGCGTAGCCAGGCCAAGTTCTCGGTTGCGCCGAATCGCGATAGGTTGTCGAACACGACCACCGAGTCGCCGCGCTCCAGCAGATGCGCCGCGATGTTGCTGCCTACGAAGCCGCAGCCGCCCGTGATCAGGTGATTCATGGTTTGCTCCTTGGCTCCTGCTTTCGCACTTGGCGTTTGAATCTGGACAGGCGAAGCAGCGTACCCAGATAGCCAATGGCAAACGCCAGCAGTTGCCGTTTGGTCGTCCCCGCTTTGCGTCTCTCGAAGGTGAACGGGACTTCCTTTATACGATAGCCCGGTTGCGAAGAACTGAGCTTGATTAGAATCTCTTCGATGATGTCAAAGTTGTCGCACTTGAGCTGCAAGCGCCGCAGGGCATCGCCCTGGTACAGCCGGAAACTGTTGGATACGTCGTAGCACTTCAGTCCGAGCACCACGCGGAATACGACATTCACCATCAAGCTCAGGAAAATCAGCACCGCCGGGTTCTCGGTCTTGCCCCCGCGAACGTACCGGGACGCAATCACCAAGTCAGCGCGCTCGCGTTCAGCCCACAACTGCGGCAGAAATCGCGGATTGTGGGAGCCGTCGGCATCCATGAAAATCACGTGTCGGCCTTTGACGACAGCCAAGGCGGTTCGGATGGCGTGCCCATAGGATGCACCACCATGCCGCGGCACATAGACAGCTCCGGCGTCGCGGCAAATTGCCGGTGTATCGTCAAGCGGTTGCTCGGCATCAATGACCATGATTTCGTAGCGCGGGGTCAGCGACCGAGCGACTTCATTGAGAATGGGCAACATCTGGCGCAGGTTGTCAGCTTCCCGGTAGGCCGGCAAGACGACGCTGAGTTCGGGTGGCGCAATCTTCATGAGGATGATCGTTCCTGTGGTCTGCGCAGTTTCAGCGCCGGGAATGATTCCTGCGCCAACTGCCACACGGCGTACGCGAGATTGACCTGCGGCCGCCAACCGAGCGTGGTCAGCGCCAGTGATGCGTCGGCGACCATGAACCGCGGCTCAAAGCGCGCATAGTCGCGAACGCCAAAGTTCAGTTTCACGTCCAGATCGAGTTCCAAGACCACTTGCTCAATCAGCCGCTTAAGCGGGATCGTGTTGCCGCTGCCAAAATTATACACGCTCAGTGGCTGCGGACGGGGTCCGCCAAAGCACGCTGCGGCCAATACGCCCGCAGCGATGTCCTGCACGGCACAGTGGTCGCGCACNNCCGCCCGCAGCAATGACGGAAACAAACGGCTGCCATTGTCGGCCGGGCCAGTAAATGAGAATGGTCGCACCACTGTCAGGGGCACGCCGAACTCCGCCGCAGCGGCGCGCACCAGCAGGTCGGCCGCCGCCTTGCTCGCGCCGTATGGGTGTAGGGTGTCGAGGGGATCATTTTCGGTCAAGGGACGGCCTTGATCGCGATAGGCTAGCCCGGTACTTGCGTAGACGAAATTACAATTGTCGATCAGTGACGCACACTCGCAGAGGTCGAGGGTGACATCGACGTTGAACCGCACCATCTCGAACCAATTCGGCTTCGGAAACTGTGTCCCGCTGGCCGCACAGTGGATGATGCAGTCGGGGCGAAACCGTTGCACCACTTCGCGCAGTGCCGCTTTGCCGTAGAAATCTACGTGCTGATGTTCGATGCCCGCGGGGAAGCTGCGGTGCTGGCTGTTTTCCCGTTGCAGGCAAAGCACGGTGGCCTTGGGATTGGCGGCTAACTGCGTGGCCAAGCTGTAGCCGAGCGTTCCCGAGGCGCCCGTCAAGATGATCCGTTCGCGCATCATCGCTTGGGCCTCGCTGCCGCCAGCGTTTCTTGAATCACGGCGATCAAGGTTGCCTCAAGAGGGGCCCGCCTGTCCCCCATCAGCAGGACTTTCACATCGCGACGGAAAAACGCAGAAGGGACCTTGAGCATCGGGTTCCCGATCGAGGCTGGCTGGCATCGTAACACACCCTTCCCTCATCTGCCCAGGCGTCCGCCAGCTTCTAGACGGTTCTGTTAGAGTAGCCCCAGACAACCGAGGGCCTCTACGCACGGTGCCAGCGTCGGGCGGGTGAGTCTACCCGAGCAGCACGCGGGCCATCTCGGTGAGCCTCAAAGGGCAAACCCGGCGGACTCATCAAGAAGATCTCGGCAGGGACGCGATGGGGTAGACNNGGTGGCACGCCGCCGCGCATGGCAGAGAGAATTTCTCGGCAGATTCTGTGCTTGCCCGTCTAGATTGTCTGGACTCGGACGATATGGGAAGGGCCATCAATTTGTTTCTCTATACCCCGGCGCTGTAGCGCCACCTTGTTATTCGCGCGGAGATCCAAATGCTCATATTCGGCGCCGGCGGGCACGCAAGAAAGGTTATCAACGTTGCCGGTCGGCTGAACCTCACAGTCTACGGCTATGTTTCGACAGAGCCACCTGGGACGGTGATCCACGGGCACACCGTCCTCGGATACCTGGCTCACTACCTGGAGAGCACCGACTTGCTGGCGATGAGGACTCACATTGCGATAGGCGAAACCTCAGTCCGGCAGCGCATCTACGCGACGATTGAGAGTCATGCGGACAAGCTACTGTCATTGATTTCAACCGCCAGCACCGTCGCAACGGATGCAGTCATCGGCAAGGGGACGTTCGTTGGTGATTGCGCCGTTGTGCAAAGTGGTGCCAGAGTTGGGATCTGTACCCTCATTGATACCGCCGCCGTAGTGGAGCATGATGCTAATATCGGTGATTTTGTCACAGTCTCCCCGGGAGCCATTGTATGCGGCGGAGTTACGGTCCGCAATGGCGCAATCCTCGGCGCTGGAGCGACGGTGATCCAGAACGTTTCGATCGGCGAAAACAGTCTTGTGGGAGCCGGCAGCGTCGTCCTGCATGACGTTGAGCCCAACATCATCGTCGTTGGGAATCCGGCGCGACTGCTCAGAGGGCGACAGGCTTCTGAGCGCTATCTGAGATGAGAACTTGTCTGGGAAGGCGTGGCCGCGCTCGCTGGGTGCTAAGGCCTCGTTCCCCGTCCCGACGTAGGCCCCGCGTCGTGGGACCTTCCTCGCCAGAAAGGTCGACAGCGATGACGCTGGATGGCTCGCAGAAGGCTTCACTTCATCTCATCACGGGACCCTGCGATGCCGGCTGGATGCCGCGTAAACAACTTCGCAAATCCTCCGAATTGTTCCGGCCTCGA
>PMKP01000330.1 GCA_003157775.1 Myxococcales bacterium | reverse complement strand
GGAGCCGCTCCGAGCCTCGTCTGCGAGGCTCGGATGCCAGGCGACGACCGAGTCCATCATGGACGCGCGCAGCGCGGCCGTTGATGGACGGCCCCCGAGGAGCACTCCTGGCCGACCGCCAGCGCCGAGCGGCCGCCAGAGTCAATGGCCGCCGTCAATTAGGGACACCCCCTAGTTCGCTTGCCCTCACAGCCTTTGTGCTGCCGGTAGAACCGGACAGAGAGGCCATGGTCGATAGCATGTGGGAGATGGTCTTGTTCCAAGAGTGCTGGGATAGGTCCAAGGCGCTGGCGCCGGCATCAACCTGTAGATAGCGCAAGCCATCGACAATGAGGGGCTGCCCCACGCCGTTGCCGATCAACTCGCGGTGCGACGGGATGTCGGACACCGCGAGCGTCCCGCACAAGGCCAGGGCTTCGAGCACGGCATTGGACGAGTTCTCGATCTCAGAGGTCGAGATGAACACCTGCGACTGCCTCATGTGCTGCAAGACCTGCTGACGCGACAAGATTCCCAGGCACTCAACGTAGGGTTTCCTTTTCACGCTGAGCGGAATGCTCTCCAGATTGCCGACGATGAGCAGCTTGTCCAAGCGACGTGTCGTCTGCATCCGTTCCAGCACGGCGCAGGTCCTGTCCAGTCGCTTGTAGCGTGAGGTTCCCACGGTTATCGCCTGGGGCAGGCGCGTGTTGCCCTTGTCGCTTTCGAAGGTTTCCATCCCGTTGGGCAGTAGCACGAACTCCCGGCGCCAGCCCGTGGTCTTGCGGTAGATGTCGAGGGTGAATTCCGATTCCCCTGACACCACCGAGCAATTGTCGGCGCACGCGACAAAGCGCTCCCTGAGCAAGAAGTTGCCGGCAAACGCCCTGATGTCCAGGGTCAGACCCAGAAGTCCGAAGGGAAGCGAGTTGCTGACGTGCAACCAATTGTGGTCGCCGACCTTGCCGTAGATGGGGATGCCGTAGGAAAAGAACCAGCGCGCTCGGCCACCGTATCGGCTCACGAAGCGCGGGTCGAACCACAGCCGGGCCAATGGGTTGCGCCGCACAACCTCGTACTTGACCGTCCTGCCCGCGATGTACTCCTCGGTCTGCGGGTGCACCAAGAACAGCACGCGTTCACCACTGCCGGCGAAATGGTCGACATAGGCCAGCAGTCGCTTCAGGCCGCCACCCACGGGCGACGCGGAGAAATCGAAGAGGATCTCGTACTCCCGCCTCATGCACCCCGCTCGCAGTCGCTGAAAGGCTGTCATGGGCACCGACACCAGTGTAACCTATTTTGCAGCCAGCCGGCGCGGGCGAGGTGGAGAGTTGGGTCATGCCCTGCTAGTATGCGCGGCGCGTGTCGCCCGTCAGCCCGGAGAGCCATGGCCAAACACCAATGATCGCCTTGGTCGCAGGGGCTAGGCCGAATTTCATGAAGATCGCGCCCATCTCGCGCGAGCTCCGCCGACGCAACATCCCCACGCGTCTCATCCACACTGGCCAGCACTTCGACGCGAACATGAGCGACGTGTTCTTCCGCGACCTTGGTATGCCCGCGCCTGACGTCATGCTGGGGGCGGGCGGCGGAACCCAGGCACAGCAGACTGCCGCGGTCCTGGTTGGAATCGAAGCCGCGCTGGAAAGCTCGCGCCCAGCACTCCTGGTGGTGGTGGGGGACGTAACCAGCACGCTGGCCTCGGCCCTGGCCGCAGCCAAGCTGGGCGTGCCGGTGGCCCACGTCGAGGCCGGGCTGCGGTCGCGGGATTGGACGATGCCCGAAGAAATCAACCGCGTGCTTGCCGATCGGCTTTCGGATCTGTTGCTCACGCCGTCTCCGGATGCGCGCGAGAACCTCCTCGGCGAGGGCATCGCGGCCGAACGCATCGTCTTCGTCGGCAACGTGATGATCGATTCGCTTCACTACGCGGTCGCGCGCCCGACCGACGTCCTTGCGCGCCTGCAGCTCCGCCCGCAAGCGTACGCGGTCGCCACCATTCACCGGCCTTCCAGCGTCGACACCCCCGCCACGCTGCGTGCAACCCTGGATGCGCTGGCCGCGGTATCCGCCCGCATCCCCCTCGTCTTTCCCGTGCACCCACGCACCCTCGCCCGCCTGGGCGAGTTTGGTCTGGCTTCTCACGCACACACCATTTCGGGTCTCAGGCTCATCGAGCCGCTCGGCTACAACGATTTTGTGACCCTGTTTTCGCGCGCGCGCCTCGTAGTCACCGACTCGGGAGGAATCCAAGAAGAAACCACTGCGCTCGGGATCCCTTGTTTCACCATGCGCGACTCGACCGAACGTCCCATCACAGTGACCGAGGGCACGAATATCGTGGTGGGGACCGACCGCGAGCGTATCGCGCGCGTGCTGGACGAGATCCTGGCGGGCAAGTGCAAGAAAGGGCGCGTGCCCGAGGGCTGGGACGGCCATGCAGCCCCGCGCATCGTCGATGCCCTTGAGCGGTTCTGCGCCGGGACGCCCAAGCCCCTTCGCTCCGGCAGCCCGTGATGCACATCCTCTACGTCTCGCAGTACTTTCCCCCGGAGCCCGGCGCCCCGGCAGCCCGGGTGTCAGAGCTCGCGCGCGCCTGGGTGGAGGCCGGGCAAGAGGTCACGGTGCTGACCGGGATGCCCAACCACCCGACGGGGATGGTGCCCTCCGAATACCAACACCGCGTTCTGGTCAGCGAGGACTTTCACGGCGTCCGGGTCGTGCGCACCTGGATTTACCCGGCCGCCAACCGCGGGCATTTGCGCCGATCGCTCGCCTACGCGAGTTTCGCCGCCTCGGCCGCGCTGTGGGGACAGTTTCACGTGGGTCGCCCTGACGTGGTGGTCGCCACCAGCCCCCAGTTTCTCTGCGCGGTCGCAGGGTACGCTATCGCCCGCACGCGTTCGCTTCCCTTTGTCTTCGAGGTCCGCGATCTCTGGCCCGAGTCGATCGTCGCAGTGGGTGCGCTGCCCGAAGGACACCCCGTCGTGCGCGGCCTGGGCCTGGTCGAGGAGTACCTCTATCGCCGAGCCGACCGCATCGTGGTGGTCACCGATTCCTTTGGCGCGCGTTTGCGCCAACGGGGTGTGCCGGCGAACAAGATCGAGGTCGTCAAGAACGGCGTCGATCTGGAACGCTTCGTACCGGAATCGCGCGACACTCAACTGCGCGAGCGTCTGGGCTTTGCCGGGAAGTTCGTGGTCAGCTACGTGGGCACGCACGGCATGGCGCACGGGCTCGACCGCGTGCTGGACGTGGCCGCGGCGCTTCGTCCCCAGGACCAGATTCGGTTCCTGTTCGTGGGCGAGGGAGCCGAGCGGCAGCGGCTGCAAGCCAGGGCCAAGAGCGAATCGCTCGACAATGTGGTCTTCTTGGGCGCACTGCCCCGGGATGCGATGAGCGAAGTTTACGCCACCAGCGATCTGTGCCTGGTGCCCCTGCGCAAGACGGAGCTTTTCCGGACCGTTCTGCCCTCGAAGATCTTCGAGATATTGGGGATGGCCCGTCCGGTTCTGCTTTCGGTCGACGGTGAGGCGCGAGCCCTGGTAGAGGCGTCCGGGGGTGGGGTCTTCGTTCCGCCCGAAGATGCACCCGCAATGACAGAGGCAATCTTGCGTCTCGCGCGTGATCCCGCGGCCTGCCAGGACATGGGAGAGCGCGGCCGCGCCTACGTGAAGGAGCACTTCGACCGCAAGAAGCTGGCCGCGCGCTACCTCGCGATTCTGGAAGAGGTGGCCAAGAAGGGACGAGCGTGATCGCCGTTGCGAAAGATCTGGGACGCACGCTGCGCACGCTGGCCGAGCTGCGACCTGTGCAGATCCTGGCACGGCCGCCGCACGCTCTGCTTTCCCGGATCTTGCGTGACCTGCCGGGCGGGCATGCGCCACCCACCCTGGCGTCTTGGCCCGAGCCGCCGGCCGAGCTGCGCGCCTTTGCCGAGGCCGAGAAGACCCGCGGCCGCCATCGCCTGGCCAAGCTGCCCGTGGGCTCGCTCCTGCGCGCCTACGAAGAACAGTACGGCCTTGAGCTGGGCGCCGAAGCCACAGGCCCACCGTGCGCGTGGACGGACGCGTGTGCCGTGCGCCCCTACCCTGCGTCGGTGCGCGCGAGGCGGATTGCAACGGCCATCCGGTGCGGCCGGCGCGACCTTGACAGTGAGCTTGCGCGTGCCGCCCGCGCGGTCCTCACCCAACTCGAACTGCACCTGCTCGGCAATCATTTGCTGGAGAATGGGCTGGGCCTGGCCTGCGCAGGCGCAGTCACCCGAGGCGCCGAAGCCGACCTGTGGTGGGGCGCTGGCCGGCGTCTGCTCGACTGGCAACTCCCGCAGCAGTTTCTCCCTGACGGCGGACACTTCGAACGCAGCGCCACCTATCATCTGGCCCTGTGCGCGGGGCTTTGCGAAATCATCGAGCTGGCCAGCGCAGCCGGGCGACAGGTGCCAGCCGCTTGGCCGGAAACCGTCCGGCGTGCCCTGGGCTGGGCCCTGGCGGTGCGCGCGCCTGACGGGACCTATCCGCTGTTCAACGATGCCTCACTCGACGCCGGCCCGGCTGTCGACGAGGTTCTAGCCCTCGGTCGCGGCTGCGGTCTTGAGCCCACCGAGGTCGCGGCTGGTGCTGCTGGAACCCTGCGCGTGCTGCCTGACACCGGCTGGCTGATTTGCTCTTCGCCCAGCGCGTGGCTCTGCCTGGACGCCGGGCCCGACGGCGCCCCGTACCAGGGCGGTCACGTCCACGCCGACGCCCTGACCTTCGAGCTGTGGGTCGAAGGCGAGCGCGCGGTGGTCGACTACGGCGTGTCCAGCTACGGCCGGGACGCCGCCCGGGCCGAGACGCGCGCCACCCGCGTCCACAACACCGTGACAGTGGCTGGCGAAAACTCCAGCGAAGTGTGGGCTGCCTTTCGCGTGGGCCGCCGTGCAAAGGCCCGAATCATCGCGACTGCCCCTACGCCCAACGGCGTGGCCGTCGAGTGCGAGCACGACGGGTACGCCTGGCTGCCTGGACAACCCGTGCACCGGCGACAGCTCGTCTTCACAGCCCGCGCACTCAGCATTGACGACCAGGTGGCAAGCGCAACCCCCTATCCTGCCGAGTCCCGCCTGCGCCTGGCGGCCAACTCGAGTCTGCGCCACGAGGGTGGTGCCATCACGTCATCCGACGACCAGTGGCACCGGGAGTTCGCCACACCCCAGCCCGCTCGCGTGCTGACGCAAGCCGTGTCTGCCGACCCTGCGTCCGGCGCGCACTGGCTGCTCCGCTGGTAGAAGTGGGCTTTACTCGGCCGGCATTCGGGGGCTACATAGTTCCGTGCGCCAGATCTCACAGAACTACAAGACGGGCGAGCTTGCCATCGTGGATGTGGCTACTCCACGGGCCTCGCGCCGGGGAATCCTGGTGGAGACCCGGGTTTCACTCATCTCCGCGGGAACCGAGCGCAGCATTGTGGACATGGCCCGCAAGAGCTTGCTGGCCAAGGCGCGCCAGCGACCCGACCTGGTCAAGCGAGTCATCGAGAAGGCGCGGCGCGAGGGACCACTCGCTGCGCTGGACGCGGTTCGCGCCAAACTCGACCTTCCCATCCCGCTCGGCTACTCGCTCGCCGGTCGCGTGCTGCAAGTGGGGCCCGAGGCGCCCGGCTTTGCCCTGGGCGACCGCGTGGCCTGCGCAGGCGCCGGCTACGCCAACCACGCCGAACTGAACGTGGTCCCGCGCAACCTGGCAGTCAAGATCCCCGACGGCGTCACAGACGAGGAAGCGTCCTTCGTCACGGTGGGCGCGATCGCGCTGCACGGGGCACGCCTGGTCGAACCCACCCTCGGCGCCGTGGTGGCGGTGATCGGCCTCGGCCTGATCGGCCAGATCGCCGCCTCACTGCTCTCCGCCCACGGATGTGATGTGGTGGGGATCGACGTCGATCCGGCCAAGGTCAAGCGCGCGCTCAGCCGCGGCGCTGCGGCCGGGGCTGTCGTGGGCCAGGACGACTGTGCCGAGATCGTGCGTGCCGTTTCCGCTGGCCGAGGCGCGGATGCCGTGGTCATCACGGCATCGTCGGACACCAATGCCCCGCTGGTGCTGGCCGGGGATCTCGCGCGCGACCGCGCCCGCATCTCGATGGTGGGCCTTGTGCCGATCGAGGTTCCACGCAAGACCTACTACGAAAAGGAACTCTCGCTCGTGGTCTCGCGCAGCTACGGGCCGGGCCGCTACGATTCCGCCTACGAAGAAGGTGGCAGCGACTACCCCATCGGCTACGTGCGCTGGACCGAGGCACGCAACCTCGAAGCCGTGTTGGCCGCCATCGCACGCAAGCGGTTGGATGTAGCTTCACTGGTCACGCATCGGTTTCCGTTTGAAGGCGCGCTCGACGCTTACGAGGTCATCACCGGCGCACGTCCCGAGCCGCACCTGGGCGTGCTGCTCACCTATCAGGGCGAGCAGGCTGCGGCCCGCCCGGCCCCGACAATCGTGGCGCCACGAAGCGCGGCTGGCCCGCTCGGCGTGGGCATCGTGGGCACCGGATCGTTTGCCACCTCGGTACTGCTGCCTGTGCTGGCAAAAATTAGCGAAGCCCGCCTGGACGCGGCGGTTTCGCGGCGGGGCCTTTCGGCTCGCCACGTGGCCAATCGCTACGGCGCCCAAGTGGCCGCCAGTCTGGACGAGCTGCTCGCGCGGCCGTCGACGCAAGCGGTGATCATCGCCACCCGCCACGATCTACACGCCACCCAGGCCGCGGCCGCGCTGGCCGCCGGCCGCGACGTCTTCTTGGAAAAACCAGCCGCCACCAGCGAGGCCGATCTGGCCAAGTTGCTAGAGGCAGCTCGCGCCTCGGGCCGCCGCCTGATGGTAGGGTTCAATCGGCGTTTCGCGCCCTTCGCGTGCCAGCTCAAGGCAGCCTTCGAAGGACGGCGAGCCGGTCTGGTGATGACCGCGCGGATCAACGCGGGCTTCGTGCCGCCGGGAAGCTGG
>PMKP01000322.1 GCA_003157775.1 Myxococcales bacterium | reverse complement strand
CAACCCGAACGCTAGACCGAGAGCCAAGACGGTTTTGCGCATGATGCCGCGTATTCTACTACCTTCGCGCATTGGCGTCCTGGCCTTGGAAGCCGCCCCGGCCAGTGCGTCACGCGAATGTCACATCAAAGAGACTGGCGCGCGAGCACGCCCCAGCAAATCTGCTGGCCAGATTGGGTGATGGCGCAGGAGAAGTCTGCGCCAGCGCTGACCTGCTTGAACTTTCCCGGGGGCACTGCACTGAAATCAGCGCCGTGCCCTCCCGCCGTGCCCTCTCGCCAGCAGGCGAGGGATCCGTCGACTCTTACACCACACGCGTGCGTCTCGCCTGCGCTGAGCAGGCTGAACCGCCCAGGCACTGCCCTGGCTTGGCTGGACTGCTCGCCGCCCCAGCAGATTGCAGCACCGCCGGCCCGAATCCCGCACGTGAACGTCCCGCCCGCGCTGACTGCAACGAACTTCCCGCTCGGCGACCGCGCCTGGCCGAGGCGGTTGTCGCCCCAGCATGACACACGCCCACCGGTCGAGACCCCGCAGGTGTGCGTCCGTCCTGCGCCTATCTGCGCGAATCTCTCGAACGGGGGTTGGCTTTCGCCCTGGCTGTTCTGGCCCCAGCAGACGACAGACCCATCTGCCTGCAGGCCACAGGAATGCGCGCCGCCCGCTGTGACGGCAGTGAACTGCCCCTTGGGCGGAGTGCTTTGGCCGTCCCGGTTATCGCCCCAGCAGGTAATGGCACCCTTGCTGTCCAGCGCACAGGTATGGCCATCGCCGGTGCTGACCTCGGCGAATCTCCCAGCAGGTGGAGCAGCCTGGCCGCGCTCGTTCTCCCCCCAGCAGCGCAAGGACTTGTCCTCGCGCACGCCACAGACGTGCTTGCTCGCGCTCAGTTGGAGGTAGCGCCCCCCAGGCAGGGTGGTGTCCCCGAAGCTGTCGCTTCCCCAACATGCGACAGAGCCATCCGTGCGCATGCCACAAGCATGTGCTGCGCCCGAGCTGAGCATGATGAACTCACCCGCGGGCGCCTTGATCTCTTGCGCCGCCTTCCACCCCCAGCAAACTGCAGTCCCGATTCTCTTCACGCCGCAAGTGTACCGGTCACCGGCGCTGAGATACTTGAATTGGCCCTCCGGCGGCATCGCTTGCCCGTCGTCGTTTGCCCCCCAGCAGGCCACCGAACCGTCGCGGCGAATAGCGCAGCTATGCTGCAATCCTGCGCTGATCATGATGTGGCGTCCCTCGGGCGGCGTGCTCTGGCCCTTGTCGTTCCGCCCCCAACAGATCACCGCGCCGTCGATGCGCAAACCACAAGCATGCCCTCCGCCCGCGCTCACTTGCACGAATCGACCGGCTGGAGCCTCACACTCGCCGCTCGAATTGTCCCCCCAACACACGACCTCGTTGCCAAGCCCCAGGGCGCAGACGTGGTTTCGTGGGCCTGTGCTCAACTGCACGAATTTTCCCTCGCGCGGGCCGGGCCGGTCGCTAGGCAGCTCACGACCCCAGCAGGCAATGGCGCCGTCTTTGCGCAAGCCACAGGTCTGCCCGTTTCCCGCACTGATTTGATTGAAGATCCCGGCCGGCGGCGTGCTTTCCCCGAACTTGTTGCCGCCCCAGCAGATGACCGTGTTGTCGGTCAGCAGCCCACAGCTATGGCTTTGACCGGCGCTGACCTGGAAGATCCTGACCCCCGGAGCTGTGTCCGCCGGCGTCCGCAGCGCAGGGTCGGGCCTGGGCTCGGCGTCCACAACTCTCGCGCTACTCGGCGGCGCCGTGGGCTCGCAACGACAGGCTTGGCAGAGCGCAACCGCAAGCAGAAACAGCGGGACGCGGCCGGGTGACAGGCTCATCGACCCCTGCCTAGAACTCTAGGTACGCACCGGCGCGGCCCTCGATGATCCAGACGAACTTGCTGCCGCTCGCGAAGTCACGGCTGCGTGGCAGCACCCCGACTTCACCGAACACGCCGATCGGGCCCAGGCCGAAACGCACACCCCCGGCGACGCCATAGGCAAACTCGCGCTTGGCGCCGCCGCTACCGGCCAGATTGGCAATGGCGAAAATGGCGCGGCCGTAAATGGGCAGGAGGGGGGGAACGATGGTAACCATCGGCCGCAGCTCCAGATCGGTCTTGCTCCCTGAGGTATCAGCGAAGTCGCCCACGATGCCGAGCTGCAATCGCAGGAGTGACAGAATGGACACCCCTGGCGCGACCATGAAGTTGATTCGCTCCCAGGTCCGCGGGCTGGATACCTGGGCGCCCTGGCCCAAAGACCCCTCTACCACCAAGCCGGCCTGCGAGACGGCAGGCAAGAGAACGCTCAAGGTCAGTACTGCGGCCATGACGAATTTGCGCATCTTGGATACCTCCGTGGTGCTTGACGTCTGAGGCCATCACTATATTCGCGAACGCGCCCGGGTGCGAGCCCCTTGCGTTCCACGGTCCCCAAGCCTCGCCCTGGCAAGCACCGGCGGACGTGATAGCCTCAGCCGCGGCGAGCGCCCGGCTCGCCGAAGGGACTGCAGGCTATGAATCTCGTGGGAAAAAAAGCACCAGAGTTCACTGAGAACGCCGTGACCGGCGATGGCAAATTCGCCAAGATTTCGCTGTCGGACTACCGCGGGCAGTGGATCGTGCTGTTCTTCTACCCCGCCGACTTCACCTTTATCTGCCCAACCGAGATCACCGAGTTCTCGCGCCAGGACAAGGAATTCAAGAAGCTGGGCGCGGTTGTGCTGGGCTGCTCGACCGACTCGAAGTACTCGCACAGGGAATGGATCAAGGGCAGCTTGGGCACCATCACGCACCCCCTCATCGCGGACTTCAGCAAGAAGATCGCGCGCGACTACCAGTGCCTGGACGAAAACTCTGGCTACGCTCTGCGCGCCACCTACATCATCGATCCCGACGGCGACATCGTGCACGCCGATTGCAACATCACGCGCATCGGCCGCTCGGTGGATGAAGTGCTGCGCCTCCTGTACGCGGCGCAGACAGGTGACCAGACTCCGGTTGACTGGAAGGTGGGCGACGAGACCCTGGGCAAGGGGTAGCCGCAGGCCCAAGCCGCCCAGGCAAACAGCAAGGACGAAACCTCGTGTCGATCACCCCCAAAGCCCGGCCCAACGTCGAAAAGATGTCCGGCTATGAACCCGGCGAGCAGCCCCGGCCGGGTGAGCGCGTGATCAAGCTGAACACCAATGAGAATCCTTTTCCCCCTAGCCCGCGCGTGCTTGAGGCCATTCGCCACATCGATCCCGAACGTCTGCGGCGCTACCCGAGTCCCAGCGCAGAGGATTTCCGCCGGACCGCGGCGCGGGTGCACGGGGTTTCGCCCGACATGATCGTGGCGGGCAACGGCAGCGACGAGATTCTGGCCATTGCCGTGCGGACATACCTCGGCCCGGGCGACGTTTTCGCCTACCCGGATCCGACCTACTCGCTTTACCCCGTGCTGGCCGAAGTGGGCGATGTCAAGGTCGTCACCGTGCCTTGGGCCGCAGGCTGGGAGCTGCCCATCGATGCGCTCTTGGCTGCCGGCGCGCGAGCCATCTTCTTTGCCAATCCCAACGCGCCCACTGGCACCCTGGTGCCCACCAGCAGGGTGCGCGAATTGGCGGCGCGCTTTTCCGGCCTGCTCCTGGTCGACGAGGCCTACGTGGATTTCTCCGACGAGAACAGTCTGAGCCTGGTGCGCGAGTTTGCCAACGTGATGGTCTGCCGCACTCTAAGCAAAGGTTACGGCCTGGCGGGGCTGCGCTTCGGTTACGCCATTGCGGCGCCCGCGGTGGTGTGGGAAATGAACAAGGTCAAGGACAGCTACAACTGCGATGCGGTCGCGGTCAGTGCAGCCGCGGCGGCGCTCGATGACCAGGACTACGCGCGCCGCACCTGGGAGCACGTGCGCGCCGAGCGCGCCCGTCTGGGCGAGGCCCTGCGCCGGCGTGGCTGGCAGGTGATCCCCAGCCAAGCCAACTTCGTGCTCGCCACTTGCCCTGGCGGCGACGCCGGTGCGATCTACCGCGCGCTCAAGGCCAAGGGGATCCTGGTGCGCTTTTTTGACAAACCTGGCCTGCACGACAAGCTGCGCATCACCATTGGCACGGCCGAGGAAAACGACCAGCTCTTGGCCGCGCTCTCGGCGTCATGACCAAGTCTTCTTCCAGCCGCCACGACGACCACACCGTCGCTACTCCAGACGAGACGGGTGCCGATGACGCGGGCGTGCAGGCGCCACTTGAGCCCGACCTGGTGGAGAGCGACGCACCGGAACTGATCCCGCCCGCGCCGGAGCGACACCTCGCACCTGCGCGCGATCCGGTCCAACGCTTCATCGACGAGGCGCGCCGCTACGCGCGCCTGGATGAGAAGCAAGAGCGCGAGCTTATCCAGGCGACGCGCGAACGCGGCGACCTCAAGGCCGCTCGCACCTTGGTCCTGCACAACCTGCGCTTGGTTGTGTCCATCGCTTTTCAGTACCGGCGGGCCTGGCTCAATTTGCTTGACCTCTTCCAGGAAGGCGCAGTTGGTCTGATGGAGGCCGTGCGCCGCTGGGACCCGGACATGGGCACGCGCTTCGGTTCCTATGCCGCCTACTGGATTCGCGCCTGCATCCTGCGTTTTCTCATGACCAACTCGCGCCTGATTCATGTGGGCAATACCCGCGCAGGACGCAAGCTGTTTTTCCGCCTGGAGAAGGAGCGCCAGAAGCTCCTGGCCGAGGGCATCGATCCCACGCCCAAGCTGCTGGCCGCCCGGCTGCAGGTAGACGAGGCTGATCTCTCCGAGGTGTCCGCGCACCTCGCCTCGCGTGAGGTTTCACTGGAACCACGGCCTGACGAAGACGGTGTGCCCTTGGCCGAGAAGATCTCGATTCACCAGGCTTCGCCCGAACAGCAAGCCGAGCGGGACGAGTTGGCCCAAGCCGTGCGCAAGCTCATGGATGAGTTTGAGAGCAAGCTGGATAATGATCGCGAGCGGGCCGTGTGGCGCGAGCACCTGGCCACCCCGGGCGAGGCGGCAGCGCTTTCGGCCCTGGGCGCGCGCTACGGCGTTTCCAAGCAGCGCATGGGCCAGATCGCGGAGAAACTAAAAGCGCAGTTCCGCGAGCGGGTCATCGCAGAACTCGGCACCGACATCCAGATGTCGTGGCAGCGCGACGATTGACCGCGTGGGGAGCCGAGGTGGGCGGCGCCGTCCGTCCCGCAGCCCCCGAAGGAGGTGGCCGACGGTGATCACTCCGGCCACGGCCACGACCACGACTTTCTGGGGCTAGGCAGCAGGCTGCGAGCCGGTGTCCCCGCGGATCTGTTGTGCCTGTTGCGCGGCCTCCTGGCGCTTGACGTTCATGGCTTGCAGCCCTTTGGGTCCTTTGGTGATGTCAAACTCCACTGTCTGGCCCTGGGCCAACGAACGGTACCCATCTGCCGTGATTGCCGTGTAGTGGACGAAAACGTCCTCCTCCCCATCCCGAGCGATAAAACCGTACCCCTTGGAATCGCTGAACCATTTCACCTTTCCGGTTGCCATTCACTGCCTCCTCAAACTGTGCTGATCTCCGCTGCGCCCCAACGGAATTGTCTGGGGCACCCGGGGAGAAGCGTACGGTTCTGCGTGGGCCTGTCAAGACCCTACATTGCTGTTCGAAAACGCACAGAAGGCAATTGTTCCAGGGCAATCCCCGGGTCGTCGACGGCCAGCATGGAACGAATCACAGCAATTCCGTAAGCGCCCATACGAATGCAACTCTCGGCGTTGCTATAGTCGATTCCACCGAGCGCAATAACCGGGATTGAGCAGGAACAGGCTTGCGCCAATGCCTGGAGGCCCTTGGGCGATCCGTAGACGCGCTTTGCTGGCGTGTCGAACACAGGACCGAAAACCACGAAGTCAGCGCCAGCCTGCTCGGCCGATTCGACCTCGGAGCGATCGTGGGTCAAAAAGCCATGCGCGGCCTTCCGTTTACTGTGATTCGTACTTCGCTCATGGGGTGCTAGACAATACCTGGACCTCGCACCATGCGCTGCCCTTTCTGCTCCGCCACCGAAGACAAGGTTGTGGACACCCGTCCCAGCGAGGATGAGCAGATTGTGCGGCGCCGCCGCGAATGCGCGGGGTGCGGCAAACGTTTCACCACCTACGAGCGTGTCGAGGAGCTGCTTCCATCAGTGGTAAAGAAGGACGCGCGGCGCGAGCCGTTCGACCGGGCCAAGCTGCTGGCAGGTGTCACCAAGGCCTGCGAAAAACGGCCGGTTCCCATGGCCGCGCTAGAGGAGATGGCCGATTCCATCGAACGGTCGCTGCGCGAAACCGGCGAAAAGGAAATCGCCTCGTCAAAGATCGGCGACGCCGTGCTGAGCCGCCTGCGTGAGATCGACGACGTGGCCTACCTGCGCTTCGCCACGGTGTACATGCATTTCAAAGACGCGACCGAACTGCTAAGTGAGGTACAAAGACTTCTGCGCTGGAAAGGCCAGGACCCATGAGCAAGGTTTTTTCCAAAGCTGATCAACGCTTCATGTGCGAAGCGCTGGCCCTGGCTGAACTCGGCCGCGGCCAGACCCGCCCTAACCCTGTGGTGGGCGCCCTGCTGGTGCGCGGCGGCCGCGTGCTAGCCCGGGGCTATCACCGCCGCGCCGGCCTGCCACATGCTGAAATCGAAGCGCTTTCTCGCAAGGGTGTCCGCACCCAGGGCGCAACCCTGTATGTCACCCTGGAACCCTGCTGCCACCAGGGTCGCACCGGCCCCTGCACCGAGGCCATCCTACGCGCCGGCATCCGCCGCGTGGTGGTCGGGTGCTGCGACGAGAATCCCCTGGTCAGCGGTCGCGGCGTCCTGCATCTACGTCGGGCGGGCATTCGCGTCGACGTGGGTTGTCTTGACGACGAATGCCGAAAGCAGAATCGTGCGTTCTTCCTCTGGGTCCGCGCCCACCGGCCTTGGGTCACCCTCAAAGTCGCGACCACGCTCGACGGATTCATCGGAAGTGGCGAGGTTAGGCCGCGCGACCTCAGCGCGCGCTTTGTCACGGGCCAGGCCGCGCGCGCGCATGCCCATCTGCTGCGCTCCCAGCACGACGCGGTTCTGGTCGGGGTGGGCACCGTGCTGGCGGACAACCCCCGCCTCACCGTGCGCTTGCCCGGGTCTGCCGGGCTCAGCCCCTTGCGGGTGGTCCTCGACGGACATCTGCACACGCCGCCCTCAGCCCGGCTTATCCGGCAGCTCGGCACGCCTCGGCTGCTCATAATTGGCGCGCAGCCGCGCGAGGAAGCCAGCGATGCGAGCGCGCGGCTGGGCCGCGAACGAGCCTTGCGCCGGGCCGGGGCGGAGATTCTGCTCTTGCCGGCTGACCGCGCCGGCCGCGTCCCCATCCGGTCCCTTTTGCGTGCCCTCGCCGAACGCGGGGTGCAGTCGCTTCTCGTCGAGGGAGGCAGCCGGGTCCATGGCGCCTTCATTTCGGCTGCTCTGGTGGACTCGGTTGCCTTCTTTGTCGCGCCGAGCCTTGCGGGTGCCGGCCGCCCCATCGCAGAAGGCCAGGGGCTTGACTGGCGCACTCCCCTGAGGCTCAGGCGGTTTGAGGTTAGCGCCGTCGGCGAGGACGTCCTTCTGCAAGCCGACGTGCTCGGTCCCAAACTACGTCGGCGAAACTAGAGGCAATCAAGACACGCGAGCAAGAATTGTTCACTGGCATCGTAGAAGCTATTGGCAAGGTGGAATCGTTGCGCTCCGGATCGGGCGGCACGCGCCGTCTGGCGATCGCGACCGCCCTCGACGTGGCTTCACTTCCACTGGGCGCCAGCATGGCGGTCAACGGTGTCTGTCTGACCATCGTGGGCCGGCGCGCGCGGCGGTTCGAAGCCGACCTTGGGCCAGAAACCCTGGCATGCACGACCCTGGGATCACTCAAGGCCAGCGATCGGGTTCACCTGGAGCGGCCCCTGCGCCTAGGCGACATGCTGGGTGGCCACCTGGTCACCGGACATGTCGACGGGGTGGGCAAGGTGGAATCGACGCGCAAGCAGGGCGACACCCTCGCTCTGCGCCTGCACGTGCCTGAATCGGTTGCGCCCTTTTTGGTGAAGAAAGGATCCATCGCCATCGACGGAGTCAGCCTCACCATCAATGAGGTGGAAGGCCGTAGCGTACAGGTCTGGCTGATTCCGCACACCCTGTCCGTCACTCTGCTGGGCGGGCTTCGCCCCGGTGATCGTGTCAACATGGAAGCGGATATGATTGCCAAGCAAGTCGCCCGCTTCGTGGATAAAGCCCGTGTCCCCTGATCCCCACATTGATGTCGAGAAGGCCCTGGCGGACATCCGTGCCGGCCGGCAGGTGATCGTGGTCGACGACGAGCACCGCGAAAACGAGGGCGACTTGACTATGGCCGCCGACCTGGTCACGCCCGAGGCCATCAACTTCATGGCCGGTCACGGTCGCGGCCTCATCTGTCTGGCGCTTTCCGAAGAGAAGGTGGCCGAGCTGCGCCTCCCCATGATGACCCAGGACAACCGTTCGCCCCACAACACGGCGTTCACGGTCAGCGTCGACGCACGCCATGGCATCAGTACCGGCATCTCCGCACGCGAGCGCGCTCACACCATCCGCACTGCGGTTGCGCCGGACGCCGCGCCCGACGATCTGGTGACTCCCGGACATGTGTTTCCGCTGCGGGCGAAGCGGGGCGGCGTGCTGGTCCGCACCGGCCACACCGAGGCGTCAGTCGACCTGGCGCGCTTGGCCGGCCGCACGCCCGCGGGCGTGATCTGCGAGATCATGCGCCCCGACGGCGAAATGGCGCGCATGCCGGATCTGGAGGTCTTCGCGGCCGAGCACGAGTTGGGCATCGTGCACATCTCCGATCTTGTCCAATATCGGCTGGCGCGCGAGGTGCTTGTTCATCTGGTGACGGAGACCAGCCTGCGCCCCACCGGGGCCGGGCTGCGCGCGACCTATCGCGCCTGCCTGTACGAAGCCGACGTGGCCGATGCGGAGTATCTGGCGCTGGTGCTGGGTGACGTGGCCTCGGGCGAGCCGGTCCTGGTGCGGGTGCAAACCGCCAGTCTGCTGCGAGACGTGTTCACCGTTACCCGGCCGGGCGAGATGATTCAACCCACGGAATGGCTGCGCGCGATTGAGCGGGAAGGACGAGGCGTGCTGCTCTACATTCTGCCGCTGGGCTGCCGGCACATCGCAACCGCGCTGGACAGCCTGACCGCGAGCGCCGCCCAGGAAGAGCGCGCCATGTCCCGCGGCCGCGAACCCGAGCCGGCCCATGCGCCCTTGCGGGACATCGGCCTCGGCTCGCAAGTGCTGCGCCAGTTGGGTGTGCGCGCCATCCGCCTGCTGACCAATAATCCACGCCGCCTCGCCGCCCTGGAAGGATACGGTATACAGATCGTTGACTGCGTTTCCAGCGGCCCCCCGGCCGAGGTGGTGCAATTCAATGAAAGAGAGGCCAAGTAATGCCGCAAATCCATCAAGGTAACTGGACAGCCCAGGGCAAGCGCTTTGCCATCATCGTCTCGCGTTGGAATGAATTCGTGGCCGACAAGCTGCTCGAGGGTGCAGTCGGTGCCCTGGGTAAGACAGGCGCACGCGACGAGGACATTGAAATCTACCGTTGTCCGGGCGCCTTTGAACTACCTGGGCTGGCCCGACGTGTGGCTGACTCGGGAAGGTTCGACGCCATCGTGTGCCTCGGCGTCGTGATCCGTGGCGCGACCCCGCACTTCGATGTGGTGGTCAACCAGACCACGCGCGGCATCGCCCAGATCTCCGCCGAGGCCAAGCTTGCGGTGGGCTTCGGCGTGCTCACCTGCGACACCATCGAGCAGGCCATCGAGCGCGCCGGAAGCAAGGGTGGCAACCGGGGCGCGGATGCAGCCATGGCCGCCATCGAGATGGCCAACTTGTACGACAAGCTGGCTGGCCAGGCCGAAGCGGCTTCGGCCCAGGTCCGTCGTCGCAAATGACTTGGACATTGTCAAGATGAGCCCGCGGCGCCGAGCCCGCGCGGTCGCCCTCCAGGTTCTGTACGCCATGGACAGCGTCGACGGTGTTGATCCAGGCGTGGCCCTGGCGACCCACCTACGCGAATTCGGCGCCAGTGAAGATGAAGGCGAGACCGACTTGCCAGAAGTGCACGCCTTTGATGAGAACCTCACCGCCACGCTGGTCCGCGGCGTGTGCGCGCACCGGGTGGAGTTGGATGAGATCCTGGCCCGGCTGTCCCAGAACTGGCGGGTAGAGCGCTTGGCGCGCGTGGACCGCAACGTCTTGCGCCTTGCTCTATACGAGCTTGCCCACTGCCAGGCCGATGTTCCTGCACGCGTCGTCATCAATGAGGCGGTAGAGCTGGCCAAGCGCTTTGGCTCCGAGGAGGCGCCCGCGTTTGTCAACGGGCTGCTCGACTCCGCCTTGGATCTGCTCGGCATCGCACCCTGAGATGCTGGCCGCCAGCCAAATTGCTTTTCTCCCGGTCGACCTCGGCCGGTGGGATCACTGCCCAGGCGGGGACGCCTTGGTAGTGCCGCTGTGGGCTGATGTGCGTCCCCTGCGCGGGGCGGCTGGTCTTCTCGACTGGCGACTCAACGGTCGCTTGTCGCAGCTTTTGCGCGAGGGCCGTCTGGAAGGCGCGGCCGGTGAGAAACTACTTTTCTTCACCACCCGCGTGCCCTGGCGCCGCGTCCTGACCGTCGGCGTGGGCCCGACGACCAGCTTTTCCGAGGACGCTTTCCGGGCCAGTCTGGGCGCAGTCCTCGATGCCTTCCGCGGGCTGGGCATCCAGTCGGTTGGTCTGGCGCCGCCCGGCCGCGACATGGACCGCATTACCCCAGAGCGGGCTCTGCGCGTGCTCATCTCGGTTGCCGAGCAGCGCGAAGAGCAATACCCGGGCACGGCATTGAGCGCGCTGACCATCATCGACGTGCCACCCGCGATCAAGGCCATGGTCGAGACCGTGCGCGCTATCGAACGCTCGCTGGCGCGCTGACTGGTTGCTCCTTCCCTTGTACTCGCAATCGGAGTACCTTCCTCGGGTGGATTGGCCAAGGCGATTGGGAGAGCGCGTGGCCTGAAGATCCCTAGGTCGAAAATTATGGTGTTCGAGAAGGCGCTATCGTCACTGGAGGCGGGCAGCCACCTCTGCGCAGCCACGGTTGCCCTCGACGAGAGACACGAGGCGGTTGCGTCCTTTCTGCACGATGGGATGCGCCGGGGCGAGTGTTGCGCTCTGGTGGCGCCTGCAGAGCATCAGGATGCGGTGTGCAGCTTGCTTAACCAGGCCGGTGTGTCCACTGCCAGCCTGCGCGAGCGTGAAGCCTTTGTCCTGCGCGATCCGCTCGAGGTGTACGCGCCCCAGGGAAGATTCGACCCAGAACGCACGCTTGAGCTCGCTCGCGTCGCCATCGAAAGGTCGCGCACCTTGGGCTTTCACGGCTACCGTGTGGCCAGTGCCCCTGGGCCGCTGGTCCGCGAGGTGGACATTTCTCCCGCCACCCTTTCAAGCTACGAAGCCGACATCACCGAGCTGATGCGCGCAACCCGCAGCATGGCCTTGTGTGCGTTCGATCGCCGTCGATTGGGCACTGACCTGCTCGCGGTGATGCTGCAAACCCACCCTTTGGCTTTGCTCGGGGGCCGGCTCTGTCACAACCCATTCTGCGATCCGCCTTCGCACAGTCGGGGCGTGGTCGGCGACGCCAAGAAAATCAACTGGATGATCAATCAGATCCTGCACAACGAGGACAGCACCCGCGGGCTCCGCTCGATGAATGAGGCTCTCATCCGCGAGGCTGCCGCGCTCTCGATGCGCAGTGAGCAGCAGCGACAGCGAAGTGATGGCACTGCGCGCGCCCTGGAAGCCCGCGACGCTCTTCTCGGCCTGGTGGCGCGCTGGCTCACTCGCCCACTGCCATACCTTTTCACCCAGCTTGAGTCCCTGTTGCAGGATGAGCGCATGAGCTTCGCGCGCGAGGGCCTGGAGAATTGCAGCAAGTTTCTCACCAGTCTGCAACGACTGGCGCATGGTCTGCAAGATGTCGAAACCGCACTCGACCCAACGGCTTGCCCAGAAGAGACTGACCTTGTGCAGATCGTATCGGAGGCCCTGGCCAGGCTGCCCGGGCTAGAGAATCGCGAGCGCGTGGACATCCGGCTGGTGGCTCCCGGCCGCTTGGTCGGTTGGTGGGACCCAACCCGCCTCCGCCAGGTTGTGCGCACTCTGGTGGAGGTGGGCGGCGAGCGGGGCTTGGGCTCACCTGTGGATTTTCTCCTGGAGGATCTGGGCTCGACGGCCCGCCTGACCGTGCAGTTTCATGCGCTCAGCCACCATCCCAGACTCGATCCCCCTGCGCAGAAAAGGAACTCGGACGCGCCCGCTGATTGGTCGGCCAAGGAATTGCCGGATGAGCAGCTTGCCCTGGCCCTGTGGCCGCCGCACGAGACGATTCGCCAGATGGGCGGCAGCTTCGGCCTTTCAACCTCGGCTGACGCCCGCATTCGGATCACCATCGAGTTGCCTCGCAGCGCAACCGGGTCAACCAGATCGACGGCGCTCCTGCACTGATGAGCTAGCCTTTCCCCCTACGGGGGCTTCGGGACGGAC
>PMKP01000172.1 GCA_003157775.1 Myxococcales bacterium | reverse complement strand
ACCAAGAGGACTGATGAATCGAACCTGTGCATCGATTGGAATCGGCATGGCTTCTCCCCGCGATGAAGGCCCGACCATACCCCAATCGGGCGCCCGAGGCCAATCCGAGCAGAGGTGATTTTTCCGAAGGTCTTCGAGCCGACGGTCCCCGGGTGTGTGAGCGGCCGCCCCAAGCCCCTTTACGCCGAGGTTGTAGTCGTCTGGGCGAGCACGTGGACGCAGCCCCGTTGCCGCGCCCTCGCGCCGGCGCGGCGGCCAAGGCCCGCGCAGAGCACCCTGACGACGAGTACGGCCAAGGCGCGATTTCCTGCCCCTCCCGGTGGCCGTCGGTCGAGGCCGCACCCTTGCACCTCGTTGGCCGCGTTGGCGACGCGGTAGCGATTTACGCCCCTTGATCTATACTGTCAATATACCATCATGGCTAATTCAAGGCTTACCGGTCCCCTGGGCAGCAAAGAAGGTCACTGCGCCCGCACGACAGGACCACTTGGCGACAACGACGCCGGGCATCCGGATGCCCATCCCCTGCTTGTCGGCGATACGCCCGGACCGCTCGGCTGGAACGACTGGGCGGATCCGGACGACATTGCTATGCAATGCCTAGCCCCGATCATGTCCTACCTGCGACCGCCGGTGAAACCGATCGTCTCGCAATTCCCACCATGGTGGAAGCCCCACGTGAGGAAGAAGTTCCCCCTGCCAGCTGGGGTCCCGACCGGTCACATCGATGATCCGCCATGGATCAAGTACGCTTGCTGGGAGGAAGAAGTAGATATCCACGAATTTTCGGGTTTGGGGGACAACAATCCTCGAATTCTCGAATACATCGCCACGGTTCCGGAGCTGGCGAAGATCAAATACAGGTACTCGGTCAAGTACGTCGACAAGAAGACGAAGAAGGAACTGACGAGGAAGGTTGATAGCGGGAAGATGATGAGCGAGGTCGATGAGACGTCTTGGTGCGCCTGTTTCGTAAACTGGTGCCTCATGAAAGCCAATATGGGTGCCCCCGGACATTCTCTGGCAAAAGACTGGAGAACCTACGGAGCAGTTCTCGATCCCAAAGACGTAAGGGTAGGAGCCGTGGCGGTCATCCAGCATGAACAGAGTGCCGCCGCGAAGGCGAAAAAGGAGGACCCCAAGTTTCACGTGGGATTCTACATTGGCGGTCCGGCTGACAGCCCGGTTCTTCTAGGAGGGAACCAGGCCGACATGGTCTGCCGAAGACAGTACAAAGCGCACGAAGTCTGGTACCGATGGCCGGTGGCGCTTGCCCCATGCAAGAAGTAGAAGCGTAATATCAAATGAACGGGAAGAGGATTCCCTGGGTCTTGCTGGTCGGGGTCACGGCTCCCCTCCAAGCGTTGGCGGAAACGCCATTTTCCGGACCAGGGCCTGCACCCACCGTTCCAAGCGCCAGTCAGCCAACCCCGGAATCCATGATTCGAATCCCCGGCGGAACATTCTTCTTCGGCCGGCCACCCTCCGAGAGACCTCCGTGTCGTCCGGCGGGTCATCAAGTCACTGTGCCCGATTTCTGGATCGACAGGACCGAGGTCACGACTGGCGAATACCTGGCTTGCGAGAGGGCCAAGGCATGCCCCAGGACTTCGAGGCATTGCAACGCCGGCAGAGGATGGCGACGGCTGAAGCACCCCATCAACTGCGTGAGCGCGCCCGCCGCGGATTCCTTCTGCCGGTGGAAGGGCAAACGCTTGCCGTCAGAAGCGGAGTGGGAGCGCGCCGCCAGAGGCAGTGATGGGCGCATCTTTCCCTGGGGCAATAGCGACCCGAAGGACCAACTGTGTTGGAATCCAGATGACGATTCGAGCAAATCCACCTGTCCGGTGGGTAGCTTCCCAACGGGTGCCAGCCCCTATGGCGTGCTGGATATGGCGGGCAACGTGGCCGAGTGGACGAGCTCAAAGCCAGATTGGTACGGCACAGAAGGAAACGAAAAGAGCAGGATCCTCAAGGGTGGCAGCTACAAATACGATGAGATGGAACTTGCAGATGACTGTCTGTCTCTGCGCTCAGATGAGAGGAATGACTATCTTGCCGAGACAGAGACGACCACCATCGGTTTTCGCTGCGCTCGCGACATCGAGGCCCTCGCGCCGCCGCCTTCGAGGAAGTCGGCGACCGAAGGCGAGAAAGTCACATCCACGGCAGATCAGGCTGTGGTGGCAGCGACGCCCCCGCGCGGCTCGCCCGAGCGCAAGGAGTTGCTCGATGCCGTGCGAGCACGGCTCCACACCACGTCGGAATTCGAAGTAGTCTACCTGGCTATTGTCGGCTCGTGGGCGTATTTCGAAGGGCGCGAGCATCGGCCCGGAGGTGGCCCTGCCGCGGCTCTCCTGCAGCGTTCCGCAGCCGGCAATTGGCAGGTTCTCGACGTGCTGGGGGAGGCTGGCACGACCCAGACATTTGACTCATTCCGCAAGCGCATCAGGAACCCGAACGCCCAACGTCACCTGCCCGATGCGCTCTTTCGTTGAGCCAGCCGTGCCTTTTGGGATCCTGGCGGATTGGCGAGAAATGACTGGCAAAGGGATTCCCTTGGTCTTGCTGGTCGTGGCCGCGCTCCCCCACCAAGCCCCGGCGGAATCGCCCTCTCCCAAGCCGAGGCCTGCGCTTACCGCCGCAGGCGCTAGTGAGTCTGTGCCGGACTCCATGATTCAAGTCCCCGGCGGAACATTCTTCTTCGGCCGACAGCCCTCCAAGAAACCTCCGTGCCGTCCGGCGGGTCATGAAGTCAATGTGCCCGATTTCTGGATCGACAGGACCGAGGTGACGACTGGCGAATACCTGGCTTGCGAGAAGGCCAAGGCGTGTCCCAGGGCTTCGAGGCATTGCAACGCCGGCAAAGGATCGAGACGCCTCCAGCACCCTATCAACTGCGTGAGTGCGCTCGCCGCGGATTCTTTCTGCCGGTGGAAGGGGAAACGCTTGCCGTCGGCGGAGGAGTGGGAGCGCGCCGCCAGAGGCAGCGACGGGCGTATTTTCCCTTGGGGCAACAGCGAACCCAAAGACCAGCTCTGTTGGAATCCAGATGGCGATTCGAGCAAATCCACCTGTCCTGTGGGTAGTTACCCAAAGGGTGCGAGCCCATATGGCGTGCTGGACATGGCGGGCAACGTGGCGGAGTGGACGAGCACGCGAGATTGGTACGCCACCAAGGGCGACGATAAGTGCAGAATCCTCAAGGGTGGCAGCTACGACTACGAGGAGATGGAACTCGCGGATGACACTCTTTCGTTGCGCTCGGACGAATCGAAGGTCGAGCTTGCGGCCGCGACAGAGTGGCCCACCGTCGGCTTTCGCTGCGCTCGCGACATTGACGCTGCGGCGCCGCCCACTTCGGCGAAGTCGGCGCCCGGAGCCGGCAAGGTTACATCCACGGCAGATCAGGCCATGGTGGCAGCGACTCCGCCACGCGGCTCGCCCGAGCGCAAGGAGTTGCTCGATGCCGTGCGGGCACGGCTCCACACCACGTCGGAATTCGAAGTGGTCCACCTGGCGATTGTCGGCTCGTGGGCGTATTTCGAAGGGCGCGAGCATCGGCCCGGAGGTGGCCCTGCCGCGGCGCTCCTGCAGCGTTCGGCAACCGGCAATTGGCAGGTTGTCGACGCTACGGGAGAGGCTGGCACGACCCGGACATTTGACTCATTTCGCGAGCGCATCAGGAACCCGAACGCCCAGCGTCACCTGCCCGAGGCGCTCTTTCGTTGAACTAGGCTGTCGATATGACTACGTTCAACCAATGTGGTGTGTTGCAATCCATGCTTCGGTCAACCCCGCAGTACTGCCGGAGAGACGAGTCCGCCAAACCCCGGCAGATGCAGCACCAGTCGCTACAAGCCTTAGTCGGCCGAGCCGGCGGGCAGGCAGACGTTTCGGTTTGTGTGCCGCGGTCGTGGCAGCGACGGTTTGCCTTGGCGTTGACGTGCCGGACATCGCGGAACGAATGGACGTAACCAGTTCACAGACGGGTC
>PMKP01000063.1 GCA_003157775.1 Myxococcales bacterium | reverse complement strand
GTCGAGGCGTTTCATTCGGGAAGCCAGAAATTCCTGCCGAGCCTTCTTAAGTTCCTGGTCTGTCAGTCGCACGGTCGAAGGACCAACCATCCGATGGAGGTCGGCCAAGGTAAGACGCTTAGGCCGGACTGTATAGTCGCCGTCTTCGTTGCGGTCCCAGATCAACTCTGTTCCGGCTCGAATGCCAAGATCCTTTCGGACTTCTGCTGGAACGGAGATTTGCCCTTGGATCGTGACTTTCGACGTTGCGACGAGCATGTCCACCCCCTGATTACCAAGGGTAATGTATCGCGCTGACGGATACAAGCCCATCGCATGATCTTCTCTCGTCCGTTGCCGCTGTCCTTCGATGCAGCCAGCCAGCATGAGGTAGTCGTTGCCGGCATGAGTAGGAATGAGGTAATCCGGCGGTTCTTTTCAGGTCGTTTGAGTGCTTTTCAAGCCATTTCACGCCGTCTAGGTCCCGCCTAAGTCAGCTAACTTATTGAAATCACGTGGGTGATGTGATCCTTGCCAAGGTGAACGTCGAGGGTTCAAGTCCCTTCGCCCGCTCTAAAAAGTTCAAGGAAAACGGTCAGTTGGAGAGCCACCTCCGACTGGGCGCTCCCCAAGATGGGTTGGCTTTGGCCATCTGGCGGATGAGCGCCTTGTCTCAAGGGGAGATCTCGTCTTGCGCCGGCGTGCGCGGACGCGACTTCCAACGCCAAAACAAGCGGAAGCCAGCCCGGTGCCAGCGGACGACGGTGTCTGGTTTGACAACGACCGGCACGTCCGCCCAGCGAGACCAGAGATGGGAGAGTACGACCCAGAAGGCGCGGTCACTCTTGCGTAGGCGAGGGCGGGCCGAGGTGCGCTGGAAGTTGGCCAGCCGCTGGCGCAGGGCGAGGTTCTCGACTATGAGGTCCGCGTGGGTGCGGAGCGCAGCGCTCCAAGGAGACTGAGGAACAGGGAACCCATCGTGTGATTATGCACGATGACGAGCCGTGCCGGCCGAACCAGCTGCTCATCGCCGCCACCGTCGGAAAACACGCGTCGCGGATGGCGTCTTGGCGAGGGCCAGCTCTGCATGCTGACTACCGGAGGGCCGCGTAATCAATGAAGTTCTCGACGGACAACCATGGTAGCCACCACGGGTTGAGGGAAAGCCACTTCCGCTTGCCGTTGGCTCCCGTCCTGGTCATTGCGGCCGCGAGCACGGACAAGAAACCAGCCATTTCCTGGTCGGCACGGAATTTCTGCGGCCGACAGGGCCACTCCAACTTCGGACGATTACGATCTCCGTGCTTCCGACCGACCGTCGCGAGGTCCTCTTCGGCGCCTCACCCCGATCGCCGCGAGCGCGGCGAGCCCGAACAGCGCGGACGACGAATCGGACGAAGATCCCGGCACGGCGCACCCGCAGCCGGACGTGGTTCCCTTGCCCCCGGTCGAGCTCTTGGTGCCCGTGGTCGTCGCTCCGATCGAGCTGCTCGATCCAGTTTCGCCGCCTGCATCGCTGTCGCCTGCATCGCTGCCACCTGCACCACCGCCGCCTGCATCGCTGCCACCTGCACCGCCGCCGCCTGCACCGCCGCCTGCATCGCCGCCTGCATCGCCGCCGCCTGCATCGCTGCCGCCTGCATCGCTGCCGCCTGCACCGCTGCCGCCTGTATCGCTGTCGCTTGCATCGCTGCCACCTGCACCGCCGCCGCCTGCATCGCTCCCGCCCGCATCGGCGGTCCCCGCGTCGCCGCTTCCCGTGCCGCTCGATCCAGTCTCGCAGACAGCGTCGTGGCAACTGAAGCCTGCGATGCAGTCGGCGTCCGAAGCGCAAGTCGTCAGGCACGCGTCCGCCGAACAGACGTAGGGCGAGCAGTCGGTTGTCGAGGCGGCGCACGCGCCGCTGCCGTTGCAGCTCGCACCGAGCAGCGTGTTGCCCTGGCAGGACGCCTGCGAGGCGCACTCGCCGTCAGGATCGTGGCCGGCCGCGATCGTGCCGCACGTGCCATCGGCGCCCGAGCTCTTCTTGGCCGCTGTGCACGCCTGGCAGAAGCCGCCGCAACTGGTGTCGCAGCACGCGCCGTCGATGCAGTAATTCGAGTAGCACTCCTCAGGTCTGGTGCACGGACTGCCCAGGTCTCCGGAGCCGACACACGTGCCACTGGCCGTGCAGACGTAGCCCGACGCGCAGTCCGGATAGTCGGCGCACGCTCTCTTGCACGCGCCCCCGCCGCACGTGAACGGCGTACAGTCGATGCTGCTGCCGGACCAGCAGGCGCCATGGCCGTCGCAGGCCATGTTTTGTTTGAGGTCGCCGTTGCAGATGACGCCACAAGCGGTGCCCTTCGGGTAGCTCTGGCAGGCGCCGTTGCCATCGCAGAAACCGGTCTGACCGCAGGTCGTCGGAGCGTCCTCGGAGCACTCGTTTTCCGGATCGAGCCCGGCGTTGATCGGCGCGCACGTGCCGTCGGGCCCGACGCCCTTCTTCGCGAACGAGCACGCCTCGCAGAACCCGGTGCATGCGGAGTTGCAGCAGACGCCGTCGACGCAATACTTGGAGAGACAGTCGGTGCCTTGCGCGCAGGTCGCGCCGTTCGCGTTCGAACCGTAGACCTCCGCGCTCGAGAGGTAGCTCGTCCCGTCGTACCCCCCCGTCACGACGGCCGGACCGTCGTCCACGCCGGAGCTGCCCAGCACCGCCGCCGCGTGCCCGTAGCGCGCAGTGACCAAGTTTCCTCCCGCGCTCCACGTGTGCAACGTCTCGTCGAAGACCTCCGTGCCCAGGGGGCTGGTGCCGTTGTTGAGGCCTCCTACGATGATGACGTTGCCGCCCGAGAGCACGCTGGCCGTGTGCCCCGCCCGCGCCGCCGTGAGGCTAGCGATGGAGCTCCAGGTGGCGAGCGTGACGTCATATAGCTCTGCGGTTGCGGTCCAGTTGGTGGCGGACGTTTGCCCTCCCGCGACGAGTACGAAGCCGGTCGAGAGGAAGCTCGCCGTATGGCCATAGCGCGCCGTCGTCATGCTGCCCCCGGAGGCCCAACTTCCCGTCCTACCCCACGCGCCCGGGGNNTCCAGAGCAAGACCGCGGCGTGTCCCGAGCGCGCCGTCACCATGCTCGGCGTCGGCTGCGGGTTCGTCGCCCACGCGTTGGCCACCGGGTCGTATGTCTCTGCGGTCGCGAGGTACGTGCTGGAGCTCGATTTGCCCCCCACGAGGAGAATCTCGCCGCTGAGGATCACGGTCGCCGTGTGCTCGACACGCGGCTGGGCCATGCTCGGCCCCGCCGTCCATGTGCCCGTGGTCGGATCGAAGATCTCCGTGCTCGCGAGGTATCCGGAGGCGCCGCTGCCGCCTGCGACGAAGACGTCGCCGCCCGCGAGCACCGCCGCCGCGTGCCCCGTGCGCGCGGTCGTCATGTTCCCCGTGGTGCTGAAGGTGCCCGTCGACGGGTCGAAGATCTCCGTGCTCGCCAGCGTGGTGCTCGCGTTGCCTCCTGCGACGAGGATTCTGCCGTCCCAGAGCGCGCTCGCGGTATGGTAAGCGCGCGCGGTCGCCATGCTCCCCGTGGTCGCCCAGGTGGGATCCACGAGTGCGGGGTAGCGCACGGCCGGCCACCTCACGACGACCGTACAGCTCTGCCGCCCCGGCCGCGTCACCTCGCGTCCCCACGGCTCCCTGGGGCTCGTGTCGACCGCGCAGTCATCGACCGCGAGATCTGCCTCGTGCCACTCTTGCGACCCGTCCACCACGTACGGCGCCGCGAGGTGCAGGCGAGGAGCCCCTTCGTCGTCGAGGAACTCGAGCACGTTCGCGACGAGGCGCAGGCCCGCGACGCCCGCGACGTCGACGCGGTAGCGAAGCTCCTCGCGGGCGGGCCGGCGCTCGAACGCGATGAAGTCCTCGGAGCCTTCGATGCTCGCGCGTTGCACGATGTCAGCACCCTGCAGCGCTGCCCTGTACACCGCGAGACCCCCGGCCACGGCGACCTTCACGGCGCGCGCTCCCTCGATGGCGAAGGTGATCGCCATGTGGGATTGCTCGTCCTGCAGGAACACCGGGTCCGCGGCGTGAGCAGGCAGCTCGACGCGCGCGGGCTTGACCCACGCGCGTCTCGCGGCGGCGTCCACGATCGGGTGCAGGCGCCCGTCGTCGGTTGGCTCGATCGCCTCGACCAGACCGAGGCCGAGCACGGGCGAGCCCTCCGGCGTGCGGAACCGCTGGCGGAGCTCGGCGACGCGTGCCTGAGCGGCGGACGACTCCGGCAGGTAATCCTTTCCGGAGTCAAGACTGCCGACGCTGCTGTCCACCGGGCCGCTGTCACCTCCGGTCGTCCTTTGGCTTGTCCCGCACCCGACGAGGGCGCATACGAGCGAGAGCGCGGCGGCGAATGTCCAGCCGCCGCAGGCGCCTCCGCAAAATGCGCCGGACCGCATGCATCGACTATCGACAGTCGGACGCAATTCTTGAACTTTCGTCAGAAGTTCGTGCTCCCATCTCCATCGCTCCCTTGGGATCGCCGCAACGAAGCTCAAGCGCTGCTCACCGAGGTTGTACTCGGCCATCTGGTTCCAGCTCCAAACGTGGGCAAACGGGCTTCCAGGTCACCCTGTCGGTGGAGGCATGACCTAGTGAATCATAGAAGTCCGAGGACGCATACGTGTACACCCGCCGACGAAGACCTCAATGATATTAGGAGCGACGCAGTTGCATACACGAATGTATGGAGGGTCCTCGTTTACAGCTGTGCATCAAACACCCGCAGAGCGGCTAGTTTGATGAAGGCCCCGTCCCGGAATGGATGTGGTGGCGATCAATGAGGGATGCTTGAAATGCAATTCATGGCACCTGCCGGCGTTTGGTCCGGCGGAGCCAATGCAGTCCAGCCCACGCGAGGCCGAGCAGGAAAAACCCACAGTTCTCTCGAGAAGTCGTGTTCGAGCCATCTTCACTCAGTTTGCAATTGCAACCACTGCCTGTCGCCTTCGCCCGGCTACCGGACGAGGTCGTGGCTCCAGCCGTTCCTCCTGGGCTTATAGATCCGCCCATATTCGTCGAACTACTCACAGATGCGCCCCCTGTGCTCGGCAAGCCACCCGTCACCGCCGCACCGCCTGTTCTGGTCGCGCCGCTGGTCGCAACTGCGCCTCCCGCGCCCGCTGAACCGCCCGCGCTCATCGTCCCGCCCGTGCCGGGCGCACCGCCAGCACCTATAGCCCCCGCCGCTCCGCCCGCCCCGCCCGTGCTCGTGGCGCCGCCTGAACTCATGGTCCCGCCCACCCTGGTGGAACCACCCGTGCTCGTGGCCCCGCCCGCCGTGGTAGCACCGCCCCTACCATTCGCGCCCCCACTGTTCGTGGCACCGCCGGTGCCAAAAGCTCCCCCGCTGTTCCCCGATCCGCCCGCTCCGGTGACACCGCCCGTTCCGCTGGAGCCGCCAGCTCCAGTCGCACCGCCAGCACCGCGCCCGGCATCGGCGGTCACCGCGCCACCCGTGCCGCTGTCCACAGGAATCGATCCTCCGGCGCCGCCACCGTCTGTGCCCCCCCCGCCTGCTCCGACTTCGTCGCAGGACGCCTGGTCGCCGTTGTCGCAATCGAATTGCACGCCATTGAATGGGACCACCAAGATCTTGCTTCCGCCCTGACTGATACCGCTGACGTTCTTGTTCACGTCCGTAACGGCAAAGGTGAAGTGAGTGGGATGGCCGTTCTCAACAATGACGCCCACCCGCTCCATGTTGTGCCACACGTTGACCGTGCCATCCGTGTACCGGAGCCAATTTGAGTTCGCATTTGCCGGCGATTGAGCGGCCTGGTAGGCGAGGCCCGTACTTGTCCAGTTGTTTATCCCATCCTTGGACATGATGTGATAGGCCCTTTGCACAGGCCAGTAATTGAAGACGATGTGGTAATAGCCCCCACTGTACCAGATACACTCATCTTCAGCGTCGTGGTTATCGTTGTTTTCGAGGTTGGGAAGGACGCTATCGGTTTCAATTTTGTAGGGCCCCAGGACTTGGTCGCTGTCCATTACACAGCCGGCGCGCGACGTGGCCCAGAATCGATTATCATGACCTACGGTGAAGGTAAAATTGGAGGACGTACTACCGCACCCGCTATGCCCATTGGTAGTGGTCTGGGAAAGACCCAGGGAAGTCCACGGCCCGTTGGGAGAGCTGGCGCTGAACATTTGGCCCGGCACGATCTCACCCACGGAGAGCGTATAGGGACTCGCACCGGTGGGCGCAATGAGCGCGGTCAAGTTGTGCCCCATGTCGTTGCCTTCTAGGTTCTTCGTATAGCAATTGCCTTGGGA
>PMKP01000083.1:5699-6544 GCA_003157775.1 Myxococcales bacterium | reverse complement strand
ATCATCCAGCCTGCGCGACTACAGTCATGAGCAAGCGGGCACACGCCCCGTGTTAATCCTGAGCCATGATGTGTTCAACGAGCGATCCGGCACGGTGATCGCTATGGCCATGACGAGCCAGGAGCCTCGTGCCGGTTTCCCTCTGACCTTTGAGAGCAAGGCCCCGGGCCTCGCGAAACGCTCGTGGATCAAGATTAGTCAGGTGCGTACGCTCTCGGTGGAGAGAATTGGGAAGAAGCTGGCTCGCGCTTCTGAGGAAGAGATGGCGCGAGTCATCGAGGGGCTCAACGAAATCGTCGCCGAGTGAATCGGCATACGTCTTGCCGTTAAGCGGTGGGCGGCCGTCTGCGGCCGACCCTCAGTCGGCAACGGCTTGTTAGGCAGCGTCGAGAAGAAACACCTTGCCAGATGTACAAATAGATGTACACTCCGAGAGTGTCCAAGAGTTATTCCGTTGCAGACGCGAGAGCTCATCTTCCAGACATCCTGGATGACGTGGAGGCGGGCAAGGACGTACAGCTGACTCGGCGCGGGCGAGCAGTGGCGCTGGTGCTTTCCCCACAAAGGTACGACATGCTTCGTAGCGAGCGCACCAACTTTGGCGACGCATTCCGTGCGTTCCTTGGGCGACATGCCTCAGAGGAGATTGGTCTGGAACCTGATTTCTTCGGCTCCATCCGCGATCGAGAGCCGGGACGTCGAGTCCGACTGTGACGCTCAAATTCCTGCTCGACACGACCATCATCTCTGCACCCATCGCGAAGATACCCAACCGGCGCGTCGTAAGAAAGCTTGAGCAACAGAGCGATCACTGCGCCATCGCTGCGCCAGTTTGGCACGAGCTA
>PMKP01000083.1:0-5630 GCA_003157775.1 Myxococcales bacterium | reverse complement strand
TCGCGGACTGGACCAGATGACTGCAGTCTGCCGAACGCCTTGGCGTTCAGCGGCGAAAGCCGTAGGTGACGGTCGATAGTAGCACTGCCGGGGCTGCGCGGCGTTCTTCGTTCACCTGAAAGGCCGCGCGGCCCCGGCTCGGCAATCATCGACCGAGAGTTGACAGGCCTGCGTCCGCTGCAACGGCTTGTTAGGCGGCCTTACTCTGCCCACTGAGTCTGGTTGAAGACAATGTTCTTAGGCTATCTCTTTGTTCCGTAGCGGTCTGAAGAATGAACGAATGTCATCAGCGAGGAGTTCTGGTTCTTCCATTGCAGCGAAATGGCCTCCGCGCGGCATTGACGTCCAACGCGCTATTTGCAGCCTCCGCTCGGCCCATTCTTGGGGCGGAAGCAGTATGTCGGCTGGGAAGACCGCAATGCCCGTCGGTACCTCTATGCGTCCAATTGGGGGCAACGCGTTGCTGTTCTCGTAGTACATACGCATCGACGAGCCGATCGTACCTGTCACCCAGTAAATCATTATGTTGGTGAGCAGCTCGTCTTCGGTGAAGCTCCGACCAAGATCACCGCCACAGTCGCTCCATGCGCGGAACTTCTCTACAATCCAACCAGCAAGGCCAGCCGGCGAGTCCGAAAGACCGTAGGCGAGGGTCTGCGGCTTTGTAGACTGGAGTGACATGTATGCCCCTTCACGTGCAATCCATTCTGTGGCAACGCTTCTATAGCGAAGCTCTCCTTCTGAGAGATCTGTGCGGCCAGATGGGGCAATGAGATCCCGAAGAATGCCGATGTCAGTGAGATGGATGCCAACGAGAAGCTCGGGATGGGTTGCGGCCAAATATCGCGTTACGCCAGAGCCGATATCCCCACCCGCTGCAGCGAATCTCGGGTAACCGAGTTCCTTTGTCATGAGCTTGGCCCAGAGCTCTGCGACATGAAACGAATTGCTGCCGCGCAGGATGGGGCGACTCGAGAAGCCAAACCCGGGTATCGAAGGCACGATCACGTCGAAGGAATCCGTTGGGTCGCCACCAAAGCGGCCTGGATCAGTTAGGAGCGGTATGATCTTCTGATAACGCGTGAAGGAGTCAGGCCATCCGTGAGTAAGAATGATCGGCAGCGGGTTGGGTCCGACTCCGCGTTGATGGACGAAGTGAATATTGAGCCCGTCGACCTCGGCAGAGAACTGAGCAGATCGGTTCAGTTCGGTCTCCTGTGTGCGCCAGTCGAAACGGTCCCGCCAGTAGGCTACGAGCGACTGCAAATATCCTAGCTCGGTGCCTTGTTCCCAGCTCGAGCCCGCCATCTGGTCGGGCCAGCGAATATGATCCAATCTCTCACGGAGATCGTTGAGCGCCTCTTCCGCGACCTGAATATGAAATCGTTCAATTGCCATTTCGTCTCTTTTCTCAGTTCATGGACTCTCTTCAGCCTCTGCCCGAAGGTCCGCCTAACGCCTTGATCGGCATAGGGGCCTCGACTGATCGTCAAGGACCCCTGCCACACCACCCGGCATGCGGGTCCGCACCGGGCGGTTCGCGAAGTTGAGGTTGCGCGGCCAGCCGAGGCACGCCCAGCTGGTCGAAGTAGCGATTGTGAAGTACCACATGAATGATTCTACCCGAGTTCATCCACCAGCGGCGACAGTTCACGGCCACTACATCGGCCGCGTCCTCGGACATACCCCGAGCCCGCAGTTCCCGGTAGACGGTCGATTGCTGTCCCCAGTGTCGCCCCGCTCGGCGCCGCCTCCTATCCGGTTCTTGTTCATCGGCCCGCGGTTTCGTTCCCTGCTTCCTCCCCACGCGTGGTCACCCACACGCAGTTCCAGTTCGCTTCGTTTGGGATGGTCTCCTTTCGGGGGGACTTTTACCCCCAAGATGACGTTCCTGCTGGGCGCACCCGTTCAGCGGCGCGGTCGCCGCCGAGTCGGCCGCTCGATTCTGCACGATGTTCCTGCGGCGATCGCGTCCGCTGCAACGGCTTGTTGGGCAGCGTTATCGTGATATGGCTGATATTGCCATCTAGGTATGGTAGTATCAGCGGTATGAAGAAGACTCTGCACATCGACGAAGAACTGCTTCGGCATGCCAAGGTTGCGTGCCATGCCAATACTGACACAGACACGGTTAGGCTCGGCCTTGAGGCGCTTGTCCGGCACGCCGCCTATGAACGGTTGCGCGCGCTTCGTGGCGCGGACCCACGCGCTCGTGACGTGTCCCGCCGAAGGGAGCATCCGAGAAGCCGTAGGGCAGCGTGATGGTCTTGGTGGATACTTCGGTCTGGATTCGGTTCCTTGCTGGCCGTGAGCCATTTGCCAGCGGCCTTGACGAACTTCTTGGGCGCGACGAGGTGGTTGGCCACGAGATGGTTTTCGGCGAATTGCTGATCGGCGACGTAGGTGGCGGAAGAAGAAGTCTTCTCGAAGCTTACGCGCAGATGCACCAAGCCAACTCGGTCGCCCACCAGGAAGTCGTGGAGTTTGTGCGTGAGCGACGACTATTCGGGCGAGGTGTCGGCTGGATCGACGTAAACATCCTGGCATCCACAGTGGTCGGGGGATTCCAGATGTGGACTGCAGATCCACGCTTCTTCACGTTGGCCAATGAACTTCGGGTCGCCTACTCTCCGACCCCGTCGTAGTCTGCCCAACGCCTTGCCGATAAGCTGCGAGCCCGCCGCCTAGCCGGTCCGTTGATGTTACACCAATGTCCCTGCGGCGGGATCGTCCGCTGCAACGGCTTGTTCGACGGCGCCGACTTGGGGATGGCCGAATTGCGCCAAGTCATTCGTGTGATTCCTTGGGCTTTGCCCTGAGGAGGTGGAGCAGATACGCCGCGAGCACGAGGAGCAGCACAGATGTGGCGAGACCTGGAACGTAGGCACGCGCCGCGATTGCCCACGCGGGGTGACCGAATCCATTGAAGAGTTCGATGACAACCCACAGCCAAATCCATTTCCGAGCTGACTTGGTGCCGGGGCGGACGCTGACGAAGAAGCACCACAGGCCAAAACAGGCGAGAAGTGTGTTGAAGATCATGAACCCGGGACGCGTGAACCCAGGCAAAAGCTCGTTGAGGAGTCGAGCCGGTGGAAAGACGGCGTAGAATCGAAAGCCGTATTCTTCGACTGAATGAGCAATTTGAGTTAGCACAAGCGCGAGAAATGCGATTTTGATTCTGCGATCCATTGGCTCCAACTCCCAGCTGCTTCGTCCGTCGAACGCCTTGGCGTTAACCCGCCGGCGGCCGTCCGCGGCCGACCATCCGCTTCAACGGCTTGTTCGGCCGCCTCTGTGCCTCAAGATGCTGGTCATCTCCCGTCCGAATCTGGGGGGGCCGAGCCCCGCAATCCCCACAAGATTAGCAGCGCTGCACCCGTCAATGACAACGCCGACGACATCAGAAGGATTCTGATCGCCCCTTCTTGGAAGAGGCTCCCGTGAACCCCACCGGCCGCCATCGGCACCATGGACCCTCCGGCTCCCCAGACGGCGCCGCACAGATTCGCCGTCCACGCTGCGAGGCACCCATACGCCGCAAGACCGCTGCCGATTCGCGATGCCAGCCTCGTGAGCTTGAGCCTCGGCCAAAGAAGCCCGGCCGCTATCAGGAACGTGCCCTGCATGATGCCCAACAAATGCGTGGACAAGCCGAGGCGCGGGATAGCGAACCGCTGCACCCCGAGACCAACGAGCAGCCCGAGAAAGAACAGGAGCGCGCCCACCTGAAGGAGACGGCGTCCATGACGCGGCAACCAGTCGGAACTTCCCATCGGTTTTCTCCTTACTACCACGCCGATCCCAGGTCGGCCGAACGCCTTGCCGTTCAGCGGCGGCGGTGCCACCGAGATGGCCGCTCGATTCTACACGATTTCCCTGCGGCACCGCCGTCCGCTGCAACGGCTTGTTCGGCAGCATCCTGCGTCTTGACGTCAGAACGTCATGACGTCATACTGCCTGTCATGGCACAGGCTAAGAGAGCCACCGTCTACTTGGAGCCGACACTGCACCGCGCCCTTCGCGTAAAGGCCGCGGAGACGGATTTGTCGGTGTCTGAACTTGTGAACAACGCCGTTCGCGCTGGACTGGCTGAAGACGCCGAGGACCTTGAGGCCTTCCGAGCTCGAGCAAAGGAGCCCACGTCCTCCTTCGAGAACCTCGTCAGCGATCTCAGGCGCCGTGGAACGCTATAGACTCGAAGTCAAGCGTTCGGCGGCCAAGGAGATCGGCGATCTTCGCAAGGCCGACTGCCAGCGCGTTGTCGCGAAGATTCAGCTGCTCGCGAGCAACCCACGACCAAATGGCTGCGAGAAGCTCAGCGGCGCGGAGAAGTACCGCATTCGCCAAGGCGACTACCGCATTCTGTACGAGATCGATGACTCGACGAAACTGGTGACCATCGTGAAGGTGGGCAACCGCAAAGAGGTCTACCGCTGAACTACCCGCTGCCTGCCGAACGATTTGGCGTTCACCTGCGGGCGGGCGCCGCAGGCGACCGACCGTCTGGTGCAACGCCAGGTTGGGCGGCACCGTTGCTTCATCGGACACCGATGGTCAAGAGCGCCTCCGCAGAGGTCTCGGTACCTCGTTCGGGTACGCGCCTGCGGATCGCGTTCAGTAGACGGACCCGCGCGTGGGGCCAGGCGGCTCCGAACCCCCGTCGCAAGTCGCTGAACCCGGCGCCTGAGCGTTCCATCATGTCCAGACAGTGTTCGGCCGATTCGATCCGCAGCGACGCTGTGAAGGCGTGGGTCGCTACCTCGTGGAAACCTGCGGCGTTCAGCTCTTGTATGCAACTTGCCACGTCTTCCAGTTCACCCTTCGGCGTTGGCGGGATCTGGGGAAAAGCCTCTGCCATAGCCTCCGCTACCAAGCGAACGACTCCGCGGCGTTCCATGGGTCCCCAGGTTGCGACCAGAACTCGGCCCCCAGGCCGGACGACTCGGAAGATCTCACCGAGGGCGCGTCCGCGATCGGGAAAGAACGTGATCGCAAACAGGCAGAAGGCCGCGTCGAAGGTGGAGGCTGAGAACGCGAGCGACTGCGCATCCATGACCTCCGCTTTGACGTTGGAGATCTTGTTACGCGCAGCGTGGGCGCGCAGCTCTTCGATCATCTTGAGTGAGAAATCGATCGCCGACACGTGCGCCACGCGCGGAGCCGCACAGAATGCGAGGGTCCCAGGCCCAGAGGCTATATCAAGGATGTGGCTCAGGTGATCGAGCGGCACCAGCCGGAGTGCTTCCTCAGCGTAGAACGCGAAGGTCGGCATGACATCAAGGGCGTAAGCACTCGCGACCTCGTCCCAGGACGCCGGGACGCCCAGTACCTCTCGGCTCATTGTGGATCTGCCTGACATGAAGTCCTAATCGTGTCCGCCCAACGTTCTATTAGCCTGCAGAGAATACCCCAATATCCCTGCAAGCGTGAGGCAAGCGCACGGGTGCGGACAAGGGACAGCCGCCAGTGATTCCGCAGTGTTGGACTTGGGGTGATCTAGCGGCTGGCGGCTGACGCCCCGGATCAGCCTACAAGGCTGCTTGATAAGACGATAAGCAAATACTGCAAGGCCGCTGGATTTCAGCTCGAGAGGGCTGTGTAGGCGGCAATTGCCATCCGTCGAAATC
>PMKP01000188.1 GCA_003157775.1 Myxococcales bacterium | reverse complement strand
CTGCCTGCGCAGACCCAACGGGATACGTCGCCCCGGCCCATGCACGCGACGGCATGCCGCGAAGGCGGCAGCGAGCTGCACGAGACGCTTGGCACCGGCTACGTTAGACAGGCTTTGCGGTTTCGATCGGCGCATGGCTTGAGGCTCCCCGGGTCGTGATTGACCTGGGCTCCATCAATACCCTGTGCCGTGGGGGTGGCGCTGCACCCGTCCATGAACTGGTTACGGTGATGGAAAGCAGGTCGGCTCAGGTAGCAAAAGGCCGATAGAATGCCCAGCATGCTGCTCGTCCTTCCCGCCACCGCTCTGGCTGCGCTGGTCGCGACTGTTGCCCCTTCGCCCGCCACGCTCCCTTTCCAGAATCCGGATCTTCCGGCGGAGGAGCGCATCACCGATCTCATCTCAAGGCTCACCCTGGAGGAGAAGATCGATTGCATGGCCTGGCGCGCTTCCGTGCCGCGCCTCGGGGTCGTGGGCTCGCCCCACATCGAGGGCTACCACGGCGTGGCGCAGGGGGGCCCGAGCAACTGGGGCCGCCGAAACCCGACGCCCACGACACAATTTCCCCAGGCGTACGGACTCGGCGCCACATGGGATCCCGACCTCGTCGGCAAGGTCGCGGCACAGGAAGCGCAGGAGGCGCGCTACCTGTTCCAGAGCGAAAAGTACAAGCGGGCTGGCCTCATCGTGCGTGCGCCGAACGCCGACATCGCGCGAGATCCGCGCTGGGGCCGCACTGAAGAGGTCTACGGCGAAGATCCATTCCTGGTCGGCGCCCTGGCCACGGCCTTTACCCGGGGCTTGCAGGGGGACGATCCGCGCTACTGGAAGACCGCCGCGCTCCTCAAGCATTTTCTCGCCAACAGCAACGAGGACGGTCGCGGCAGCTCGTCCTCCAACTTCGACGAGCGCCTGTGGCGCGAGTACTACGCCAAGGGGTTCGAGCAGGCCGTGCGCGTGGGCGGCTCGCGCGCGCTGATGGCGGCCTACAACGCCGTGAACAGCACGCCCGCCCACGTCCACCCGATGCTGCGAGAGATCGTGATGCGGGAGTGGGGCCTCGACGGCATCATCTGTACCGACGGCGGCGGCCTGCGCCAGCTGGTGAGCGACCACAAGGCATTCCCCGATCTGCCGACCGCTGCGGCCGCCTGTATCAAGGCAGGCATCAATCATTTTCTCGACCGACAGAAGGAGCCGGTGAGCGAGGCGGTGCACAAGGGACTGCTCACCGAAGCCGACATCGACGCTGCCCTGCGCGGCCTGTTCCGCGTATCGCTCCGACTCGGCCTGCTCGACCCGCCCGAGCGAGTCCCCTACTCCGCCATCGGCGCCACGGGCGATCCCGAGCCGTGGAACGCACCCGAGACGCGCGCCCTCGTGCGCGAGGTCACGCGCAAGTCCATCGTCCTGCTCAAGAACTCTGCCAACCTGCTGCCGCTCGACCGCGCGAAGACGAAATCCATCGCCGTGGTCGGACCGCTCGCGAACACGGTCCTGCTCGACTGGTACTCGGGCACGCCGCCCTACGCAATCTCGCCCAGGGATGGGATCGAGCGCGCGGCGAACCCCTCGCCGTTCGGTCCGTATCCCATCAGCGTCAACTGGGCCGGCGACATGAGCGACGCCGCCATCGAGCTGGCGCGTGGCAAGGACGCGGTCGTGGTGTGTGTCGGCAACCATCCAGAAGGGAACGCCGGCTGGAATCTCGTCACCGCACCGAGTGAAGGCAAGGAGTCCGTGGATCGCAAGGAGATCGCCCTGCGGCGCGATCAGGAGGACTTCGTCCGCCGGCTCTACGCGGTAAATCCCAATACCATCGTGGTGCTGATCTCCAACTTCCCATTCGCAATGCCCTGGGCGGCCGATCGCGCGAGCACCATCGTGCAGATGGTGCATGCCAGCCAGGAGCAGGGCAACGCGCTGGCCGACGTCCTGTTCGGCGACTTCAACCCCGGGGGCAAGCTGGTCCAGACCTGGCCGAAGGCACTCGACCAACTCCCGCCGATGATGGACTACGACATCCGCCACGGCCGTACCTACTTGTATTTCAAGGGAGAGCCGCAGTATCCCTTCGGCTACGGCCTGAGCTACACCACGTTTTCCTTCGCGAACCTGACGACGTCGAAACCATCAATCTCCGGCAAAAGAGATGTGCTGGTCCGGGTCGAGGTGAAGAACACCGGCGTGCGCTCGGGCGACGAGGTCGTCCAGCTTTACGTGCGCCATGTCGCCTCGAAGGTCGATTGGCCGGCCAAAGCCCTCAAAGGCTTCCAGCGCGTCGCGATCCCGCCGGGGAAAACCCGGACCGTGGAGATACCGCTTCGCGGAGGGGATCTCGCGTATTGGAACGTGGCCCGCCACGCGTGGACGGTGGAGCGCGGCCGGGTCGAGCTGATGGTGGGGAACTCGTCGGCCGACCGCGACCTCACCCTGCGCAAGACCATCGAGGTCGCGCCGTGACGGCCTGCCCGTGCCTGAGGATTGCGTTTCCTGGATCCGGTTCTTGCGGCCCCCAGGACGTCGGACATACGATGTGCCCGCAACCCCATGAGCGGCGAGCATGTCCCGTACGAGATCTTCTTGAGCTACGCTCGCAAGGACGATGTGCCGGCACCAGTGGAGGGGCAGGGCTGGGTGGCCGCGCTCCACGATCAGATCCTGGCCGACCATCGCCGCTTTTCAACCGAGCCGCTGCGCATCTTCTACGACACGCGGGCTATTCGCGACATGGACGACTGGCGCCACCGCATCCTCGGAGCGCTGCGCAGCTCGAAGATCCTGCTCGTCTGCCTGTCGCCAAACTACGCAGCGAGCGAATTCTGTCACTGGGAATGGGAGGAGTACACGCGACGCCAGGTGCACCAGCACATGGGGGGCGACAGCGTCGCTGCCATCTACTTCGCCGAGCTGCCCGGGGCGGCCCCGGCCGAGATCGCGGCCTGGCTGACGGCGGTGCAGCGGGGCAACTTCACCGACATCCGACCCTGGTTCCCGGAGGGCAGCCGGGCTCTCCAGCGCGAGGACGTGCGCCGCCGCATGGCCGCCCTGGGGCAAAGCCTCTGGGAACGGATCGAGCGCACGCGCAGGGCCGAGAAGGCGCCCGGCAACCTGCGCCGGCAGGCGCCGTACTTCGTCGGACGGCGCGAGGAACTGCGGTGCTTGCACGAGCAGCTCGCTACCGGCGCAGTCGGCCTCGTGACCGCGGTGCACGGCCTGGGCGGCCAGGGCAAGACTGAGCTCGCTGTGACCTACGGCCACGCCTATGCTCACGACTATCCGGCTGGCCTGTGGCTGCTCCCAGCCCAAGGCAAGAAAGAGTTGCTGCCGCTAGTCGGCGAGCTGGCCTTCGCGCCCGAGCTCGACTATCGGCCGAACGACAAAGAGCGCGCCGACGGCAACCTCCTTGGCAGGGCCGTGCTGGCCGAATTGGGCCGCCGGGCTGCCGGCGCAGCCGCCAAGGAGCCCGAACGCGGTTCTGCGGCGTTGCTAATCCTGGACAACGTTTCCGAGCCGGCGCTGCTCTCGCAAGCCGAGCTCGCCAAGCTGCCCCGCGCGGAGTTCCTGCGCATCGTGGCCACCACGCGCTTGGGCTCCGCGCAGCTTGCGTCGCCCGCCTCGTCGCTCGCTTTCGTCGAGGTGGGATCACTACAAGAGGAGGATGCCCTTGCCCTGATCCGCGAGCACCAGCCGCCGCGCGATAGCGCCGGAAGAGAGCCTGCCTTCGCCTCGCCGGCCGAGGAAACCGCTGCCCGCGCGATCGTGCGCGAGCTGGGCGGCCTGACCCTGGCGGTGGAGCAGGTTGCGGTCCACCTGGGCCTGCATCCCGAGATCGCTCCCTCGGCGTACTTGGCCGGCCTGCGGCGGCGCGGCCTCGCCAGTACCGATCGCCACGCCCCGGAGGCAGGGGCCAGCATGCAGCACCAGGAGAAGCAGCTTTCGCTAGTGCTGGAGGAGACCCTGGCTCCGCTTTCCCCTGGCGCGCGCACGGCCCTGGCCTTTGCCGCACACCTGCCGCCCGACTGCGTGCCCTGGCCGTGGCTGCGGAGCCTCACCCTGGCCCGCCATCCCGACCTTGGCCAGCACGAGCCTGACGAGCCTGATCCATGGCTGACCCTGCGCCGGGAGCTTGAAGGACTGCGACTACTCGCGCCCGGCGACTCGCCCGAGATCGGCCGCATGCACCGCTTGGTGGGCGCGCACCTGGCGGCCGGCTCGGAGAACGCGCGGCTCGAGCAAGACGTAGCCAGGCATATCGTGGCCCGAACTTGGGCGATTTCCGGCGCGCAGAAGCTGGATGCGCCGTGGGAGTTGGACTCGCTCCTCGTCGCCCTGCCGACACTCCTGGTAGCGACGAGACTGGGGGATGTGCAGGGAGATGTGGCCAACGCGGCGGTCTCTCTCTCCGACAGGGTCATCGCCTGCCGAAACCTGGCCTCTGCTCGCGCCTTGCTCGACCTCTCCCATCCCCTGCTGGAACGAAGAGCCGCGAGGGACCCGAGCAACGCTTCCTGGCAGCGGGACCTGTCTGCGAGCCATAACTTCGTGGGCGGTGTGCAGCTTATGGAAGGGGACTTGGACGGGGCGCTGGTGTCGCACCGGAAGTCGCTGGCGATCGCCGAGCAGCTAGCCGCGAGGGACCCGAGCAACGCCACCTGCCAGGAGCTCATGTGTGAGTGCCTCCATAGAATGGGCATTGCACAATTCTTGCAATTGGACCGGGAAGGGGCGCTGGTGTCACTTGGGAGATCGGTGGCAATTGCGGAACGGCTGATTGCAGCGGATCCAAGCAACACCACGGCGCGGACCACGCTTTCAGCGGCCCAATTTGAGATCGGTATGGTGCAAGAAGTGCAGCAGGACAAAGTCGGTGCGCTTGGCTCTTTCCTGAAGTCCGATGCAATGGCCGCGGAGACGGCGGCACCGGATGCAAGCAACACCGCAAGCCTGCACAGCCTTTTTTTGGCCCAACTTAGGCTAGGAACTGCGCGAGAAGGGCACGGGGACCTCGCTGGCGCGCTTGAGTCGTACCAGAACTCGATGGTCCTTGCGGAACG
>PMKP01000364.1 GCA_003157775.1 Myxococcales bacterium | reverse complement strand
GTGGACGTCGGGGCGGTGGGCCTTGTCAGCCAGCCAGAGTTCTTTCTTGCTCCGTTCGCGCAAGGGCGGCATGAGGTGGGAAGCCCGCTCATCGGTGATCGGGACGAGGGCCTCGGCTGGAAGGGCCTCGGCGGCACGATCCGGACGTTCTCCGGGATCCACGGTTGGCGCCGCGGGTAGCAACGTGCCCAGAAAGAACCCTACCCAGGGAAGCATATGCAAACATGGTAGCGGGCGCGGTCACGCGGCGCCAGGGCGGCGATAGTTCTTTCAATGTGCAGCGCGCGATGGCCGCTTGCGGCAATTGCATGTGCATTTTGGGGGCTAGACGCTCTGAAAGTTATCGGACAGGATGCGTCCGCGGTGGCAGGCGAAGTGCCAGCCACAGAGAAAGTAGAAGGGAGACCATGTTTAAGATCCAGACCCTGAACAAAATTGCCCCGATCGGCCTGCAAGGTTTCCCGCGTGAGCAATACGAGATCGCCTCGGAAATCCTCAATCCTGACGCCATCCTGGTGCGGAGCGCAGACATGCACAGCATGCAGTTGCCCGCTTCGGTGAAGGCCATCGGTCGCGCCGGTGCCGGGGTGAACAATATCCCGGTTGAGCAATGTTCCAAGCGCGGTGTCGTGGTGTTCAACACCCCAGGGGCCAACGCCAACGGGGTCAAGGAACTGGTGCTGGCCGGGCTGCTGCTCTCGTCGCGCCGGATCGTGCCAGGCATCGAGTGGGTGGGGACACTCAAGGGCAAGGGCAAGGAAGTTGGGGCGCTGGTAGAGAAGGGCAAGAACGACTTCGTGGGGCCCGAGATCAAAGGCAAGAAACTGGGAGTGATCGGGTTGGGCGCCATCGGCGTCATGGTAGCCAACGATGCGATGGCGCTGGGCATGGAGGTGGCAGGCTACGACCCGTACATCTCGGTCGAGGCGGCCTGGGGTTTGGCGCGCACGGTTCGCCGCGCCACCAGCCTGGACATGTTGCTGGCCCAATCTGACTACATCACCTTGCACGTCCCGCTCATGGACCAGACCAAGGGCATGCTTAATCGCGACAAGTTCGGCTTGATGAAGAAGGGCGTGCGCATCGTCAATCTGGCGCGCGGGGGGCTGGTCAAGAATGCCGACCTGCTCGAAGCGATCAAGGCCGGCACGGTGGGCTGCTACGTCACCGACTTCCCCGATGATGACCTGCTGGCTGTGCCCAACGTGATCCCGATCCCCCACCTGGGTGCGTCCACACCAGAGGCCGAGGACAACTGTGCGGTCATGGCGGTGGAGCAAGTGCGCGACTACTTGGAAAACGGCAACGTGAAGAACTCGGTCAACTTTCCTGCGTGCGCGTTGCCAGTCATGGGCCGCAATCGCATCGTGGTCGCCAACGCCAACGTGCCCAACATGGTGGGCCAGATCACGACGGTGCTGGCCGCCGACAAGATCAACATCGTCAACATGATGAACAAGAGCGCGGGCGATCTGGCCTACAACATCATCGACATCGACGGCGACGTGGCCGAGGCCCAGGTCGAGAAGCTGCGCAAGATCGAAGGCGTCATCACGGCACGGCTGATTTCCAAGACGTAGCCTGTGCGTCGCAGAAACTCCGTTCGGACCAGTATGCGGCTGGCATCCTGTCCGTGCTCGTGTCCGTTTGGGGCGCCTCGCCGCGGCCGGTAGGCCGCGGTTGGCAGGTCTTGCGAACAGGTATACGCGGGCATGTGCACGCGCTTTCGTCCCAATATGTGTACAAGTTTGTCGCAATTGGCATCTAAAACGCATAAGCTATGCGCGTGGATGGTCAGTTAATCGAGTTTCGCACCCAGAACCATCGCTCCTTGCGTGATGAGCAGGTTCTTTCGCTCGTCGCCGCGAGCGAAGGTCACCCAGGGCTCATCCATCCGGTAGGCCTGAGCGAGACACTTCTGCCGGTGGCAGCCATCTATGGCGCCAACGCCTCGGGAAAGTCGAACGTGCTGGACGCTCTTGCGTTCATGGCAAAGGCCGTTGCCTTTTCCCAGAGGACTTGGCAACCCGATTTAGGGATTCCACGACATCCACACCTGCTGACCGCTGAGGCAAGCAAGCCTTCAATGTTCGCGGTCCAAATGATGGTGGACGGGGTTCGCTACGAGTACGGGTTCGCGGTCAGCGATGATGCTGTGGTCGAGGAATGGTTGAACGCATGGCCCTCTGGGCGGAAACAGGAATGGTATTCCCGTGACGGGCAAAGTTTCGATTTCGGGCGAAACCTGTCCGGTGAGAACAAGGCAATCGAGGCGCTTACCCGTTCGAACAGCCTCTTTCTATCGGCCGCGGCTCAGAACAACCACCCCCAGCTCACGCCGATCTATCAATGGTTCTCGAAACGCCTGCGCGTCTGGGGCTTCTCGGGCTCGACGTCGACGGACCTGCGGCTGCGAGGAGCATTCCGATGGTGGGAGCAGTTCAGCGAGAAGAACCTGACCCTGCCCAATATCCTGCCGGATCTCGATCGTCGTCGAGGC
>PMKP01000233.1 GCA_003157775.1 Myxococcales bacterium | reverse complement strand
GTTTGAAGACGAAGGCCAGACTTTTCTGGACCCTCTCAACCCGCAATCCTCGATGTCGCGTGCTTTGCTTGAGCTGTTCACGGACATCATTGCCGACGACGAGGGCTACCGCCAGCGGCTCGAGCGCCACTACAAGATGTGGAAGAGCGTGGTCGACGACCCTTCACACCCAGACCATTCCAAGGTGCGCACCGAACAACACGACGACCCCTCATTCAAACCGGCGTTCCCGCGCCAGGAACCGATACGCCGTGACAGCCCCAAAGTCGGATCGAACGACCTGTGCCCTTGCGGCAGTGGCAAGAAATTCAAGAAGTGCTGTCGGCAATGATGGGCAGCGCCCAGTTAGCTATCGTCCTGCAGGATGAAGCCGGGCCTGCGAACCTGGGTCACGCATGCCAGGGGTAGGGTGGGGCACCCCCCGCCAGTGCGCCGCACCAGCGTCGGACGAATCCGACGCGCCGCCGGATGATTGTCAGAACGGGTCGGTTGTTTCACTCTTTCCATCCCAGGGCGGGGCTCCATGTTCCAAGGCGGCGGTCTGTCTGTGCCAGGCTGGCCAGAACCGTCATCAGGAAGGTGCGAAGCCGGGTGTTCACATCTGCCAGGGTCAGCGTCTTGTGAGGGAGGTGTGCCTTGGTGACGAAGGCACGCCACTGGTTCTGTTTCTGCTGGTCGTTTGCAAATTCCGTGGTCAGCGCGAAGGGCAGGGTGGCCGGCAGCGCGGTACCGGGTCAGGACGTAGTTGAACTCATCCCCGCTCTTCCTGGCCAGGTCAAGCAGCCTCGCACGAACAGATGCGCCCACGTTCCGGAGCTTCGCGGTGGTCACGTCGTCAGCGCCTCCAGATATGGGCGCATCACCTTGGCCACGCGCACGGCCTGTGCGGCCTGGAGCAGTTCATCCAGTGGGCGGCGGCTGCGTCGATATTCCCGCAGAGCCTCCAGGGCAACGTCCAGACCNNGAACCTCGTCGGCGGCACATCAGAACGCGGCTTGCGTGCCTTGGGATCAATTGCCACCCAGACCTCGGCAGGGCTTTGCGTTCCCAGTTGGTGAAAGCGCAGAGCGGACAGGAGACAGATCACTCCATGCGTAACGCGGGAGGCGACGAGGGCTAGGTCGTGGTGTTCGGTAATCTCGGCTTCTCCAGAGCGGGCATAGACCCCCCGGCGGAGACGCGTCACCACACCTCGGTGAAGGAGTCGCTGGAGAGCAACACGCGACAGCCCCGCTCGTTCCAGGTCACGGGTGCGTGCGACCGGATGAGAATGCAGAAGATCGAGCGGTGTCATGGCTGGCTGCCTGAGTGTTACCAAATGTTTGTACTTATGAATATATACCGACATTTAGTAACAGCAAGAATGGGGAGACGGCATTCGCCGCTGGTGGCTCTCCAGGAACCCCTGTAGTTTCAGGTACCAGTCATGAGACCGGAACAGATCATCTGGTGTCAGTTCGGGGCCAGCGCGGCTGTGGCCCGCTGGTGGTCGTTTTGCTCGGCCAGGTTTGCGTCGGCGTAGTTTGAAGGTCGTGGTCACCGACCTAGTCGACAAGAACTGTTTTCAATCGGTTGAAATCTGGCATATTGCGTTGCTGAGATGGATCCCAGCAAAAAGGGTCGGGAGGAGGCCTGGCGATGAAGCGAACGGAAGTGCGGCGGTATGCCGTGAGGCGAGGCACGCGAGCCACGAGTTGTCGGAGAGCGGTCCCTATCCTCGCCGTGGTGCTACCGATAGTGACCGCCAGCTCGGTGGCCCGCGCCCAGGCGCAGCGGATCGAGCCGCCGTTGCCAGCCGAGGCCGCAGTTTCAGCACCTGTGGGGCCGGCTACGCCCGTCGTACCGGCGGGGCAGAACCCGACGCCCCAACCACCGACAGAGTCAACTGGGCCAACCGCAACGCCCATTGGGTCGACCGAGACGACCTCGGCCCCCGCTGCGAACGCCCCCGCAACGTCCCCCGTGCCAGCGGGACCCAATCCGGCGCCCCCGCTCGCGACCAAACCACAGGTCGCCGAGCCCACGCCCCAGGTCCCGCAGGTGGCAACGACAGCCAAGACCGGCGGTGAGCTTCTGCCCTACGGTATTGGCCTGGATCTCGGCGTGTCAGGTATTCTGCCCGACACTGGTCTTCTGCTTACTTGGCGCCCACGACGGTGGATTCATGCCCAACTGGGCGGCGGATTCAACCTGATCAGCTTCGCCATCCGGGGTGGTGTCACTCTCATCAGTCCGCGATGGGTTCCCCTGTCGCTAACCGCGGAAGGCGGCCACTACTTTGACGGCGACGCCAACAACTCGGTCCGTTGGCTTAGCGGACAAAACGAAGACATTGCCTCACTTAGGAAGGTTGGTTACGACTACCTGAACGCCCTGGTCGGTCTCACTACCTCTGGTCGACGATTCTCGTTCTACTTTCGTGTTGGCGTGACGTGGATGCGTACCACCGTGAACGACTTCCAGCAAACCGTCAATCAAGCGGCGAACCTCGGTCTCGATGCCTCGGACCCCAAAGTGACCTACCGAGGTCCGACCACCAAGTTCGGAATGATTGTTTTTCTCTAGGAGACAGTGGGATGCAATCAGGTGACTTCCGATTGGCGCCCGCCCTGGCGGGCCTGCTCGTTCTGGGTGGGTTGGGCTGCAATAGCCTGGCGGAAGTGGACGTCAAGTGCGGGAAGCTCTGCCTGACCGCTCTCGGTCCAACTGTTCCCGGATCTTCCGGGTTGCTGCCCTTCGGTATCGACGCCGGCCTTCCCGCCCAGCCCGATTCTTCCGCGAGTGTCGACGCCAGCGATGACGCCGGTGTTGAATACGATGCGCCTGTCGCCAGCGACGCCGCTCTTCCGGTTGACACCGATGGCGATGCGTCTGTCGATGGCGAGGCCGCTCTCTCCCCGGGCGTCCCTGACGGTGGGCCACCCATTGCCGCTCTTGACGCTGGCCTGCCGGTCAACGCAGTCGAACAAGTGGTTCCGATGCAGTTCAACCTGGTGCTGGAGGAATTACCTGGTGTCTTGGCCGGACTGGACGTGGACGTCCGACTGCTCTCGATTGAGGTGACTGGCGCGACCGACCTCGCCTTCATCGATGCGATAGACATCGTCCTCTTCGCAGGCAAGAAGGCGTCGAGGGCGAGCGGCGATGCAGAAGCCCCGGCCGAATCCGTGGACGCCGGGCTCAGTACGGTGGACAGCGACGGCGGCCTTCTGTGCGACACGGCCGGTCTGCTGGTCGCGTCCTATAGCAGACCCTCAAGTGGCGCCGGTGGAACCAGCATTGTGTTGACGGTCACCGATCCCACCTTGAACCTCTATTCGTGTCTCAAGAGTGCGCCCGCCAATTTCGATGTCAGGGTTACCCTCGCTCCTGACGCGCTTCCCGCAAGTGACGTTCCCCTCAACGTGACCACTTGTGTGAGCGCACACGTTAATGCCCAGTGGCCGTAGGTCCACGAGTGAGGGGGGGCAAGCCGGGCCTTGTCACAACGCCAGCTTGCGCAAGCGGAGCGCGTTGGCGATGACCGAGACCGACGAGAGGCTCATGGCGGCGCTTGCGATCATGGGCGAGAGCAGCAGGCCGAACACCGGGTAAAGCACGCCGGCAGCCAGGGGCACGCCGAGGCTGTTGTAGAGAAAGGCGAACAACAAATTCTGTCGGATATTGCCCAGAGTGGCACGGCCAAGACGCCGGGCGCGCAGGATCCCGCGCAGGTCACCCTTGACCAGGGTGATGCCGGCGCTCTCGATAGCCACGTCGGTTCCGCTGCCCATGGCAATGCCGACCTGGGCTTGCGCCAGCGCCGGCGCATCGTTGACGCCGTCGCCAGCCATGGCCACCACGCGGCCTTGGGCCTGGAGTTGCTTGATGGCATCGGCTTTGTCGCCGGGGCTGACCTCGGACAGCACCTCGGCGATGCCCAATTCTTTGGCGATGGCCTGGCCCGCGGCGCGGTGGTCACCGGTCAGCATCACCAGGCGCAACCCCTCGGCCCGCAGCCCGGCAAGCGCCTCGACTGCGGAGGGCTTGACCGTGTCGGCCAGGTCGAGCACGCCTGCGGGCTTGCCATCGATCGCCACCATGACGACGGCATGACCTTGGCTGCGCGGCTTTTCCGCCAAGATCGCGAGAGTCGTCGAATCGACGCCAGCCCCACGCAGGAAATCCTCGCTGCCGGCTAGAACCACATGACCGTCGATTTGACCGCTGACGCCGCGGCCTGGCTGGTAGCGGAAGTCTTGTGGGGAAGACAAGGCCAACTTCTTTTCTTCCGCACCACGAACGATGGCCGCTGCCAAGGGGTGCTCGCTCGCACGTTCCAGGCTGGCGGCAAGGGCGAGGAGCGTGTCAGGGGCGAAGCCCTCGGCCTGCACAGAAAGCAGCTTGGGCTTGCTCTCGGTCAGCGTGCCGGTCTTATCCAGCACCAACGTGTCGACCCGGGCCAGGGTTTCCAGGGTCGCAGCGTCGCGCACCAGCACGCCCGCGGCTGCCCCACGACCCATGCCCACCATCACGGACATGGGCGTGGCCAGGCCGAGAGCGCAGGGGCAAGCAATGATGAGCACGGCTATCGCGTTCACCAGGGCATAGGCCAGCCGAGGCTCGGGCCCGACCAGCGCCCACACGACGAAGGTGACCAGCGACGCCGCGACCACCGCGGGCACGAACCAACCTGACACGTGGTCGGCCAGCCGTTGGATGGGTGCGCGGCTGCGCTGGGCCTCGCCCACCCTCCGCACGATCTGCGCCAGCAGGGTGCCGGCACCCACGCGCTCGGCGCGCATGAGCAAGCTGCCCGAGCCGTTCTGCGTGCCGCCGGTCAGCTTGTCGCCGGGCGCCTTGTCCACCGGCAGGGATTCGCCGGTGATCATGGATTCGTCGATCGCGCTTGTGCCGTGCTCGACCACGCCGTCGACCGGCACGCGCTCGCCCGGCCGCACCCGCAACCGATCCCCCACCTGCACCTGCTCGACGGGAACGTCATTTTCAGAGCCGTCCGGGGAAACCCGGCGCGCGTTCTTCGGGGCGAGGCGCAGAAGGGCGCGGATGGCGCTGCCGGTGGCCCGCCGCGCTCGCAATTCCAATACTTGGCCGAGCAGAACCAAGGTGGTGATGGCCGCGGCTGGCTCGAAGTAGAGCGGAGCAGGCGCCCCAGGCTTGCGGAACGCAGCCGGCAGCGCCTCGGGAAACAGGGCCGCTATCACGCTGAACGAAAAGGCCGTCCCAGTGCCCAGCCCGATGAGGGTGAACATGTTCGGGCTGCGACGAACGATCGATCGCCACGCGCGCAGCAAGAGCGGCCAGCCGGCCCACAGCACTACCGGCGCGGCGAGCGCCATCTCGACCAGGGCCAGCCGACGCGCGGACAGGAAGTGAAAGGCCGAATGTCCAAGCACCATCTCAGCCATGCCATACACGACGAGCGGCGCCGACAGGCCAAGCGCGGTCCAGAACCGCCGGGTCATGTCTGCCAGCTCGGGGTTTGGCGGCTCCTCCGGGGTAACGGTCTCGGGCTCCATGGCCATGCCGCACTTAGGGCACGCCCCTGGCCTGTCGCTGGTCACGCCTGCGCACATGGGGCATAGGTAGCGCGTCGCGACGGCCGGCCGTGGCACCGCGGCTGCCTGCGACGGATGGACCGCCAGGCGCGGCGCGCCCAGCCTGACCAGGCCCATTCCGGCCATTCCCATGGGGCGGAAGCTGGGCGCCAAGAACTTCTCTGGCTCGGCCCTGAAACGGGCGAGGCAGGACGGATTGCAGAAGTAATAGAGAGTGCCCTTGTACTCGTGCGTGCCAGCAGCTTTCGCGGGATCAACCATCATTCCGCAAACCGGATCCTTTTCGGCCATGTGAGTCCCTGCCGTGAAATGTAGCTCGCGGTGGGAGCCGGGCAAGGCGGACTCAAGCTGGTGGCCCTGGCTGTCGATGCTCAGCTATAGAGATCTGCCTTATGCCCTCTTCGTTGCGACCTTCTTGTGCTGCGACTACCGGCAGTCCAGTCGGCTGCCGAGACGGACGGGCCGGCGCGGTTCTGGTCATCGTCATGCTGGCCATGATCGGCCTTCTGGGAATCGGCCTGACCGGCGTGTTTCTGACCGGGGGCAACGTCCAGATAGCCGCCAACACCAACATACACAACCAGGCCCTGTATGTTGCCGAGGCAGGTCTCGAACGCGCGTCCGACATTCTGAATGGCCCGGCTCAGGTCGATTTTCCGGCCATGCTCGGCGGTACTGGGCACGTGGCCCATCCAGCCGACGAGATACCAAACTCGCTCGATGGCAAGGGCCAGCCGGTCGGCCGAGGTGCCATCATGCGGGACGCGGCCGGGGTTGCCCTCTACCAGGTGTCCTATCCGACCAGCGTGTCGCGCACGGAGCCGATTCCCGGCGACAATCCCAATGGCGCGCCCAATACCTTCATGGGCAATTACACCGTCTATGTTCGCAACGACACCGCCGACTGCCGGATGGGCAAGTACGTCAGCGACGGCCCTGACGTGAATGGGAACCAGGTGGTGGTGGTGCGATCCGAGGGAACCGGCTTCGACAACAAGACCTCGGTCGTGCTTGAGGTTGTCATAGGACCAAGAGGCGGGGGCATGACCAGCGGAAGTGGAGCCGGCGGCGTGAACCAGGTTCTGTGCAATTCCGGCAAGAACGCCTGCGACGACAACAACTCCGTCATCAACAACATCATAGTGAACTGACGCGGCCTCGGGGTTTGGCGTCCGGGGCCCTTTTGTCCGGGGTCGGTCGTGCTATGAAGAAGCAATATTCTTCATGAGTCGCATCGACGCCAGCTTCAGGGTTTGCGCTCTGTTCGGGTTTCCCGCCCGCCATTCGCTGGGGCCCGCTCTGCACAACGCCGGTTTCGAAGCCCTGAATCTGCCACTTGTCTATGTCGCTCACGATGTCGAGCCAGCGCGGCTCGCCGAGGCGTTTGCCGGCGCTCGCGCGATGGACTACCGCGGCCTTTCCATCACCATGCCGCACAAGCTGGCCGCCCTTGCTCTGGTCGACGATGTCGATGACATGGCCCGCGCCATCGGCTGCATCAACACTGTGGTCATGCAGGACGGTCGCTTGCGCGGGGCGAACGTCGACGGGTTGGGCGCTCTGAGTGCGCTACGCCAAGCCGGAGCGGATCCGGCGGGCCGTCGCGTGCTGATACTCGGTTCAGGTGGGGCTGCGCGGGCCCTGGCGATCACGATTGGGATTGCCGCCAAGCCGGCTGAGCTGCTCATCCTGGGCGCTGTCGAGGAGGAGCTGGCGCGGCTGGCGCGCGACGTGGCTGAGCGCGCGGGCTGCACCGCCGGGGCCGAGTTGCTCACCGACGCCAGCTTGGCCTCTGGCTTGGCCAGGGCGCAGATCCTTCTGCATTGCACGCCGGTCGGCATGAAGCCGGAAAGCGAGCGTACTCTGGTGCCGCGCGATCGCTTGCGCTCCGACTTGGTGGTCTTTGATGCCGTGTACAACCCGCGCCAGACCCTGCTCTTACGTGATGCCGCCGCGGCGGGGTGCCGCGTGATCGAAGGGACCGAGATGTTCCTCGGTCAGGCCGCATTGCAGTTCGAGTTGTGGACAGGCAAGCCGGCGCCCAAGGAGATCATGCACCGGGTGTTGGACGCGCGGCTATGAATCTCGTGCTGGTCGGATACCGAGGAGCCGGCAAGAGCGTCATCGCGCGCCGGTTGGCCCGGATGCTGGGACGGAGGGTGGTGAGTCTGGACAACGAAATCGTGAGGCTGGCAGGCAAACCCATTCCCGATCTGGTCGCGGAGCGCGGCTGGGACCATTTTCGCGATTTGGAAGAACAAGTCTGCCGCCGCTTCGGCGCCGAGGATGGACAGATCCTGGACTGCGGCGGCGGGGTGGTCGAGCGCGAAGCCAACCTCGCAGCTTTGCGCGAGCACGGGCGTGTCTTCTGGCTTAGAGCCACACCCGCCACCATCGTCGCGCGCATCGGGCGCGATTCCAACCGGCCGTCGCTGACCGGCGGAAAGAGTTTCACCGAAGAAGTAAGCGAGGTGTTGCAGCGGCGCGCGCCGCTCTACCAGGCCATAGCCCACGAGGTGATCGACACCGACGGCCGCAGACTGGATGAGATTGCCGCTGAGATCGCGCAGCGCTGGCGCAGCGGATAGTTAGCTTTTTCACCACAGTCT
>PMKP01000120.1 GCA_003157775.1 Myxococcales bacterium | reverse complement strand
GAACCATCCCATCAGCTTCGAGCTGGAAGGCCCTGGCCGGATTCTCGGCGTGGGCAACGGCAACCCAAGCTCGCACGAGCCTGACACATTTGTCCCCACTGCAACATCTCGTTCACTGCCCATCAACGGCTGGCGCTACAAGAAAGGGATCAACGCCTACGACGCGAACATTCCCGAGGTCGCGGAGAAATTCGACGACTCCGGCTGGCAGAGTGCCGATGTCAACAAGGAGCAAGGCCCACTGGGGCTTCACGAGAGGGCGGTCTTTCGCACGCGTTTCCAAGTCTCCGCCAAGGACCTGGCCATGCCCGTGGTTGAACTCTGGTTTGGCAAGATTGACGGCGGCGTCGCGGTCTTTCTCAATGGCCAAAAGATCGGTGGCGCGGGCGACTCGCGCGCCGCCTCGGTCTACGACGTGAAAAGGCTACTGCGCGCCGGTGAAAACGCCCTCGCGGTGACTCTGGCGAATTACGGCCCTGTGGCCGGCCTCAACAAAGGCGTGGCCTTGCACCTGCAGGACAATCCCGCAAGAGTGGCCTGGAGCCGCAGCGTCTTCAATGGCCTGGCCCAGATCATCGTGCAATCCTCGAAAGAGCCGGGCACGCTCAAGCTCACGGCGCGCGCCAAGGGGCTCTCGTCAGCGAGCATCCCAATCGCGACCCGTGCCGTGGCGGTTCGGGCTGCTTTGCCTTGATCCCACGCCGGGAGGGTTTTCCGACACAGAAGAACCCTGTTCAAAAGGGCTATGCACCTGACACGTGTTTCCCACTATCGCGTTTGCGTTGACATCTTCCGCCAAATGCCAGCATATTCATACCAGGGGAAGAAGAATGCGACTGCGGCTTTGGTTTCTGTCTTGCGCGCTCTGCTGGTTCATTCCGCTTACCGCTGTCGCCCACAGCGACAGCACGTGGGTGGCGGCATTCGGAAATGAGAAGCAGCGGATGAAGGCCTTTAGCGATGCTCGCAATGCACTGCGAGAGAATCTCGGCGTGAAGTTCAAAGACAACCGCCACTATGTAGTGGCTCTCGATGCGGCGTTTCCTGATCGCAAGGCCGCAGAGTGCTTGAGTCGCCGATGAACCCCTGACAGCCGGAGAGCGCATGTTGCATTATCAATCCTGTACTTGGTTGTGCCTAGATTGCCGCCAGCCTTTCACGTATGGGCTCAGCGATCAGGGGCCGTGGGCTCTCGAGAAAGATGTCGTTTCGTGTCCGAGCTGCGACGCGGAGATCGCACTCACGCTCACGGTCGAATCTCCCCCTGACGGGATGGGGGCGATTGCCGGAGCGTGCCGCGTCGGTTTTCGGCTGAACAAGAAAGGCACTGCAACGTAGGGGGAGCGGCATGGCCAAGGGAGAACTTTACAGAGGGTACGTCGTCTGGACGTACGACGGGGAAGAGAGAGTTGATCGCATCAGGCCGGCACACTCCCCGGCACACTCCGATGTTTGGCAGTCCCGTCAGCGGTTGGAGGAGCGTCTTCGCGAATGTCTCGTCGAACTCCGTTCGAAGGTGACGCATGAGCGTGACTTGAAGGCTCATGTGGAAACCATCAACACGGACATCCTCAACGGCGACGGCGACGACGAATAGAAAAGCCCACGCTCATTGCCGTCGTGGGCGCCCAACATCGACGGCCCAATCTGGACCGCGAGGACTATACTGTGCCGATGGGCTCTGCGCTGGGCCAGGCATTCGGACGCTACGAGAATCTCACGCTCCTTGGGCGGGGCGGTATGGGCGAGGTGTACCGCGCCCACGACCCAGAACTGGGGAGGGAGGTCGCGATCAAGGTCATGCTGGACGCCACACCGGAATTCCTGGCGCGTTTCCGGCGTGAGGCGCAGGTGATCGCGCGACTGACGCACCCAAACGTCGTCCAAGTATACGACTTCGGCGTTAACGGAAGCGGCAAGTCCTACTTCGTGATGGAGTTGGTGCAGGGCACTTCGCTCGACAAGGTCATGAGGGAACGTGGCCGGCTGCCCCCCACCGAGGCAGTGCGGCTCGCGAGGCAGGCGGCAGAGGGGCTTGGCGTCGCCCACCGCGCGGGAATTGTGCACCGCGATGTCAAGCCATCGAACCTTATCGTAGATGCGAACGGGCACGTAAAGATTGTCGATTTTGGCATCGCCCGCATACAGGACGCCGGACAACAGCTCACCAACGTGGCGATGCTCATGGGAACGCCCGGCTACATGGCCCCTGAACAGGCCATGGGGCGCACGGTCGATCAGCGGGCGGACATATATGCGCTCGGCCTCACCTTGTTCGAGATGCTCAGCGGCTGCCCGCCATTCGTCGCCGACGACCCGATCTCACTTGTGGTCAAGAACGCTCAGGAACCTCTCCCGTCGGAAACCCTTCGCTCGTTGGGAATCGCCGAACCGCTGGTGTGTCTGATCGAACAGATGGGTGCAAAAGAGCCGGACAGCCGACCACAATCGTGCGAGGCAGTGATCTCTGCACTAGACGCTCTTTTGGTGGCCGCAGAAGCCCCGACGGTGACTCCGCCAATTCCCGATGGCGCCCGTAGTGTGTCGGCCACGCCCTTCGTCGACCTCGGTGGTTCCGTGGCGGTTCCGCCATCGCTCGGACGTGCGCGTTCCAGCGGGTTTCTCCTGGCGATGATCGGTGTCGCCGCGTGCGTACTGGCCGCAGTGGTGGTGCAGGTTGCGCGCAAGCCATCGCCCGCGCCCGGGTGGTGTTAGCAGAAATTCTGCGTTGGGTGGCGATGAGCCGGTTGCGGCCACGCCCACCCTTCAGCCTGACGGTATGGCCATGCCGAAGCCAGTCGGATCGCGGGCGTCTGCAAGCACATCGCAGGCATCGGCCAGCGGCCGAAACGGGGGGCCATTGCGTATTAGCTTCCTGACATTCAAGACCCTCGCCGCCGAACCAGACTCCAAACAACTCGCCGAGGGCGTTGCAGAAACGGCCCCCGAGGAGCTGTTCGCCAAACACCGAGATATTCTCGGCCGCGTCAGCATCTTGGAACGTACGTCGCTCGACGGTGCCCTCGGCGAGCTGGATCGGGCGGGTGACTTTCGTTGGGACAAGAGTTCGGTCATGGAGGCGGGGCACCAGAAGGGCGCGCAGGTTGTGGTAGTCGGCGGCGTGCAGCGCTCGGCCGGTGCGTATCGCGTGACCACGCGTTTCGTTCGTGTCGAGGACGGCGTTGTGCTTGACTCGTTCATGGTCACTTCAAAGCGCAAGCGGCCGTTCGAGGCCCAAGACGACCTCGCCAAGGGACTCGCCGAGAAGCTCTACAGGTTGGTTGCAGATTGGAACAAGTGATGCGGACACTCATTCTCACCGTTGTCCTTCTTGGGGCGTGTCGGGGGCCGGAACACACCCCAGCCGGGCAGGCTGCAAGGCCCAGCGAACCAACAACCGTCGCTCCCGCTGTGCAACCTTCTGCGGACAACCGCGATAGGAGCCCACCGGCCGTCGCGCAGGGGGAGCCTGCGCAGATCGTTGCCGTCATGCCTTTCAAGGATCTATCGGGCGGAGGCTCCCCCGTCGGCGAGGCGATTCGTGAGACGGTATCAGTCGACCTGAGAGATGTCCCTGACATCCGGGTGGTTGAGCGCGGCGCGATTGACAAGGTGCTTGCCGAGCAGAGCCTCCAAGCGACGAAGGCTGACCTTGACCCAACTTCGGCGGTCAGGGTCGGGAAGCTGCTTGGTGCGTCTTTGCTTGTGGTGGGCGGTTTTCAGCGTTCGGGCACACGCGTACGCATGACAGCGCGTTTCGTGAAGGTACAGACCGGCGAGATAGTTGGTACAGCCAAGGTGGATGGCCCATCGACCGACCTGTTCAAGTTGCAGGACCACGTGAGCGTCGAGTTGCTGAAGTCCGTGGGTGCCGCCACGTCACGCATCGAGAGAGTCGCCGAACGCTCGCGGCCTAAGGTGACCAGGTTCAAAGCCGTTGAACTCTACGGCGCCGCTGTCGTTCAGGAAGACGACCACGAGAAGGCTGAGTTTCTCAAACTTGCGCTGGCTGAAGATCCTGGGTTCAGCTACGCGGCCGACGATCTCAATGCGCTGGAGAAACGGCTTCGCGCGTATGTGGTGGCCGCGGAGGCCGCGCAAGCAGCTGCCAGCCGCGAATTGGCTGAGAAGATCGGGCATGAGCGGGACCCCGCCAAGGCATACGACCAGACATTCCGTCTTGCTGAGCCGCTCACCAAGAGTAG
>PMKP01000447.1 GCA_003157775.1 Myxococcales bacterium | reverse complement strand
TCCTTTTGGCTGGTGGAGACAAAAGCACTCAAGCCAAGGATATCAAAGCGGCCTTACGGCTCGCACGGAACCTTCAGGAGTAGCACAATGGCCAAAACCACCACAACGCGCTATGATGTTACTGAACACCTCAGGACCCCTGAGGAAATGGCTGCCTATCTCGAAGCCTGTCTTGAAGAAGCTGACGGGGACGCAGCGTTTGTTGCCAAGGCACTTGGCGACATTGCTCGTGCCAGGGGCATGGCGCAGGTCGCCCGCGATGCTGGTCTATCCCGCGAAAGCCTTTACAAGGCGCTTTCCGGTGAGCGCAGTCCTGGCTTTGACACAATCCTCAAGGTCATTGACGCTCTAGGGTTGAAGTTGCATGCGGGAGCCAGCCATAGCTGACTACGACTCCGGCGTCGAAAGCGTCAACCCTCGGTGGACACTACTGTATTCGGCGAAGCTTCGGCGCAGGAACATGAGGACTCGTATGGTCAATGCCCGAAGCCACCGGGCCGCATTAGACGATGTCTGGCCCTGTCTTTCCACACCGGCATCCCGTTGAGCGCCAGCTCATCCGCGATCCTCGAACGAGACTTCAGCGGCTCCTTCCACGGCCGCTCGATCCTGATGACTTTGAAACCTGCAAGCCAGCTTCGGTCGTCTTGTATCGCTGCAGGCGGCTGGTCGGTTTCTCGGGGATAGTGCGCGCCAGCCACCCGCTTTCGAGCAGGGGCTGCAGGTAGCTCTCCAGGAAATGGACCCGATCCTTCAGACCCACCACGCGCTGCAGGTCGCTGGCGCTGGCAGATGCCGCTGCGGCTTCCAGAAGTGCGACGACTTGTGGGGTGACTTGTGGGGTGACTTGTGGGGTGACTTGTGGGGTGACTTGTGAGGAGGGGGCACCAGACCCGAGTACATTCACCCTGAACGTCACCACCGCAGCCCCGGTGATCTCCTCGAACTTGGGGGCAGTCATCCCGGCCTCACGGCACATGGCGATCACTCGGTTTGTGCCGCGCCCCCATTTCTCGATCAGGCCGGCCCGGTGGAAGATGTCCGCGATAAGCGGATTGCGCTGGACCGAAAGGTGCCGCTGGCTCAGCGAGTCCGCAGTGATGCCCTTCGGAAAGCCACCGGCGCTCCAGATCTCCACCCTGTCGTCGAAGATCGCCAGCGACACCGCGCCACCCGCAATGGTGTAGTCGCGGTGGATCAAGGCATTGACCAGGATCTCCCGCATGGCATCGGGCGGAATGAGCGGCTTCTCCACTCGCCTCATCTGCCCGGGGACGATCTTCGCTGGCAACGGGAAATGGCGCTGGCAGAAGAGCTCGGCCTCGTCCAAGAGCTTGAAGGCCGGTCCGTGAAGCTGGCGCTGGTCGAGAAACTCTGTCTTGTCCGTACCGCGGAACCGCGCCATGCGCAGCTCGCACTGCGGGTAGTCCGGCAGAAATGTCTTGCCGAAGAGGACCACCGCAGCTCGCAGGGGACGCCCGCCTTTCTGGAGACCCAGGCGATCCAGCACGTCGGGGAGGCTCCTACCCACAGGCCCGCCCAGGCGGCCGATCGACTGTGTGATTCCGACGATGCGGAACACCTCGTCGCGGTCGATGTCCTTGAGCGTGAGCTCGTCGGCCGGCTGGTTCTCCCAGCGCCGCCGGCTGTGCGCGCGGCTCAGGAGTAGCTCCTCGTACCGATCCTGCGACATCTTTCGAGTCGTGTTGTGCACGCGCTCATAGGGGCGCCCCTCGTATGTGAAGGGTACCGAATCGCTGATTCCGCCGACGGTCAGCACGAGCACCGCCAGACCTGGCGCCACCTCGACACGTCCAAGCTCGAAATCTATGGGCGGCTCAAACCGTTCCCGCGCGACTGCGATCTCGTGCAGGGTCTGGTCGCTGACCTGTTGGCCCACCGGCTTTCCATCCGGCTTCACGCCGATGACGACCTTACCGCCCGCCCGGTTAGCGAAAGCACACAGTGTCTGCATGGCCTCGCGCAACTCGCCCGTCGAGCGCTTGTACTCGAGCGTCTCCGATTCTCCCTTGGCGAGCAGTTTCTTCAGGTCAGGGCGCATGCGGCAGGCCGTTGACGAGCATGGCATCACTCAGGTCCACCTGGCAAATACTGCCCTTCGGCCGCCGGCGCCCCGGCACACGAGGTTCGCTGACGACATGTAGATATTCTCCTATCCAGCGCCCACCACCGACAGTCACCGCCTCACTTTTCGGATTGACGCAAATTACAATCAAGTGTCTGGCACCCATCCAGTGCAGGGTGGAAACGCGTTCGGCACAGGCGGGCTTTGCCCGAGTGCTTGTGCGGGAGAACGGTCACAACGTCGCACTTCCATCGGCCATGGGGGTCTGCGTGGACAGGAACGACGGCCAAGCATTAGGAGACAGTGGGCAGGGTGTATACTGTCACTCCGCGCATGCCTCGACCCCCGAAGTACCCAGGTCTTCAACAGCGCTACGAACAGGCCCTGAGCAAGCTCTTGGCTGACGGCCAGACCCTCAAGGCACGCGAGATTCTCGATGGTGTGCGGCAAAAGGCTTCAGACTTCGGAATCTCCCCCGGCGAGTGTGACGACCTCGACGCCAATTTCGCGAACTATACGGCGCGGGCGAAGGATGCCAGTGTCGTGGTAGCGCGCGGACCATGGGGCGGCTACAAGCTGAGCAGCGTTGCGGGCGCCGAGGGCGACGCGGTTGCAGCATCCCCGACCGCGACTGAACTTTCCTCGGCCGACGATTCGGCCCAACCATCGCGGAAGCCATCCCAGTACTGGGAGTCATTCCTTCATCTCCCGCTCACCGTGGCCCTCAGTAGCCATTTCTCGGGTCGAGTCAAGTCTCTTTCCAACTCGTGCAATCCGACGAAATGGGGCAACCCTGACATGCTCATGCTCAGACCAAGCGCGCTGACGCAGATGCGAGACCGCAATCCCGAGCTCGATCCGACGCTGTTCCGCCTTGTCGATGTGACGCCGGAATGCATACTGGCATCGATCGAGGTAAAGGCCTGTCGCGGTCGGAACCGAGCCTTCCTCTTTTCGTCAATTTCAGAGACTGCGGCCAACTCCCGCTGGGCAAACGAGGCGTGGCTAGTTTTTGTCGACCGGAACCCGACGGAGCAGGAAATCGACGAGGACGTGGTGTCGCTGGCGCGGTCAGTGGAGGTTGGATTGCTGGAAATCCGGGTTGAGTCCAAGGATGACCCTGAGTCCAAGGATGGCCCTGAGGACACTCTCCGGACCGTGCTTCACCTCCGCCCCGTCCTCCACCACGCCGCGCCTACCCGGCCCACACTGAGAGTAGGTGAGCTGGGGAGCGCGCGCGCCGACATTCTCCTCGCTGCTCAGGATCTACTGCGAGCATGGCAGCAGAACGATGTTCTGACGTTCCTTGACGTCGAACGCGCGGAGCGGAAGGGACGGGTTCTCATTCAGCAGGCGCTGGACAACCTGTGCACGCAAAGAAGATTCATAGAACCTGCCCGCTTGGCCGACCTCATCGGGTCCTGGGCCTGCTCGGACGAAGACAGAAAATACGTCAGAGACCTGCTTGAGGCTACGGTCGTATCGGTGGCAGATGCCGCCGGTGTTTCGGCCGGCAATGCTGCAGAGACTATCAAGATCCTGATCGCTACCGACGATACAAAGCTGGTCCGAGAACCCGTGGACGAGTTGCGGATCGCTTTGGATGCCTTTGAAACCGGCACAGCCAGCCGGTCCTGACCATCTCGCGGAAGGAACCAGCGACGGGCGTTGCCGGGTGGGGGCCCGAGGGGCGGCATGACGACACTCACCTACGGAGACGAAACTTCAAACTTACGGCACTGATGATCACGTGCCGTCGGACGCCCTCGTCGGAGCCACATGGCAGGTTGTTCCCTCTGCCGAGCTCAACTGGACGATGGCGGGGCTTGGCTCCCGCGCATCTGGGAATTTGCCGTGCTGGAGGGCCTCGTCATGCGTGAACACGCGCCGCCTGCTGACACGATTGAGAGCATCGCGGCCCGAATCCCAGAACGCCGCCGGGCAGGGGGCAGTGACAGCATCGATCCGCCCTCCCCGCCTGTGGTCCCGTTCACGGGGTGCCTTCCACATCTTTCCACGCCCTTCGCGGGGTCACCGGCACCTTCCCCAACCGCCTGGACCCGCTTCGGTCTTCTTCGATCAATTCTTGGCACAAGACTGGCTTCAATCGTCGATGGGGAGACTGTTGGCGATAAGTCGGCCCTTGACGCGATAGACGTCGGGATACTTTGCTTCCAGTTCATCCAACCACCTGCGCGACGCCCTGAAGTCGGCAAGTTGATACGTCGTCCACGCGAGGCGGTATGTCGTCTCGGCGCGATCCGAGGCCTTGCCATTGCCCAGCCCAAGGCACGCCACCAAGTCGCGGCGCGCCTCTCGGTACTGGTGGCTATCTTCGTAGATCTTGCCAGTCGTGCACGGATTGGCGCGCTTCCTGGGACGAAGCTTCGCGATCGCGTCGGCAGATTCTTTGACGCCCGCTTCGATTTTGCGCTTCTCGCGGATGATGTTCTCAACGTTCATATGGACCAAATTGAAAGACCGCGACGTGGGATGCTCCTTCAAGAATCGCTCTCCCTCAACGAGGGCCTGATCGTCCATCTTGAGAAGCATCAGGGTAGGGATGAGGGTAGCGGTCACCCCCGCCAAAAGCGACCCAGGGTCGGGAGTCCAGTCGGCGTATTTGTAGTCTGGCGGCGGCTTGATTGCCTGCAGTGCACGCAACACGACCAAAGCGCGGTGGTAGTGGTGCTGCATTGTCAATTCCGTCACAAGACCTGAGGCGCTCTTGAGAAGTAGTCCGGGTCTGCTCGCCAGAAGTAGTCCACCCCCGGCGTGATCGGGGCACGGGCAGCGGGGGTAGCGGGACGAGCGGGATCCGGTGAGCGTGGCAGCGATGAGCGCGCGGCTCGACAAACGGCCATGCCGATTATGTGGAAATAGGTTCTGGCCTG
>PMKP01000005.1 GCA_003157775.1 Myxococcales bacterium | reverse complement strand
ACAAGGACTACTTGCCGCCTTTTCTCGATTCACCAAGGTGCTGCAGGAGATCGTTGAACAGGCCATCGGCGTCTACTCCAGATCCTGACTTCGTGGACTTGAGAAGGTCCCGAACATATTGAACTAGAGCCTCGTCACTCAGTGCGCGTAGATACCAAGCGACCACGAGGGCAGCGGGTTTCTCGTCGTCATATTCTAGCGTCTTGTACATATCAAGTATGACGGCAAACTCGCTACGCTTGATGGAAGCGCATCGACCATTGTCTTCGCGCGGCGCGATGATCTGACTCGCGATTGTGGATGGCATGTTGATCCGAACACCCAAAGCTGCACTGCGCTGCCACAGTACAAACATCCGCCCAAGAGCATCGGGCTGTGAAGTAGGCGCCCAGACACGATGGAGGCCCACTTCATATAGGCCCCAAGCGGCTGCGAACTGCTCTGCAGAATTCTCAGAGAAGAGGAGGGGCACCAGCGAATCGCCTATGCGCCGCACATCGTGGGCGCTGATGCTCAGCGCGGTGGAGCCGCGAGTTCGTCGCAGCAGAGCGGCGCAGCCCAGTGCACCTTCGCAGCGAAGAAGGCTTTCGGCTCGACTGAGCATTTCGATGAACCGTTGTGCCATCTGATTGGGTGCAAGATCGGTCTCTCCATCAGTGTTTTGCCACCAGACCACTTCCCGCAGAATGGCAGCTGGACGCACGAAATCAGACTGCGCTGTTAAGAAGGCCCGCTGTGCCTCATCTCGCAGTGCCCCCCCGTATTTTCCTCGGGCAAGCATCTGGAGAAACGATGGGGGCTTCAAGCCAGAACTGGTCCTGACTAGAGCATGCAGGGCCGTCCGGACAGTGTCAGGGTGTGCTACTGCTTCGTCTGCCAGAGAACTGCCGAGAGCAAGCAGGAGAGCCGACTGCTTTTCGGACGATTCTTCAGCCTCCAGCGAGGTGACCCTTTGTGTCAGCCTCTGAATCAGTTCCTCAGTCGCCTTTCCGCCCAGCACCGCAGCGAGGGGGATAACCTCGCGCCAGTCTTCCTTCTCGAAATGCGGCTCAAGTACGGTCACAAGGGTGTCAGTGTCTTTTCGCTTTCGATGCCAACCTTGGACCATAGCCCGGGCCGTCAGATACTCCTGGAAGGTAAGATGGCGGAACTCGAAAGACTCGACCAGGCGGCCATTCTCCACCTCGTGACCACTCATCATTAGAAGGCTACTCCGTTCCTCAACCCGCTTTATGAAGTCATCCACTGTGTCTATTGCGTAGGCGAGTTCTGCCGGAAGTGCCTCGCGTGCCTCGTGCAGCAGTTCCGCCAGATGTGGCCGGCTGATTTTCCGCTGCCCCTCAAGCATCATTCCAGATGCAACGTAGCAGAGTTGCGGCATGGCCTCTTCCTCCGGAATTGGCTCATGCGCTTCCACATTCCACGTCATGAGAAGAACCTCAACTGCCTTGCCGTAGAGGAGGGCTCGACGCGTCGGAAGAGAGCCAACCCAGCGTTTTACGAGAAGCAGCGTAGTAAGCAGAAGAGGATTCGTGGCCACGCGGTTGATACGATCGTTCCGCACAATAGTGCGGGCGAGTTGTTCTGCGTCTGACTGAACCTTCTCCGCGGTGCCAACAACCTCTCGGTGCCACGCCACGATCAGACGGCGGATGTCGTCAGGGTTGAACGCCGAAAGCGTGGCGTGCGTGCAGACCGGGGCCAGATGGGCGGCGATGTGCCGAAAGCCTGCTTCGCGCGATGTCACCACCATGGCGATGCTCGGATACGCATGGAGGGCGGTGCGAAGAGTGCAGACGAAGGCGGCGCGATCACCAGGATCGGAGATCTCATCCAAGCCATCCACGAGGAGCAGTACCCTGCCTGCGAGCAACTCGCGGTCCACGTGGGCGCGGAAGACACCAGCATGCTGGCGGACGAGTTCCCGCTGCGAGAGGGCTTCGAGCAGTTCGGCAAACGAGCCTCGAGCCAGACCGCGCAATTCACGGCACCGGAAGAGAAGCGGCAACCAATTGCGAGAGGGGAGTTCGTCGGCGATCTGCTCGCGCCTTGCCGGATCGGCGTAAGCGATCGCGAGCCGCCTGACGAGGGTTGACTTGCCTCCACCCGGCGCAGCGAGTAGGGCGAGACGGGGATGCTGCGCAAGGACTGCACCCACCGTTTGGCGTTCCAACGTCCTCGTTTCGCCTCCTGTCTCGACCGCAACGTCCAAACAAAGGGGCACAAAGAGGCTCTCGAGTCTGAGGCGCCGCGAACCTGCGTCGCTGTCGGCGGGGAGGCCGTCAAGTTGGATGTAGCCACACTCGTTTTCAAGGTATTGCCGGTACGCAGCAAGAGCTTCGGCAACGAGAGAGTCGCTGTCCGAAGGGGATGGAGGCATCGGGTTCAGACAGGTGAGCTTGTGGAGTCCGCCGCGGCACTTTCGGTCAGCAGCAATGACCTCGTCCGCAATCACTCGGGCGAGTGGCGTTCCGTCGGAGTGGACCAGCACAAAGTGAGTGAGTGCCCCGCCTTGAGTGTAGCGAATTGCCCAAATCCACCCCCGTCTGTGAGCGAGCAGTTCGGCCTGTGGATCAAGCGTCAGAACAAGGTCACCTGGACAACAGCGGCCGGCGATTTCAGTTGCCCGATCTCTTGCCACGACGATACGGCCCTTCACCAATTCATCGACCACCTGAGATCCACTGAGGGTCACAATCTTGGTCCGTGAGCGGCGTTTCTCCTGTTCGATGGCCGTCACTGTGAAGCCAGACAGCGAGATGAAGTAACCAGTTACAGGACGTCTGCCTCTCTGCTCGGCGTCCAGAACGCCGACGAACTTGTTCAGGTCGTCTCCGCCAACGGGCTTGGAGGTTGCTTTGCACTCCCCAATGGCACGACGAGGTTCGAGTCGGTGGGTTGTCGAGATATCTAGCTCGCGACCCGGCTTGTGAATGTTCAGGTCGGGTTTGTCGTAGCCCAATGCGACAAACAGGTCGGCCATAAGCCGCGCGAAGAGATCGCCGCGATCATTGGGGGTCTTCTCCAGAATGCGGATGGAAATCGCGTCTTGCATCTGACCGCCACCTCAGGTTGACTCCTCGCAGTCTCGCGTAAGACGGGCGTCCAGTAAAGGGTTAGGACGCAGTCCAGGATCGAGCCACAGCAAGAAAAGGGCTCCACGTTCCTCTTGTGGTGCGGAAGTACGAACGCGTGTATCGTTCTCCACGGTGAGCAACGATGACGAGACTTGCACAGCTCCTGGTTGTTCTGACCTCTCTGGCTCCGGTCGGTTTCGTGCAAGCCGCAGTTCTGCTCGGGCGAGGAAAGCAAGCTGAGGCCTTTTGGCTGACGGTGGCGGCCGTGCTCGCGGTGGTGGTCTGTCATCTCCTGCTCTACGGCGTGCGCAAGTGGCGGTCGGACGTACCGAAGGTGATATCTGAGCCTTCGACGAAGGAAGGCGAGCCGTTGGCCTTTCTCGTTGCCTACGCTCTCCCGCTCGTCAGCGCGAAGGCAGACGACGCTAGCGTGGCGGGACTCGTGGTGTTCGCTGTCCTGATGGCCTTGGCCGTCTGGCAGCAACAGATCTTCCACATCAATCCTTTGCTCGCCATCTTGGGCTACCACTTCTTCGGCGCCAAGACTACGGAAGGGGCACCCGTAACCATTATCAGCAGGACGAAGGCATTGGCCCCCGGGACTCTGAAAGTCGTGCAAATATCGGAATACCTTTGGTTGCATTCCAAGGACGCTGGAGGGACACGTGGATCTACTGCTCGCAATGCTTAGGGACGGTAGCCTGGCGCAGGTGGCTCTTGACTCGAAGGCCAAGGACTATCTGTCAGACAAGTTCGACAAGCTGGGCAAGGGCTTCTTGAACGAGGACACCGAAGTCCACGACTACGCTCCAGCCTTCACTCCTGAGGACGGCGGCCTCCTGAAGCTCAAGTATGAGCTTCCGAAGAACCTTCTCGACTGCCGGCGCCAGCTCCCGTCTGGTGTCCCCGAACTTAGGCCCGACGTTCTCGCCGGCCAGGGAGTCAAAGCGTTGGTCGCCATCGACACCGGAACGCAGCCCCGTTTTCTGTTCCAAGTCATCGACAATCGCACTCTGGTCAGGCCGAGCAGTGTTGTGCTCTTCTTTCGGAAATCCTTCACGCTCAATGATTCGGTGGGCATTGCTTTCCCAGACCGTCTTGACGCCCTTAGCGCTGAGGGCGATCTGTATTTCCGCAGCGAATTGGTCGTGCGTCGCTTTCTCGACATCGAGAAATACTTCGCAGAGGCGACTGATTCAGATATTGACAGCTTTTTCACAACCAAAGCGTTTAACCCGGCAGATACGACGCAAATCAAGACCCTAGCCAATGACAGAATCCGACGGAAACTGCATGGAATCATAGCCAGCAAGCGGGATGTCAATCCAAGCGCCGTCGAAAAGGTGGGGAAGGCCGTTGGTGTGGAGGTCAAGATGAAGGGAGGAAAGCTGATTATCCCCACTACTCTCCCAGAGTTCCGCGCTTTGGTTAGCATTCTCGACGATGCTTTCTTGGAAAGCATGCTTGATCGGAGAAGCGTGTACCTGACGACATCGAAACGCAGGGTGCCTCACGCAGCCGGCAAGTGAGACCGGCTTGCGCGTCGGCTGCGTGAATGGCTCCAGCACTAGCCTCAATAGTACTGCTTCACATACCCGTACGCGCGTTCGAACAGCTCGACGTCCTGGTGCAGCTGGTACTTCAGCAGGGTCTTGCGCAGGGCCTTCTTCACCTCACGCTCGCCGGCGCTTGTTTGCTGCCAGCCGGGGAAGCGAACGTGTCGCACGATCTCGTCGATATCCGCGACGACCCGCTCGACCACCACCGGGGTCTTGTCGTTCTTCACTTGCTGGAACAGCTCGGTCAGAGCCGCCTTGCCGAGATCTTCGTCCTGCTCCGGGGGCAGTTCGCGCTCGGCGGCGACCACGTCGCGTGCCAGTGCCAGTAGCTGCTTCAAGAACTCGACGCTGTGGAGCAGTCCGCGCTCGTGTCGCTCCTTGAGCGCCTCCAGGCGTTCGGACAGCGACTTGTAGATGGGCGAGCCCATGTGTTTTCGCAACCGGGCGGTGAGCTTGATCTCGATCTCCTTCGCCTTCTTGGTCGGGTCGGCCGCTATCACCGCTGCCAGCAGGTCAGCGTCCAGGACCAGCGTGTCCAGGTCGTCGCGCACGGCCTCGACGTGGACGTTGCGGTGTATCAGCTCGATCGTCTTGGCGCCCAGCGCCTGCCAGATCAGCTTGCCGGTGCCGCTGGTGGGCTGCAC
>PMKP01000324.1 GCA_003157775.1 Myxococcales bacterium | reverse complement strand
GCGAGAGGAGCCTTTGCGCTGAAACGCCGTTGAGCCTGCACACTTCACACCAAAGGTTATGCGACGTATCATGCTGGCCCGACTTTCGTCGTGGTGTACTTGATCCTGTAGTCACAGAACAACCCCAGGTCCTCGTATAGCCACTTCCTACTCCATCGTTTCCAGCCGATCGGGGACACGCCCGAGCAGGGATCGCGACGCTGCCAAGACTCCCAGGAGGCTCCCCAAGAACACAACCTTTCGTAGCGTTCGCATGCCAGCCATCACCTCATGCAGATCCCGTTCCTCCTCGACCGACAATTCAAACCAGCGAGCGAGCGGAGCAGTTTGTACCAGGAACTCGGCAGATATTGGGAACTTTCGTCGATTCGCTCGCGACGGCACCCGTGGTGACTACACCCGCCGTCGCGTACAGGCAGCGAGTCGACGTGCAGTCAGGCGCGGCAACTACGATCCCGACGATGTACCGGAGCCGCCGGCCGAGCCCATCAGCAAGCGCGGCGACCTGTGGATCCTGGACCAGCACAGGATCCTGTGCGGAGATTCCACGAACGAATTCGAGGGGAGCCCGGCTGCATCCGGGACCTTCTGCCGCCTCGGCCACGTATTTGCAAAATATGAATTCCCAAGGGTCACGATCCGCAGACAGACGGCCATTGCGTGCTGTGACGGTGGGTTGCGCCGCCCCTTGCTGACTTGTCGGCCGACGTTCCTGAGAGACTGCCTGGCGTCTCCGCTGACGGTTCGGAACTTTACATAGCTTTACCTGGACGCCATACACGTGAAGCACACAGTGTGCATCTTAGGCGCACACGGGTTTGAAAAACAGCCGGTAGCAATCATGGAGGAAGACATGGAGTCGACGAAGAGGCCATTTGCACAATCTGGCTCACTCGCACCGAATTGGAGCACTTGGCCTACCCAGTTCTCGGAGAGAATGATCTGGACGACATATGCCCGAACTGAATCTCACCGCCATGGTTGATGCCTCCCTGTCGATATGGTCCCGGTGGCTCGCCGTCCTGGCTATCGCCGTGCTGCATGCCGCGTGTGCATCGGCTCCAATCGCCGCTGACGTGCCCCTGCCCGCGCCGACATGCTCCGCGACTCCGTCCCTGGGATCCCCGCCCGTCGTCGTGTTGCCCGCACCCGTCACGAGCGCCACCGTCACGCCCGTCGCGCCGCTACCGCCCGAGCCGGCGCATCTGCCGCCCGCCCTCCAGGAGGCGCTCGACGCCGCCGGGAAGGCGGTCGCTACGGGCGACGTGGCCGCGGCCGACAAACACATTGCTGGCGCAGATGCAACCGCAGGAGACGACGCGCACTTCGCATACCTGGTCGCGCACGTGCGCGCCCTGCGCTTCGCCTATGCGGGCGACTTCGAGCGCGCCGCTGCCTCGTTCCTCGCAGTGATCCCCACATTGGCCAGGCACCCTGAGCTTCCGGACGAGTTCTGGTCGCACAATGCGATGATGATGATCCGTGAGGCTGAGGGCGACCCCGCTGCGGCGCTGGCCGAGAATGACCAGGCGACCCTCTGCGCAGCGCGCGGCACGTGGGACCCGCAGGGTCGCAGCACGCTCGCCCTCCAGAAGGACCGCTGGCACCGCGCCTACCTCACACGGATGCTCGCCGAGTCGCGCACCGGCTCGGTCAAGCAGGCTCTCCTGCAGTACGCGCAGGCCGCCCTCGACGAGTACCGCGCAGTCGGGTTCCCCTACTCGGTGGCCGTGCTCGAGGCGTACTTCGCCGCTCTCGATGGCAAGCGCGACGCTGCGCTGGCCGCCGCCGACCGCGTCGATCTTGCGAAGGACGACGACATTGAGGATCTGTACCTCGTCGTCGTGGGTCTCGAGGTAGGGGGCGACCACGCGGCTTCCGAGGCTGTTCGCCGGGTGATGCGCCGGCCAGGGGACGTGCACATCTCGCGCGCGATCATGCTCCGGTGGCTTGACATCGATGTGAGCCCGGCGCCGACGCGCGGGTTTACGCCGTGGCACGCGGGACCGCGCTGAGGCGCCAGAGCAACGTGAAAGGACTAGAAGTTATTCTAGCGAGTGGAGTCTTCGCAGTTGCGCTGGGCTGCGGCGGCAGCGGTAGCAATAGCGGCACCGGAGGTAGCGGTGGAGACCCTTCTGGCGGTTCCGATCCCATGGACGGCTCATGGAATCTGGCCAGCGAGACCTGCAATGGCACGCCGGTGTCCGTAACTGGCATCAACGTCAGTGTGATCATGACCGTTCAAGGCAGTTCGGGCTCCTGGGCCACCACGATAGTTGACCCGGGTGGGGATACATGCGCGATGAGCATCCCAATGACTCTTTTCTATCCGGCAGTGGGCAGCGTGACGTGGACGTACGGCGCGTTGACCTCGACCCCTGCCACCTGCCTTTCCAACAGCGGCGCGACGAATGTCTCCGGCATGCTGCACGCGGGGACCTACGTGGTCGAAGGGAATCAGCTGACGCTGACCGAGGAAACGGCCCCAGAAGACGATCTCGGTTGTCCGGGCGGACGCGCGGTCCTGACCTTTCGAAAACCGAACTAATGGTTAGCGCGGGAAGGGATCTCGCGGCCTGGCTTCGCTGAGGGCGTGTGGCGGGAACCCGATAGATGGCGCGATTGGATGGGCGTGCGAGCGGAATTCGTGTGGTCTGCCGGTCGGTCGCGCTGAGCAAGCCATCACCCCCCCATCACAGTTCGGTTCGGCATCAGGGTTGGGTTCTCGGTGCTCATGGGCAGGTCTGGCCATGCCCCGAAGTGTCCGGAAATTCACCGCCGAGGCTCCGGTAGATTTGCCTAACTTTACTGTCGCGCAATACGCCAGCACAACCCAGGCGCCATATTTCCTGGGAACGCGATGCGGGAGAGCCCCGCACAAGGAGGACACCATGACTGATCGAGAATCTACCAATTTGCCTCAATCGAGAAGGCGTCGCTGGTGGTTTCTGCTGGCGCTGCCCGTGGCTCTTGCTGGCGTCTTGGGCGCGCGGGCCTGGGCCTTGGGCGGCCCAGGGATGGGTGCACTGGCCTTCGGCCTGGGGTCTTTCGACTCGGGCGGCTCGCCCGCGTGAGCGTCGCGGGTTGGACCATTGCCCTGATTAGCGGCGCGCTGGCATCCGCAACGGCGGGATATCTGATTAGGCGTCATGAGTGGAGGGAAAGACGGGAGGACGAGATCAAGTTCAGAGCAGAATTTGAGCAGAGGCAGAAGGCGGAAAAGCAGAAGCAGTGGCGGGAAAACAAGAGGCGAAAACTCTTTCAGGGCTTGAAGCTCGACAGGTGATGCCGCGATGTCCGCAAAGATATTGTCAAGATTTTGGCACAAGCGAAGCGAGGCCGTGTTGCCCTGCTTGTGGGTCGTTCTCGGGCTTGCGTTTCTGGCTCCGCTTCCGGTGCTTTGCGGCTGCTCACCCTCGCAGCGACGCGATCAATACTTCGGCACCGACGCAGGGCTCAATTACCAGATCCCCGACGCCGCTACCTTTTCCATCGCAGCTGGGGCAGGCGCCAGCGCGGCTGGTGCCGCTGCCGGGGGAACGACCGGCGCCATCGGAGGCGCGACCAGCTCCGGGGGAACGACCGGCATCGCCGGGGGCGCGACCGGCACGGCCGGTACAACGACGTCGCAAGGAGTCTTTGCTGCCATCGGCGACATGACGGTGGCCAGGGAGTTGCACACGGCAACGTTGCTGCCCAGTGG
>PMKP01000252.1:3080-4811 GCA_003157775.1 Myxococcales bacterium | reverse complement strand
GGCCGCGCACCTCGGTTGAGAGGGGCGATCCACTCAAACAAAAGCTGGCGCTCTTGTGGCGTCGGCAGCATGGACACCGCCGGGCGCTGGCCAGCATGGCACTCGGAGCACCAGAGTTTTCCCATGGCGAAATGCATGACATCCCCGTCGGCGGCAACTGCACCACACAGATCGCAGCAGTCGGCCACTGTTCGGGGCAGTGTCGCCGCAGTGACGCCAGCACCCTGTGCGTGGTTCGTCGTCACCGACGGTGGAGGGGTTGCAAACGCGGCGGACTGCATATCCGCAACGGGGTTGTTGGTGGTCGCGCTGGTCATGTGCTGGCCCTCCTCATGCTGGCGTTTCCGCAGGAGATGAACCGGCCAGCCTCCCGCAGTCTGTCGACCACGCGCGAGCCGTAGCGATCGGCGAAGCCTGCGGCGTTCAGGTTCGTCGTGATGACTGTTGCGAGCTTGTTGGCGTAGCGATTGTCAATTACTTCGTCCAGCAACGCCGCAAAGAAGCCCTTGGCGTCGTTGTATTCGCTGCCGAGGTCATCGACCACAAGCAGGGGTACGTCCTTGAATTGGTCCACCGCCAACGCCGAAAAATGATCGATTCGCGCCAGTTCGCAGGCCGAGCACCACACGGGCAACGCTGCCCGAAAACTCGGGCTAGCGTCGTATTCGGCGAGGGGACTCCATTTCTCGATCGCGTAGACGTATTCGCGGATTCGCTCACAGGCGGCCACCGTCTTTCCAGTGCCGACGCCGCCACTCAACACCAGGATGTCAGTGCAGCCGCGGGCAGCTTGCACGGCTGGCGTGTCGTCCATGTGGCCTGACAGCACCACGTCCACCGCACGAGCAGGCAGGTCGAGGCGCTCGCAGTGGCGGCTATACTCGGTGCCGCGAAACATCTGCTCCGCCAGCTCTAGCCGCTTGGCCTCGAAGGCAGCTTGCCTGCGCTCCTGATATGCACGCGCCTCGGCCTGCCCTTCTGGGCTGGCCTCCCACTCTTTCTGGCTGGCGCTGTGGGCGCGACGCTCTGCTATCGGCAAAGCGAAAAACTCTGTTGTGGTCAGGTCACGTGGTTTCGTCATGGTAGGTCAACCCTTCCCGTCTTGTCAGGGTGCTGGCAAGCCTCGGCGGGAAACCACCCGACGCGGGGATCACGCCCGGGCTTGGCACCGTTGCCGGGCTTGGGCGGATGCTCGGCGAAGTCGATGCCCTTCTGCACCTTCTCCTCGCTGCGCATGAACAGTTCGAGGTCGAGATACTTGGTGCCGGCCTCGTTCTGGCCTTGGTGGAACGGTGACAGGTGATACCCATCAATCGCCTTGCACAGCTCCTCGATCGTCCAGCCGTCTTTCAGCCTGGCCGCGATAGCTCGATACGTCTTGCTGGTAGGAGAAGGCTTCCTGGCCGAATGGCCACGCGACCAATAGTGACGGTACACTGCCCAGACGTGGTGCCCCGAGTCCGGTTTGGCCTTCCTTGCCTTCGAGGCTTCCGGCTCCGCCTCCGATGGAACCAATTGCAACTGAACCTCACCACCACCACCGCCAGGTCCTGCTGGTCCGCCAGCGGGACAATGATCGTATTTGAGTTGATGATCGTCTTTAAGATCTGCTGGGGGAGGGGGAGGCGGAGGATCCGGAGTAGGATCCGGAGTAGGAGTAGGAGTAGGAGTAGGAGGGCCGGCTTGGGGCCGGCTTGGGGCCGGCTTGGGGCCGGCTAGTTGCGCGGCTCG
>PMKP01000252.1:0-3028 GCA_003157775.1 Myxococcales bacterium | reverse complement strand
AGGTGTCCGCCGCGGGTCCAGGCCGCCAACATCAGGCGCACGTGCGCACCCATCTCTGCCGGCGCTAGGTGGCCAGTCTCGCGCAGCAGATCGCCCACGTGGATGGCCATGCTGATCGATACGTCGACGACGTCGCTCATCGCACGATCTCCCCCCGCGACTGGGCGATGCGTTCACGCACCCAGGTATCGATCACATCGCTCGGCCAGGCGACGCATCGGCGCCCTAGCTTGATCGGCGGTGGGAACATGCCGAGGCGGACGCTGTCGTAGATCGCAGTCCGTCGCAGGCCGACGCGCTCGATCACTTGCGGCAGGCGCAGCAAACATAGGGGTGCGGTCTCGGCGATCACGGCTGCGGCTCCCGATCGGCCGCCAGCCCCGCCCGCACGCACATCATGGTGCCGCGGTGGACCGCCAAACCACCGCGCACGCGGTCGAGCGTGTGGCGGTCGAGCCCCAGCGTGCGCTGCGCGCGGGTGAGCCCTGCGCGCCGGATGAGCGCATTGACGGCGGCGATCTCTGCCGGGGACGCGGTGGCGTGACTGGGGCGGGATGGCGTAGGGGCGTGTCCGATGTCCATGCTAGACATGGTGGCCACGCGCCACGATGTCCGCACTGGGCGACACTTCCGTGCGTGCGTGTCGCCTATTTCACTTTCACTTCCGCAGTCGCTTGCGAGCAAGGCGGATGGCATCCACCTCGGACTTGAGGATATTCCACCAAGTTTGCTTTTGCTTGGGGTCTAGTCTCTGGTCGATGCCGCTATCGGGGTCAAGGTACAGAGACAAAAGCGCCAGCTCTCGATTGTCCGCCTGGCGGCCTTTCTTGCCCAGAAAGCGGTCATGGCCGAAGCCTCCAAGGACGACTTGACGGTGGGTGGGTACGTCTTCTTGTGGCGGGCAGATGTCAAGCTCACTCCTCCCGCGCAGAATGTCGACGATGCTTGCCAGGCCGTTTAGAGGAGCCTGGTAAGGCAACAGGCATGTGCGGTGGGGCCACGGGAGATCCCGCTCGGACTCAAATAGCCGCTGGGCTTCATCGCGGGCATCCCGAATCGCTGAGAGAAGCTCATGCCCTCGGCGGATTCTCCTCAACCTTTCCAGGTCGGCCTTCTCCTCGGCGCGAACACCGCGCAGCCCGCGCAAGAAAGTTTCGGGGTCGACGGGGGCCTTCTCTTTCACGAGCGTCAGCCGGATTTCATCTTCACAGTTGCGGAGCACGTTCGCGCGCATCTCGGCCGGCGTCTTACCAAGGTCGCGCCTCCGTGGATGGGTCGCCTGTGTTGGCTGGGCCTTGGCCACGCGCATGGATTTCTGCACGGTCGGCGCTGGCGAAGATCCGGCCACGGTCGGGTTTTCAGCGGTCCACTTGTCGTGCGCTTCCCGGAGAATTTCGTCGACAGTCTGCCTAGGTGGCCTGACCGGCCCGTTTGGGTTGGCTGCCTTCCATTCTGCCAGCGCGTGCAGTTCTTGCGCTCGCGTCCGCGTGGCCTTCGTGCCGTCCGGGGCCTCCTTGCCCACCTTCCCGTCAATCGCCTCACAGCGGCGCGCTGGCTTCGTTCTGCCTCTCACTTCGCACCCGTCCCTGGCATTGGCTGCACGACCGGCAAGGTGAAATCCCCCGCGGCAAGCACGCCAAGGTAGTCGGCCCATCTCTGCATCATCGCCTTGCGCTCGGGCAAAAAGGCGGTGCGGTTGTATGCTCTGCCGTTGGGATCGCGGACTGCGTGGGCAAGCTGCGCCTCGATCAGGTCGACGCGGAAGCCGAGAACCTCGTCAAGCAAGGTGCGGGCGGTCGCGCGGAAGCCGTGGCCGCTCGCCGTCGTCTTGTCGATGTCCAGGCGTCGAAGCGCCGCGTTGACTGCGGCGTCGGACATCGGCCGATCTCTGCTCCGCTGGGATGGGAACACGTAGGGGCACAGGCCCGTCAGCGGGCGCAGGTCACGCAAGATGGCGACTGCTTGCTTGGCCAAGGGCACTATGTGCGGCGCCTTGGTCTTGCTGGCGGTGAAGCGCCACTCTGCCTTGGCCAGGTCGATATCGGCCCACCTGGCCGCGCGCAGCTCGCCAGGGCGCACAAAAAGCAAGGGCGCCAGCTTCAACGCTGCCGCGACCACGGGCCTCCCCTCCTGGTAGCCCCAGATGACCCGCAACAACTCCGCCAGCTTCGCAGGCTCGGTCACGGCCGCCATGTGCTTGGCCTTCGAGGCAGGCAGAGCACCGCGCAGGTCGGCCGTGGGGTCGCGTTCAGCGCGCCCGGTGGCGATGGCGAATCGAAAGACCATCGACAGGTGCGTGCGCACGCGGTGTGCAGTTTCTAGGCGCCCTCGCCCTTCGATGCGCCGTAGTACGGCCAAGACCTCGGGCGGGGTGATTTCAGCGATAGGTCGCGAACCGATCCAGGGATAGACGTCTTTCTCGAGGCGCCCCTTCACACCCCGGGTGTGCGATGGTGCCCAAGTGCCCTCGAACCTCGCCAGCCACTCCTCGGCGATGTTCTTGAGGGTGTTGGTCGCCGAGGTGGCTCGGGACGCTTTCAGCACTTTGCGGTGCGCGCTTGGGTCGATGCCGTCGTGTAGCAGCTTGCGTGCTTCGTCTCGCTTCGTGCGTGCCTCGGCTAGGGTCACTTCGGGATACACGCCGAGTGAGAGCAGCTTCTCCTTCTCGGCGAAACGATACTTGAGCCGCCACCACTTGCCACCGGCTGGCGCGATCTCCAGGTACATCCCAGCGGTGTCATAGAGGCGCATCCGCTTTCCCGTCGGTTTCGTTTTCTTGCACGCGGTGTCGGTTAGCATGGTGGGGGCATCTCCTTTTCGACCCAGAAACCCCCGTCAGTGGGGGTAACTCGACTTCGGTCCCGTGAGTTACCCCCAAGGCTACCCCCACATGTTGGCGGCTGTCAACGAATGCAACCGGACGCTGGCGGCGTCAAATCCGCGCTAACTTGCTGATTTCGCTAGGTGTCGCGGACTCTCGCGGACTGCTGTGGAACCTGTATTTGTGGCGGGTCTCGGACTCGAACCG
>PMKP01000426.1 GCA_003157775.1 Myxococcales bacterium | reverse complement strand
TGCTCGGATGGGCGCCTTCACTCCTGGCGCAGACGGGTGGCTTCTCGCTCGAGCAGTTTCGACCGTCGCTGCCTGGGGATCGGTTCTTCGGGGTCGAGGGTGCGGATCCCGGCGGAGATCTCTTGCCCCGCTTCATGCTCTTGGGTGACTACGCCTATCGCCCGTTGTCCCTATACAGCGAGCCGGGCGACGTGCGGATTGCCGACTTGGTCAAGAACCAGCTCGTCGTGCATTTGGCTGCCGGCCTGACCCTGTGGGACCGCCTCATTGTGGCGGCTGATATGCCCCTGGTCCTGGTCACCAGCGGCGAGAGCCCGACCGTGGACGGATCGACTTGGCAGTCGCCATCAGGCGTGGCTGCCGGCGATCTGCGCGTGAGCGCACGCGTGCGTCTGGTGGGCGAAGCGCGCTCCCCGGCCAGCCTAAGTCTGGGCGGGCACGTGTTCGTGCCCACGGGGAACAAAGACAAGTTCGATGGCGAAGGTGCAGTGCACGGCACGCCCGTCCTGGTTTTCTCGGGCGAAATTCCCTTCCTGGCCTACGCGGCAAGCGCGGGTGTGGATATCCGCAACAGGACCAGCTACACCGACGTCACCCTGGGCACGCAACTGGTTTTCGGCGGCGCGGTTGGGGTTCTGTTGGTCGACCGCATGCTGCAGATCGGGCCTGAGATCTATGGCACGACTCTCCTGGTTGGCAGCGACAGCTTCGGCCGCGCCACCACCAGTGTAGAAGGGATAGTGGGACTGAAAGCCCGGTTGGGACCGATGGTGCTGGGCGCAGGGGCGGGCCCGGGGTTCAGCCATGGGATGGGAACGCCTGCCCTGCGTGTTCTGCTCTCCGTGGCCTACGCGCCCGAGCCGGCCCCGCCACCGCCGCCGCCTCCTCCTCCCCCCAAGAAGCACAAGAAGCCTGCCGATCGCGATCACGACGGCATCCCAGATTCGGCCGACGCCTGCCCCGACGAGCCGGGGGTACCCAGCGACGATCCCGCGAAGAACGGTTGCCCGCCGCCTCCGCCCGACCGCGATGGCGATGGCATTCCTGACAAGGACGATGCCTGTCCCGACGTCAAGGGCGTGGCCAGCAGCGACCCGCTGCAAAACGGCTGCCCGCCCGACACCGACGGCGACGGTATCCGCGACGATGTGGATGCCTGCCCCAACGAAAAGGGCGAGCCCGACACCGATCCGCAGAAGAACGGCTGCCCCAAGGCCGTGCGGGTCACCGAAGGCGAGATCGTCATCATGGACCAGGTGCAGTTCAAGACCGGCAGTGCCGTGATCTTGCCGATCAGCGACGATCTGCTGCGTCAGGTGGCGGCGGTGGTGACCGAGCATCCTGAGATCACCAAGGTCGAGGTGCAGGGCCACACCGACAGTCGCGGTGGCAAGGCCTACAATCGCAGGCTCAGCCAGAAGCGTGCCGACGCCGTGAGGAAGTGGCTAGTGAACTACGGCCAGATCGACAGCCGCCGTCTGAGCGCACACGGGTACGGCATGGATCAGCCTATCGCGGACAACGCCACATCCGAGGGCCGCCAGAAGAACCGCCGGGTGCAGTTCAAGATCCTTGAAAAGAGCAACCGAGGCAAGAGCGAGGTGTCGCCATGAAGTACGGGAATAAGAAACGCGGACTACTGCAGGCGGTTGCGCTTGGACAGGTCTTGCTGCTCGCGGCCGCGGGCTGCAAGTCGCCATCGAACAAGGGTGTAAACGATGTGGTCGTGAGCCAGGCCCTGGTGGGGAAGGACGGCCCTGTCACGGTGACTGCGGCCAACACCATCGTTAATGGGTATTCCGCCCTGACGGGCACCCCCACCGCCACCACTGTGACCGTGAACGCGCTTGCCGATTTCACTGCAGGCGGGAGACCGGCGCTGGCTGTCGGGGATCTGATACTCATCATTCAGATGCAGGGCGCGACCATTGACACCACCGATACCACTGCCTACGGAACTGTCTCCGACCTCGGGAGCGCCGGCAACTACGAGCTGGCTGGGGTGGCGGGGATTGTGGCAGCCACGAACACGATCACGTTGGGTTGTGCTCGGAAGCACGCCTACACCGTGGCAAACAAGGCGCAGGTCATCCGCGTCCCGCAGTACACCACGTTGACTATCAACAGCGGAGCTTCCATCACCGCGCCTGCATGGAATGGCACGGTGGGTGGAGTGGTTGCAGTGCACGCCTCAAACACGCTGCAGCTCACCGGGAACATCGACGTCATTGCCAAGGGCTTCCGCGGCGGTACCAGCCCCGCCGACAACACGAATCCTACGTCGGGGGCGAACACCATCACCTACCGCGGCGCTGCAACCGACGGCGCCATGAAAGGTGAGAGCATTGCAGGATGGCCCGGCGACTTCACCTATCCGTATGGCCGGGGCGCACCTGCCAACGGCGGCGGCGGCGGCAATTGGCACAATGCTGGCGGCGGTGGTGGAGCCAACGCTGCGGCCAGTGGCGAGGGCAGCGACGGGGGTGGTGGCGTGAACAACTGGACCGGCGAGGGCGTGATGTTGAACACGGCCGCCTGGCGTCTGGATCCTGAGTATGCCTTGAGCGGCGGTCCGGGCGGTGGCCGTGGCGGGTACACCTACTCGGCCAATAACCTGGATGCAACGACGCAAGCACCAGGACTTGCCGGCTGGGGCGGCAACGACCGGCGCGAGCACGGTGGTCTGGGCGGGCACCCGCTCGCCAGCAGCACCGGCGGCGCAAACCCGCGCCTTTTCCTGGGCGGCGGTGGGGGCGCGGGCGACCGAAACAATGGCTATCCCGGCCCGGGCGGCGCAGGTGGCGGCCTCGCGCTTGTCGTCGCAGGGACGGTGGCAGGCACGGGCAGCATCCTGGCAAACGGCGGACCTGGGGGCAATTCCGACTCGACAGCTAGCACTTATCCCAACTATCACGGCGACGCCGCGGGTGGCGGCGGCGGCGGCGGGACAGTGGTGGTTCATGCGGCTTTGCTCTCGGGAATCTCGGTGGTGGCGGATGGAGGAGCGGGCGGCAACCAGCTCATCCCCAATGGCGTTGGCAACGCTGGCACCGATGAGGCCGAGGGGCCTGGTGGCGGCGGCGGCGGCGGCTACGTTGCCCTGTCCGGCGCGCCACCGGCCGGCGGCACGGCGGCAACGGCGTCGGCCAGCGGTACCTCGGGCGGCACGACCAACTCGAGAGCCCTGACTGAGTTCCTTTCCAACGGCGCCACCGCAGGAAACGCCGGCGTGACCAACGGCGATGCCACCTCCATCCTGTTCTGCACCGACGCTGTGGTGCCGGAGACCATAATCGTGACCCATCCCAACAATCCCACGAATGTGAAGGCAGGGGCCTTCACATTCTCCAGTAGTGGGGGCGTGTTCCCGGCTGACGGCGCGGTCCCGACTGACGGCACGGTCACCTTCCAGTGTAGTCTGAATGGCGGGGCCCTCGCTGCTTGCCCGGCGGCCTACACAACCCCCGCTCTAGACGATGGATGGTACACCCTCTCTGTACAAACCACGGATCTCAGCGGCAACGTGGGCCCGTCCGTCGACTACACCTGGAGGGTGGACACGATTGCGCCGGTTACCACGATTTTGACCTATCCCCCCAACCCCAGCAGCAGTTCCACCGCAAGCTTCACCTTCACAAGCAACGAGTCGGGGGAAGAAATCATCAGCTTCTCGTGCAAGCTGGATACCGGGGCCTTTGCCGCGTGCACGGCCGACTACACCATCACTGGGCTTTCCGATACATCGCACACCCTGTACGTGCATGCGCAGGATCAGGCAGGCAATGTGGGTGCGGACGTCAGTTACCCCTGGACGGTGCATGCCTTGGGCTTGGATGGCGGGGCCGACGCGCAGCCACAGGATGCCAGCGCGGCAGACGCCAGCCCAACACTCGACAGCGCCGATGCACCGCTGGTCCTGTTGGACGCGAGTGTCGACGCCAGTCTTGGACTCGACAGCGCCGATGCGCCGGTGGTCGTCTTGTTGGACGCGGGTGTCGACGCCAGCGCCGACGCACCAGTCACCATCGTCGATGCACCAGTCACCATCGTCGATGCACCAGTTATCATCATCGACGCACCAGCCACCATCGTCGATGCACCAGTTACCATCGTCGACGCGGGTGCGGATGTCGCGGCGTTGGTCGACCTTGCGCCGCCTGGCGGTGGCCAGGATGTGCCGCCCATCGGCGCCGCGGATGGAGCGGCAGATGCTCCAGACGCCGGTGCGGTGGGCTTGCTAGACGCGGCCCTTGACGGAAATGGTGGCGATGCGGACGCGCAAGATGCCCGAGCCGTCGTTCTCCTGGATGCACGTTCCATCGATGCATCCGCGGCGCCTGATCAGGCTGTCTTGCCGCCTGACGCAGAGATGGTCGTTGATGCACCGGTGGTCGGCCAAGAACCGGACGCGGAGGAGTACGGCTCGCTCAAGGCCATGGGTTCCGGCTTCTGCGCCGTCAATCCCATGCACGACAGCGCACCCGGGCTCTTCACCTTCTTCCTGGTGGCCGCCTTCGGGCTATTGCTTCGCCGCCGGCGGCGCTGACCCCAAACCGGCGACCGCCCGCAACAGGGGCACGCAGGCCACCAACCTCGTCGCTGTTTCGCGAAGAACAGCCCCTAAAAGCCGCGGACGGGGTTCTCTGGCAGGGCTGCTATCCTGGCGAAACCCAAGTGAGGCTGGAGCCGCAGTTCGCGCTGGCTGGCGCACAAGGCGTGATGCCGCAGGCGGCGCTGATCCCCTTGTTGTCGGGTGTATACACGCCAACCCCGACAATTCCAGCGGTGCATGTGATGTCCGTTGGGTTGTTGTTGTCCTCGAAAGTCACACGCTCCAACCTTTTCAAACCAGTAGCGGGCGGGTTGTTCACAAGAATGCCGCCGAAAAGAGTCGTCCCAAGCTCTCCCTGGTAGTTGCCGGAGAGAATCGTATCAACGATCTCGAAATTCGAGCCATCCAAGAGAATGCCGCCGGCGGAATCAAAGAGTACCATCCGCAGCAGATGCATGGTCGCGGAGGTGGCTATCACAGCGGCAACATTGTAGTTCGTGTTGCAAATGAGATCGCGCATGTAGAGATCTGCGCTGTTCGAGATCGCTACACAATTGGGAATCACGCCGGAGGGGTAGAGGGCTCCATCGAGTTGGCCGACCACGGTGAGCTGCAAGCCAGGCGTGTAGTAACTGAAGCCAGTTACCGTGCCGCGTACGACGACTAGCCGCCTGGTGGCTGACACGGCCGCGACAGCCGTGCCCGAGTCACAATACGGCGTTGCTGCTGTTCCGCCGGTGGCCAGTGTGGTCGAGCATCCGATCGTATTCTCGGCGTAGATTGTCTCTACATCTGTAGCGCAGCGGCCGTCTTGGTGGGACATGCACACCCCCGGATTCTGGCCCAACTTGGCCACGCACTGGGCGTCGGTGGTGCAGGCCACGCAGGTATTCGACGAGCAGATTGGGGTTGCGCCACTGCATTGACTGCTGTCTGTGCATTGCACGCACAGGTTGCTCGAAGTGTCGCACACGGGCTTGCCACTGGAGGGGCAGTGCAAATTCGCAGTGCATTCCACGCAGGTCCCGCTGGCCAGGTTGCATGCGGCCAGAGTCGCGTTCTTGGCTGAGCAGCCATTCGTGGGTGCGCTCGTGTCCCCACAGGCCACGCAAGTCTGCCCGTTTCCACAGATCGGCTTGCTGGCCGTCATGCATTGGTTGCTGGTGGTGCATTCCACGCATTTCCCGGTCCCGGTGTCACATGTGGGCTTGCTACTGTCTTTGTCCCCGCAAGCAGTGCTTGAACCGACCGCGCAGGCAACGCACACATTCCCCTGGCAGATTGGCTTGGTCGGGTCGGTGCACTGGCTGCTCGTCGTGCAGTCCTTACAGCCTCCCGCGCTCAATACACACACGCCTGTGCAGGTTTGCGCAGGGGGCTTGGCGCAATCACCGTTGCTGCATGTCCCGGCGGCCTGGTAGCTCTGCCCAGTGCAGGAAGCTGTACCGCACGCAGTATTGGACGGGGGGTAGGAACAAGCGGCGCTTGTGCCGTTGCAACTGCCGGCACAGGTATTATCCGTGGCTACGCACGCTGCGTGACCGCTGTGAGGCGTTGCTCTTGCGGCCAGCATTGTGCAGGTTCCCAGCGAGCCGGCGGTGTCGCAAGTCTCGCAGGATCCCGTGCAGGCCTTGTCGCAGCAATACCCGTCGGGCGAGCAACTCGTCCCGGCCGCGCAACCGGCGGTCACGGTTTGGCAGGTCTGTCCCTGCTTGCTCTTGCACGCGCCCGTGGCGTCGCAGGTGCCAGCACAGGCGCTTAGATCGTCCTGGTTCTTGAGCGCCGTGCAGACGCCGTTTGTGCAGGTCTGACACGGGCCCGAGCAGTCGCTGCGCGTGAGGCATCCGACACACTGGTTGGTGTTTGTGTCGCAGGTCGCCGCTGCGCCGGTGCAGTATCTGTTCGCCGTGCAAGCGACGCATGAACCGCTAGCGGCGCAAGCAGGGGTACCGGACCGGCTTGCGCAGTCATTGTCTCCGGCGCATTTCGTGCACCGATTCCCCAAGCAGAGCGGGTTCTGGGTCGGACAGTCTGTGTCCCTGCTGCAGGTGCCAGCAGCGTCCGCCGTTGGCCCAATCGTAGGCGCATCAGGGGCTGGCGCGTCCGAAAGGCCGCCTGCGGCTGGCGCGTCGGGGACCGCAGCCAAAGGTGCATCAGGTGCCGTGTCCGCCGGCGCGTCGGGCGGCGCCGGGACCGACGGGGAGTCCGGCTCACCTCCATCCCACCCAACGCCAGGGCCAACGGCCGCGTCGGTCACGANNTCGACCTCTGGCACACAATGCCAGTCAGCGGTGCATGTATACCCCGGGTGGCACTGCTCCTGGGGCGAGCACAGGCTCCAGTCTCGCTCCACGCAGGAAAGTCCCAATGTCACTGGCAGAACCAGTGCCAGCGCTCTTGAGCGCACGACTCTTTGGTTGCTCATGTCTCAAGTTCTCGGCTGTGGGTTGCAGAAGTTGCTTGGAGAATAGAGAAGAAGTGTGCGCCACGACTCGTTTCCAGCGCTGCGCGCCAGACAGGACCGGCAATCGAACGCCATCGGGCGTGTCCGGTGCGTCCTTCGCCCCTGCGCTGGCAATGCCAGAAGGTCACGCGGCAGACCCTGCCCGCAAAAACTCAGCGAGTCAAGACCGTCAGCGATCGACGACTACTGACAAGTCACCCGGCCGCACGCACTTGCCGGGAACGTGGCTAGGTTGACTTCGCGGACGACCAAGTTGCCCGACGCAGGACGCGTGCGGCTGCGACGAGAACTGCGCCGCAAACACCGCCTACTGCGAGGACCAGGTGCCGGCGCCGATGTCGATCTTCCAGGAGGCCTGGTAGGTCGGCAGCGATATCTTGGTCCCGTTGAAGACGATGGGCTGGAATACATATGTCGCCAGATAGTTGTGATCGCCCTGAGCGGTGGCGTCTTGGTTCCCATACCAGTGATCGCCCCAGTACATATATGTGGTTCCCTGACTTCCCACGATGGGCAGAACCCAGGTGCTCTGGGTCATCCAGGTCTTCTTGCCAGCGGGCGCAATAAGTCCCTGGTTTGTCCAGGGCCCCGTCATTGAGGGCGCCGAGGCGTACTCGTCGTCATTGGCCCGCCACCCTGTCTTGTTGGACATGATCCAGTAGTAGGTGCCGTTGGCCTTGAACACAGCCGGCGATTCCATGCCTCCCATAGCTCCGTAGGAATTGTCCGAGAGCCAACTGTGGCAGTCGGTCGCCAGCTTGTAGATGTGGCCACTCTCGGTGACGACATAGGCATCGTTCCCATCCACGAAGGCACCCATGTCGCTGTGTTCGGCCTTGGTTCCGGCGGCGTTCGTGAGCGCCCCCTTGTAGCTGTATACAGCGTTGACCGTGTTCGATGTCGCGTACACGACTTCCTTGTCCACCTGATAGGTGGAATCGGCCGCATGGGCGTAGAGGACGAACTCGCCAGTCGCCGGGCACTTGATAATATGCGGCCGCTCGCCCTTGCGGCCTGGCGCGAGCTCGGTGGTCGACCCCTGCTGGGGCAGGATGATCCCCTTGTTCCCCTCCTTCTTCCAGGTCACCAGGTCCTTGGATGAGTACATCGAAAAGCCATTGAAGAGGTTCTCAGTCGAGCTGCTCAAGAAGTATTCGCCGTGCAAGTAGAAGGTGTCGCAGACCTGGATGATGCCACCGCCGTGGGCGTTGACCAGATCGCCATCGGTGTCTTTGAAAGTGATCCCGGGAGGGTTGGGCGGCGAGGGATCGGTCGCGCCAGGGCCAGGGTCGGTGAGAGTCCCGACCGCGACAGAAACGCAGCCACTGCTTCCGGTAGATCCCCCAGTCGCGCTGGCCCCACCCTTGCCACCAACGCCGCCGGTCGAGCTGGAGCCTCCGGTAGTCACAACCCCGCCCGAGCTGGAAGTGCCGCCGGAATTCACGGTTCCGCCGGAGCCGGTGCTCTTGCCGCCGGAGCTGGAAGTGCCGCCGGAGTTGCTAGTTCCGCCGGAGCCAGTCGTGCTGCCGCCCTGCCCGCTGCCGCCTGACCCCGTGCCGCCCACTCCGCTGCCGCCTGTTCGGGTCGCGCCGCCTGTGCTGGTCGCACCGCCGAGTCCGCTGCCGCCCGAGCTAGTCGTGCCGCCCGCAGCGCTTGTGCCGCCCAGCCCGCTGCCGCCTGCGCTGGTCGTGCCGCCTGCAGCGATCGTGCCGCCCAGCTCGCTACCCCCTGATCCAATCGTGCCGCCGAGTCTGTTTCCGCCGGCAGCGCTTGAAACACCTCCGCTCGCCAGGTTCCCCCCGGTTTGCTGAGTCCCTCCTGATCCGGCCGCACTCTGCGAGGAGGCGCTTGTCCCTCCCGTCGCGTTTCCTCCTGTGCCGTTCGCAGCAGTGCCGTTATCCGACGAGCAACCCAGCGTGAACGCGCCAGCCACGAGCACGACTGCCAAGAATTCAGTTCGCTTCATCGAGTTCTTTCTCCGCCTTGGGGTAGATCGATCCTTCACGGGTCACATAGTAGGGGTGCCGCAAGCATCGAACGGGTCACGGAAATCGCATTGTCCTACATCCCGACGAGAGATTCCGCCAAGAAATGGAGGCGGTCAGGGCGCGGCGCGTTGTCGAATGGCTAGAAAAACCACTAGCAATAGCAGCGAAATCGCGGAGACCGCGATGCCGATTCTCCAGCCCGGTGGCTCGTAGGAGAGGACGATCTCATGCATGCCGGGGAGCAAGAAGACTCCGCGCATGGCCAGGTTCACCCGCAGAACCGGCGCTGGCCGACCGTCGAGCAATGCGCTCCAACCAGCGTCGAACTGTTCTAGGAATACCGCCACGCCTGCTCGGGTGGCTTGGCAATGGGCGGCGATGCGTGCATTGCCAAAGGACTCCAGCTCACAAAAACCGATGCTCTGATGAATGGAGCCGGCGTCAGACGCGAGCGTGGGTGCCTCGGGATGAGGGGCAAGGATCGCCCGTCGGCCCGCGACCACCTCAGGGTCGAACACGGCTTCGCGCGCGGCTGGGTCGGGCAGAATGCGGGTTGTGCCCGCCAGGTACACCCTGGGCAAGACACCGTTGACGCGATAGAGGCGCGTCCCCGGCACCGGGTCCATCATCGCTTCGAGGCCATCTGGGGTGGGCAGCGAGGGATCGCCTATGCCGGAGATCAGATACTCGACCCCGGTGAGACGTAGCAGTGCCGCAACATGCGCTTGACCCGCAGTCCACAGGGCGCCGAGTGAACTCGGCATCGCGGCGTCGTAGCCCGGCACCACGCCAATCCCATAGACGGTGGCGTGGTTGTCGATCAGCGTACGCAAGAGATTGCGTTGTACCTCTGCTACCGTGCGAGGCGGCGCGCTTCGTTCAATGGAGGGATCCACATCAGGCGAACGATGTACCCGAGGGGGCGCGCGCCGGCCACGCATACGCGCATCGCTGCCAATCGCGGCGGCTGCCGGGGCCAGTTCGTCGAGGAGACTGCGGGGGCCGAAATTCTGCAGAGGCCCAGCCGCCGCCGCCAAGTCGCCCGTCACGATAGCGACGGTCAAGACCCCCGCGAGCCGAGGACGCCGCCTGGCCAACCAGGCGATCGCGGCCATGGCCAAAGCCACGGCAAGTCCCGCCCAGGCCCCGTGGCGCACGGGTCCGGCCATCGCAGCGGGCACGAAAGGCAGGCACAGGGCGAGCACACCCAGCGGAACCGCACAAAGAATTGCGCGAAACCAAACCGCTCCAAGATAGAGCCGCTCCATCCCCAGGGCAGCAAGCAGAGACGAACTTGCCACCGTGAAGATGAGGTATTTTTCCGGACCGCGCATGAGCGCGAGGGGCGGAATCAATGTGCGAAACACGGCGTGCACTGGGGTGTGCCGGCCCAGCGCCAAGAGCAGGGCAAATAGGGCGACCAGGCCGAGAATCAGCGGCCCTCGCCGACCGCGACCAAAGGCAAAGCTCGCCAGCACGAGCACGCTGGCCCCGAGATAGCACCCGTAGATGATGGGCCTGTCATCGAGGGCCCTTTCCCCCACCCAGGGGCCAGCGACATAGTCGGTGTAGGGATCGCCCATGGATCCTGGCGCCACCAACTCCAGCAGCCGCAAGGGATGCAAAGAGCCAACCTCGGCCGCGGTCCGCGCCAACCAACCTCCGCGCGCGTTGCCCTGCGCAAGCCGCTGTGCTGGAACCATGGCGACCGCAGCAATTCCCGCTGCCAGCGTCACCGAGAGAATTGCGGAGAGCATGAATCTGCTGGCGCGCCGAATGCGCCCATCTGGCTCAACCGCGCCGTGGTCCACGTCCGCCAACGTGACCGCCAAGCCAAACCCGACCGCAATGATTGCCAGAAACACCTCTCCGGTCAGAAACGCGAGGGCGACGGGAATGGCGGCCCGAGCTAGAGCCCCCAGCCAAACGCCCGTCCTAGTCGCGTGGGGAGCCCGCCGGCTTTGCGGGACGGACAGCCCACCCTGC
>PMKP01000430.1 GCA_003157775.1 Myxococcales bacterium | reverse complement strand
GCAGCCGACAAGGCGGCCGCGAAAGCCGTCGACAAGGCCGTCGCCGTCGAAAAGGCCGCCGAAAAGGCCGCCGCGAAGGCAGTGAAGGGCGAGGTCAAGGCTGAAGTGGCCGCAGTCGAGGCGGTCGTGGCCGAGGTGACCGTCGACAAGGTCGCCGCCGACGAGCCCGAAAAGAAGACGCACAAGCCCGCCGCCCGCAAGCCGGCGAAGACCGAGAAGACCGAGAAGACCGACAAGACTACGAAGACCGAGAAGACCGAGAAGACGACGTCCGATACCCCGTAGACCCGCCACGACCAAGCGAAGAAGCCCATGGCCAATGTCAGAGCCGACCAGGCGCCAGCTCGCTCGGAGATCGGCTTGGCTGCGGTCTTCGCCCTGGGCGCAGCACTCAGCGTAGCGCTTGTCGTGGCGCCGGGCTCCGCCCAGGCAGCCGAGGCAGCGAATGTGGTGGGCCTTCCGCAGAGTCAGCCATCCCTCCTCCACCCGCCGGTGACGACCACCGCGCCCGCGGTGAACGCGGTTTCAGGCTCGCCGTCTCCATCGCGTTGGGCCCGGGTTCCGCGCTGGCAGAAGGTGCTTGGCGTGGGTGCGATCTTGACCGGTTTGGCGGCCGTGGGCAGCGGCGCCTACCTGCTTTGGCTGGACGGCCAATATACGTGCCGGTCCGCCGCGTGCCCACCTTCCAACAAGTACAACACCGCCTTGGCTGGCTGGCTGCTCATGGCTGGAGGCACAGCCGCCAGCCTGGGCGGCGTCTCTCTTCTCCTCGTGCCACCCATCGGCGAATCGCGCAGCCACGCGGTCGCAAGACTAGCGCTGTCTGCCGCGTTCTGATGTCTATGCAGCCGCGGTGTCGGCGTTCGTCATTTCGGTTTGGGCTGCCTGTTTCTCACAGAGGGCACTGAGGCCACAGAGGACGCACGCAGAGTTGGGTTGCAATGATCGGAAGCGGCGTACGCCTTCCTCAAGGGTCGAGCAGTCGAAGTTGTCGAGCGACGGAACCAACCTGTCCACGAAGTCGGATCAAGCCCATACTTCACGACGGAACGGCAGAGCCTGAGGAGTCCATCGGCAGAGCCGGTGGCCCACCTGTTGTGAGCTACTTGCCTGCCAAGAGCATTCTCGCGGCTGGGGAAACCCACTCACATCCTCGCAGACTACTCGCCACGGCTGCCGCATCGGCCAGCGGAAGGCGACGAGGCCACGTCTGTGCGCTAGGGGGCGCGCCGATCACCTTGGGTTGGGGGAGCTCGGAAAGCAGGGATGCCGTGATCTCAAGTTGGTAACGCGCCTGCGACAGGTCGTCGAACGAAAACACGAACGAGCATGCGTTGGGTGCTCGCCGACGGAGTTCCCGCATGTAGGCGAACCATGTCTGTTTGCCGTGTCCGGCGTAGTCCACGGGCTTCGATAGTGGTAGTGTCGCGTACCAAAGCCGATTCCATCGGTAGGCTGCGATGCTCTGCCCGACCAAGATGGCCACGGCCAAGCAGCTAAGCAGGATCCGTGCCCTTCTGAACGATCCAAGGTCGTGTTTGGCTACATACTGAGCACCGACCGCGAAAGCCAGGCTTATGAAGGCCGGAAAGTAATCATACCGTTTGTATTTGTCGCCGGGCAAATCGAGGTAGATAGCCGCCGTCATGGTCATCGCGAGAAACGCCGCGGTGATGAAGTGGAAGAAGCCACCGCCGCCCTTGCGGGACTTCACGACTGCTGCCACCCATGGCACCACCCCAAGGCAAAGCAGGCACGCTCCGAGCAGCGGAAAATAGGGAACAATGGCTGTGGAATCGCGCACACTGGGACCAAGTTCATGGGAAACGCCAATGCCCATATGTGTCAGGATTGTCCTCCAGTTCCCCAAGAGGATCAGCCATTCCGACGGTCGCTTGGGCAGGAAGCTGGGTAACGGACGCTCGAAGGCAGTCCGGATCAATCCTGCGTAGGACAGTTGATGGGCAGTCAGCCAGTAGGTGGAGAGCCATATGAATCGTGCCAAAGCTAGCCCTAACGGCACAAGAGCAGCATCCCGCAGACGCTGCTGCCAGCGATGGCCTCGTCCACACAACACCAGAGCCGTGTAGATCACCGGGAACGCATAGGCTGCCCCCTGCCAGGACATCAAGCTTGACAGCCCGACCAACAGGCCTGCGTAGATGCTATGCCGCCAGCTCCATTTGCCCAGATGGAAGAGGCAAATCGCTAAGGCGGCGAGCCCAGTCGGATGAACCAGCACATTGTCTTCCCATGTGAAGACCAGGATGAGCGTTCCCCAACTCGACAGGTAGAGCCCGCCCGTGAGGGCGGCCAGGACCGGTCGGAGTCCCAAGTGGACGGCGCAGATGGTGAGCACAACCGCCGAACCGGCCAGAGCGAGCGCGTTTAGAAGGCGGAGCCCTTCAAGTCCGGTCAAACCGAGGCGTACCGCCAAATGCATTATGAGCCAATACACCTGGCCAATGCCGAAGTGAGAGTTCCACGGCATAGTCGCCCACGCAGATCCTCGCCCGATGTCGGTCGCGTACCCCGCCGTGTCCCAGTTGATGCCCATAGACCAGGAAGGCGACGTTGCATGCCACCCCAGCAGGATTGCCGCTACCGCGACGATGGAGACAGCAATGACGCGCCCCCGGCACACCGGTTCGGAAAGTGCCCTTACGACGCGAGCAAGGCGACACGGCAAACGAGGCATGTTTCCTCCACGCAGAATGCACCAATAGGACGCATGCGCAAATCGTTCGTTGCCGCCGGCCTGATGACGTCCTCTTCTCGGCGGGATCACCGGAGCCCGGGACCCACGCCGGTGTGAAAGCAGCAGGTGGACGGATTTCGGGTCGATGCTGGCGGGTAGCGGACAGATGGCTGGGGCGTCATCTTGGAGGTACCGTTAGCGACGAAGCCCCGCACGACAACATGGGCAGAGCAGGGGTCATGAGCCTGATGACCGACTTCCCATGGACACCAGCGAGGCCTGGTGGTGCACACTCGATCACATCGAAGTTTCACGGCCGCCGACAGCGTGAGCTGCCTCGATGGTCGCTACGCTGCTGCAGTGTCCGCGCTCGTGGCCTCTGCGCTTGCGGGCGGGAGAACCACGCCCATGCGGGCGTTCTCGGCCTTGCGCTGATCGACCAGCTTCTCGCGTAGCTCGTCGACCAACGTCGGTCGCTCGGCCATGTACTGGCAGGCCTTGTCGCGGCCTTGGGCGATGCGCTCGCCCTGCCACGAATAGTAGGCGCCCGACTTCTCCAGCAGGCCGGCATCGCTCGCCAGATCCACCACTTCGCCCACGGCGTTTACGCCGCTGCCGTAGAGGATCTCGAATTCGCACTCGCGGAAAGGCGGCGCCACCTTGTTCTTCACCACCTTGACCCTGGTCTTGGTGCCAACCACTTGCTCGCCGTTCTTCACCACGCCGATTTTGCGGATATCCAGCCGCACACTGGCGTAGAACTTGAGCGCGTTG
>PMKP01000350.1:81273-81406 GCA_003157775.1 Myxococcales bacterium | reverse complement strand
GCGCGCGCGGGGATGAACCGTAGGTCGCGTTTGGCTGCGGGGTGCGCAAGCCCCCGTTCCCCGCGCGCGGGGATGAACCGCGCACACTGGTCCCTACGTCCTAACCGATACGCCCGTTCCCCGCGCGCGCGGG
>PMKP01000350.1:0-81123 GCA_003157775.1 Myxococcales bacterium | reverse complement strand
GGATTTGAGTCGGGAGATAGCGGACCTGGCGGCGCATATGGATGCGGCTACGCACAGGCTGCTGACCTGTATCAGACAATTCGACGAGGTGGGTGGGTGGTACGAACAGGGTGCTGCCTCGTGCGCGCAGTGGCTGGCCTGGCGTATCGGGCTGGATTCGGCGACTGCGCGCGAGAAGGTGCGGGTGGCGCGGGCTCTCGGCAAGCTGCCCGCAATCGACGAGGCCCTGCGCGTGGGCAAGCTGTCGTACGCCAAGGCGCGGGCGCTCACCCGGGTGGCCGCGCCAGAAACCGAGGCGAAGCTGCTGGAGGTGGCCCTGGTCGCCACGGGTGCGCAGCTTGAACGGATCTGCCGCGGGTACCGCCGCGCCCTGGCCCCGGACGAAGCGCTGGCGCCCGAGGAGCGGAGCGTTCGGCGGCGGGATCTGCCCGGGGGAATGGTGAAGCTGGAAATCGTGCTGGCGCCTGACGAAGCGGACCTGGTCCTGCGCGCGCTCGACCGGGGACGCGAGGTGGTGCATGGGCGCGAGCAGACGGACGTTTCCGCGGAAACGCGGAAACGAAACGATGTGAGGCAAGACGTTTCCGCGGAAACATCAGCGCCCGGCTCAACCTGGCCTTCGCGCGCGGATGGCATGGTGGCGCTGGCCGAGAATTTCCTCGCCGGCAACCCTGCAACTGGCAACGGCGGCGAACGTTTTCAGGTCATGGTTCACGTGGATCAGGATCCGCTGGCGCCCGACGGCGTTCTTTCAGCGAGTTTGGATGACGGGACTCGCGTTTCCGCGGAAACGTTCCGCCGCATCGCCTGCGATTGTGGCGTGGTGGCAGTGGCGGGGGACGGCGCCGGGCTGAACATCGGCCGCCGGGCGCGTTCCATTCCGCCCGCAATACGGCGCGCGCTGGCTCTGCGCGACCGCGGTTGTCGCTTCCCGGGCTGCACGCACACGCGCTTTTTGCACGGCCACCACATCCAGCACTGGCTGCACGGGGGCGAAACCAGCGTGGACAACCTGGTGCTCTTGTGCACCTTCCATCACCACTTGGTCCATGAGGGCCTCTGGACAGTCGCCCGTGGTGAAGACGGCGAATTGGCATTCACCGCGCCGGAGGGCCGTGCACTGCAGGCCGAGCCGCCGCGGCAGATGGTGCAGGGCGTGCTTGAGTCGCTCCACGAATGGGCAAAGGACCGCGGGCTGGACATTGGGGCGGACAGCAACCTGCCCCTCTGGGATGGTACGCGGCCGGACTACGATTGGGCGGTGGGGGCGCTGCTGCGGGCGGGCTGAGAGGCACAGAGCGCGGTTTGGGTGAAGGGGCCGCCAGGTCTGCAAGAAGCTAGGTTACAAGCTTCCTCGGTGTGAGCGGCCCCTCACCCGCCGACGCGGACGTCGGCGGCCTCTCCCCGGCGGGGAGAGGCACGGATCTCGATTCGCCACGTTCCACGCCATCACCTTGAAATGGGTGGGGCTGAGATCCCCAGCAAACTCCGGGCTGCGTGGCGCCCAGCCCTACGCGACAGCCAGGACCTCCGCGGCACGCAGGCCGTGCTGCAGCGCCGAGGCGGCTATCCAGATATCGTTGGTTGGGACAGGGGTGCCTGCGACACGCAGGCCGTGAGCAACCGCCGCGTAGCGCCCCGAGGTTTCTTCGTCGATAGGCGCGACGGAGACCCGCGGCGATCTCAGAAAGAGTTCAAGGTCACGCTCGTTCTTGCGACGGTGCTCGCCTGCGATGAAGCCGGCCCGCAATTCGCCGAGCACGACGGGGTTGACGACGATCTCATCGACCTTCTGGCAGCGCCCCGGCTCGACGGCAGCGGTTGGTTCGTGGACGACTCGGCCTGGGTTGTGGTGTTACTCTGGATTCTTCTCCATGAGAACCGGAACCAATTGGGCAATGACCGCCGTGGTGGCAAGCGCCGCTACTCTTTCCATGCCCGCCGCGGCCTATGTCCGCACCCGGACCAGTACAGGGGTGCCAACGTCGTGGAAAACGCCTTGCGTGACGATGGAGTTCTCGCTCGGCGCCCCTCCAGCGGAGTTGGACGTCGCGGGATACCTCGATGCGGCTCAACAAGCGGGCGGTGCCTGGAGTCAGGCCGCGCTCGGTGGTGCTGGCCGCTGCACCAACGTGATCTTCACGGTTGAGTCCGTCCCCGATTTCGCTGGCGTGGTCGGGATGGACTACCACAATCGCTTGATCTTCCGCCAGACCCAGTGGTGCCCTGATCCGCTCACGGCGGGTGAATCTTGCTATGACCCAAGTGCCTTGGCCGTCACTTCCGTCTTTCAGCTCAAGACGACCGGCGAGATTCTGGACGCCGATATGGAAGTGAATGCCACCAACTTCGCCTGGGGCGACTTCGCGGCCCATCCCGAGCAGTTTGTCTACAACACCCAGGACTTCCAAGGCACGATCACCCACGAATTCGGGCATGTCATCGGCCTGGACCACACTTGCTTCACGCCCGGCTTTCGTTCAGACGGCACGCCCGTGGCGCGGCCGGTGGACAACAACGGCAATCCCGTACCGGATTGCAGCGCAGGCAACCTGCCCGCCATCATCACGGGTGCCACGATGTACGTTTCGGTTGCCTCGCCCAGTGCAGAGGTTGATCTGCGCAGCTTGTCGCCCGATGACACGCAGGCCGCGTGTGACATCTATCCCTTCACCACCGATTTCGCGTGCCTTCCTCCGTCGACAATCCAGGCGGATGTGGACGCGGGAGCGGCGGATGCTGGCCCCGTGCTCGCTACCGGCACAGGTGTTCCCGATGCCAGCGGGGCCACGCCCGCCGGACACCACCAAGGCGCCTCTTCCTGCGCCTACGCTCAGGGAATTGGGCACCGAGGGGACAGAATCGCAGCACTAGTCGTTCTTTGCATTCTTCCCATCTGGGCGCGGCGCCGACGGGCCGGGGCAAGAAGATCAGCCGGCCAGCGCCACCTTCAGGAGGGCGGCGACCATCATCCCGATTCCTGCGAGGCAAACAAAGAAGCCTGCGGCTCCCACGTGAAACCAGGGAAGCACTTCCCGGCGGCCCTGCTCGTCGAGGAGCTGGTGACGCGAGACCGGCGACCATAACCACCCACGCACCTCCGCGCCCAGGCGGACGAGAGATCTGCGCAGCGCCAGGTGATACACGATGCCTGCACCACCTCCGCCGACCAGGCCGACCAGCGCAAGCAGGGCGCCGAGCAAGAGCTGCAAGATGGGCCCGGGCACGGCGAGCAAGCACAGGTAGGCCAGCAGTCCGAGAACGACGAAAGCCTCGATCACAGCCGCGCTCCTCTACTGCGCAGTCGGAGCACCTCAAATGGGTGAAATGGGTGGCACATAGCTGCCACCGCAGGTGCATTGCTGGTACTCGTTGTCGCCCCAACAGGTGACGCTGCCGTCGGTCTTCACCCCGCAGGTATGGGAGTAGCCCGCGCTGACGGACGCGAATGTGCCAGCGGGCGGCGTGGCTTCGCCATACTGGTTGTCGCCCCAGCAGGCGATGCTCCCGTCGGTCTTCACCCCGCAGGTGTGCGTTCCGCCCGCGCTGACGGACGCGAACGCGCTCGCGGGCGGCGCGGATTGGCCGGAGTCGTTGGCGCCCCAGCAGAGGACGCTCCCGTCGGTCTTCACCCCGCAGGTGTGCTCGCAGCCCGCCGACACCGACGAGAATATCCCCGCCGGCGCGATTGCCTTGCCGTTGTTGTTGTCTCCCCAGCAGACGATGCTGCCATCGGTCTTCACGCCGCAGGTGTGAAGCTCCCCAGCACTGACGGAGGCGAAAGCGCCAGCAGGCGGCGTGGACTGACCGGCGTCGTTGACGTGCCAGTTCCAGCAGGAGACAGTGCCGTCGGGCTTCAACCCGCATCCGTGCGACCCGCCCACGCTGACGGACGCAAACATGCCAGCGGGTGCCTCGTCCGGGCCGTAGTCGGACCAACAGGCGATGGTCCCGTCCGCCTTCAACCCGCAGGTGTGGTCCTCCCCAGCGCTGAAGGCTGCGAATGTGCCGGCGACTCGGCCGAACTGTTGGAAACCCCAGCAGGTGGCGATGCCGTCGGTCTGCACCCCACAGGTGCGGTTGTAGCCCGCGCTGACGGACGCGAATATACCGGCGTGTGGCGTGACTTGACCGTAGAAATTTGTGCCCCAGCAGGTGACAGTCCCGTCGGTCTCCACCCCGCAAGTGTGGTCCGACCCAGCGCTTACGGAAACAAAGGTCCTGACAGGTGGCGTGCCCTCGCCGTTACTGTTGCCACCCCAGCAGGTGATGGTCCCGTCGATCTTCAACCCGCAGGTGTACGCAAACCCAGCGCTGACGGAGAGGAAGGTACCAGCGGGTGGCGTGGACTCGCCAAAGTCGTTGCTGCCCCAGCAGGCAATGGAGCGGTCGGTCTTCAACCCGCAGCTGTGATAGCCGCCCACGCTGACCGAGGTGAAGCTGCCAGCGGGTGGCGTAGCATCGCCGTGGTAGTAGCTGTCGGTGCCCCAGCACGCAAGGGTCATGTCAGTCTTCACCCCACAGATTTGAAGCCCGCCCACGCTGACGGAGACAAAGGTGCCCGCGGGTGGCGCGGCCCCGTCCCGGTAGCCCCAGCAGTCGATGGTCCCGTCCATCCGCACCCCGCAGGATTCGCGGCCTTCCGCGCTGACCGAGGAAAAGGCGCCAGCGGGCGGCGCAGATGGGCCGGCGTCGTAGCCGTTTCGAACATCATCGCCCCAGCAGGCGATGGTCCCATCGAGTTGGACCCCGCAGGCGTGATACAGGCCCACGCTGACAGAGGTGAAGTTGCCAGCGGGTACCGGGCCCTGGCCGTAGCCGTTGGCGGCGCAGCAGTTCTCGTCATCACCCCAGCAGACGATGGTGCCGTCGGTCTTCACCGCGCAGGTGGCGTAGCGGCCAGCGCTCACCGACACGAAGGTGCCTGCAAGGCTGGTGGTCTCGGGCGAGAGACCGCTGCGGCCCGTTCCAGCAGAGCCGCCGCCGGACGCGACGCCAATCCCACCGTCCTCGCCCGAACGGCCGGCAGTCGCTTGCGTGCCACCACTGCCTGAGATCCCGCCAGGCGCCGCGCCACCGCCTGGCCCAACTTCCGGCCCTGACTTGCGTCCGCTTCCTCCGCACGCTGCGGCCCAAAGAACCAGCCACACCGCCATGCGGACCGATATTCGCTTCACCATCATCTGCCTATTGCTACTCAGAGTATCACAAAGCGCAGTGTTGTACGCGCACTGCGGCCAAGACTCAGTCCGCACCTGCTGCCCGACGAGCCAAGCCCCTTGCCGCCGGGAGCGAGACAGGACAGAACTACCTCTTCGAGGCTGAAGTTTCATGCCCCAGCACAATTCCGAACGCCGACTCGCAAGCGGCAATGAAGCCGTGGCCCAGGCCGCACTTGACTCCGGCGTGGCGCTCGGCACTGGCTATCCAGGCACTCCGTCGACGGAGATCCTTGAGACTTTCGACGCGCTGGGGGGACGGGCCCAGTGGGCGCCCAACGAAAAGGTCGCGCTGGAGGTCGGCATCGGCGCTGCCTTTGCGGGCGCGCGCGCCCTGGTCACGATGAAACACGTGGGTCTGAACGTGGCGGCGGACCCGCTGTTCACGGCGGCGTACACGGGCGTGACCGGCGGCCTGGTCGTTGTTTCGGCGGACGATCCAGGAATGGCATCCAGCCAGAACGAGNNGCAGGACAACCGCCGCTTCGCCGTCGCTGCCGGCGTGCCCATGCTGGAGCCGTCCGACTCGCAAGAGGCCTACGATTTCACCCTGCTTGCCATTGAGATCTCCGAACGCTGGCGCATTCCCGTGCTTCTGCGCATGACCACGCGCGTGTGTCATTCGGCGACCCTGGTGCAGACCAAGGGTCAACTCGCGCCGCCCAACCCGCCGAACTTTGTTCGCGACGTGCCTGGCCGGGTGATGATCCCGGCCTACGCGCGGCCCGCACACCTTCGCCTGCGCGCCAAGCTGGCCGCCATCGCAGCCTGGAATGAGAACGACGGCCCTACGTTGACATGGGAACCCTCAGAGGGTTCCCAAACCCTCCCGCGATGGTACGCCGCCGGCAACGAGGGCGCGCGCGAAGCGCGCGGGGTGGGCAGGGTGGCCGGCGGTCCCGAAGCCCCCGTAGGGGGAGCCGGCGGGCTCCCCACGCGACTAGGCATCATCACGTCAGGGATCTCGTACCAGCATGTGCGTGAGGCCGCACCGCGGGCGCGCGTGCTCAAGATCGGCCTCAGCTATCCCCCGCCGGTCGAGGCTATGCGCCGCTTTGCCGCGAGCGTAGATCGCGCTCTGGTCGTGGAAGAGGGCGACCCGTACCTGTATGAGGCCGCGCGCACCGCCGGCATTGCGGTCGAGCAGAAGCCCGAGATGTACCGTTTTGGCGAGCTGAACGTCAACCGCGTCCGCCGCATCGTGGCCGGCGAGGTTTCGCCTGAGCCCGTGTTGCCAGCCGGCAAGCCGCCTGAGCTGTGCCCGGGCTGTCCTCACCGAAACGTGTTCGAGGCTCTGCGCGACCTTGACTGCATCGTGGCGGGCGACATCGGCTGCTACACCCTGGGCGTGCTGCCGCCCTTTTCTGCGATGGACACCTGTGTTTGCATGGGCGCGGCCATCGGAGTCGGCCTGGGCCTGCGCCACACCCTGCCGCCCGAGCAAGCCCGCAAGGTGGTCAGCGTGATTGGCGATTCCACCTTCGTGCACAGTGGAATTACCGGCCTGGTCGAAATGATCTACAACCCGCCACCGACGGGCCACGTGCTGCTCATCCTCGACAACGGCACTACGGCTATGACCGGGATGCAAGAACACCCGGGCACCGGACGCAGGCTCGACCACCAACCAACCGGACGCGTGGTGTTCGAAGATCTGGCGCGCACCCTTGGCATCAAGAACGTGTGCACGGTGGACCCCATCGCCGACTCGGGCGCCATCGAGCGCGTCCTGCGCGAGGCCCTGGGGCGCGACGAGCTGTCCGTCATCATCGCGCGCCGGCCCTGCCTGCTGGCCGCGGGCGCCATCAAGCTTCGGGAGAAGAAGGCCAATGCCGGGGAGTAGCAGCGTAGTCAACGTGGTGGTGGCGGGTCTGGGCGGCCAGGGCGTGCTCACGGCGTCGGGCATCTTGGCCGACACGGCATTCCGCGCAGGGCTCGACGTCAAGAAGAGCGAGATCCACGGCATGAGTCAGCGCGGCGGCTCGGTGTCGAGCGACGTGCGCTTCGGCGAGCGTGTCTTTTCGCCTATGGTGCCGGCGGGCGAGGCGGATTTTCTGGTGGTGCTGGCCGCGAGCCAAATCGACGTGGCGCGGCCGGTGCTCAAGCCGGGCGGAGTCCTGATTCACCCGGGCCTGGTTGACGAGACGCGGCTGACCAACAAACGCAGCCTGAACGTGGCCTTGCTCGGAGTGCTTGCTCGCCAGCTCGATCTTGCAGACAATCTCTGGCATGCGGCCATAAAGGCCTCCCTGCCCGAGAAGCTTCACGCCGCCAATCTGCAGGCCTTCGCCATCGGAAAGAACCCATGACCTCGCCCTCGCAAGAGCAGAAGCCCCACTACCATCCCGCCAGCGCGCCCGACTTCGTGCCCACGCCGCTTCTGCGTAGTCTGCAGCTCGATAGGTTGCAGGCCATCGTGGCCCACGCCACTGAACGGGTCGAGCTGTTCCGCCAGCGCATGCAGAGCCGCAAGCTGGTGCCCGCCGACATCCAATCACTCGACGACGTCGCGCGCCTGCCGTTTACCAGCAAGGCCGACCTGCGCGACACCTATCCCTTTGGCCTGTTCGCGACCTCGCTGCGCGATGTGGTGCGCGTGCACGCCTCTAGCGGGACCACCGGCAAGCCCATCGTGGTCGCGTACACCAAGCAAGACGTCGATGTGTGGACCTCGGTCATGGTGCGCAGCCTCGCAGCCTGCGGCCTGCACGAAGGCGACATCGTGCAAAACGCCTACGGCTACGGGCTTTTCACCGGCGGGCTGGGTGCGCACTACGGGGCCGAGGGCATCGGCGCTGCGGTGATCCCCATTTCCGGCGGCAACACCGACCGGCAGATCATGGTGATGAAGGATTTCGGCGCCACCGCCATCTGCTGTACCCCCACCTACTTTCTGCACATCATCGACCGCGCCGCCCAGTTGGGCGTGGACCTCAAGACACTGCCCCTGCGGGTCGGCGTGTTCGGCGCCGAGCCCTGGACCGATTCCATGCGGCGCCACATCGAAAGCGCGACCAACATCCAGGCCTTCGACATTTACGGCCTGTCGGAAATCATTGGCCCGGGCGTGGCCATCGAGTGCCCGTGCCACGACGGCCTGCACGTCTTCGAAGACCATTTCTATCCAGAAATCATTGATCCAGAGACGGGAGCAGTGCTGCCCGACGGCCAGGAGGGCGAACTGGTGCTGACTACCCTGTCCAAATGGGCCATGCCCATGATTCGCTACCGCACGCGCGATATCACCGCGCTCATCCCGGGGCCTTGCGCCTGCGGCCGCTCTTTGCGACGCATGCGACGCATCGGCNNATCATCCGCGGCGTCAATGTGTACCCGTCACAGATCGAAGCAGTGCTGCTGGAGGTGGAAGGCACCCTGCCCCACTACCAGATCATCCTGACGCGCGAACATGGGTTGGACCAGATCGAGGTGCAGGTCGAGGTCACCGCCCAGGTATTCAGCGATCGGGTGGGCGCGCTGGAGGCGCTGGCGGAGAAGCTGGCGGATACCCTGGAACGGGTGCTAGGCATCCGCATCAAGATCACGCTGGTGGAACCGCAAACCATTCAGCGCAGTGAAGGCAAAGCCAAGCGGGTCATCGACAAGCGAGGCCAAACATGAAGATTCAACAGCTCTCGATCTTCGCGGAAAACAAGCCAGGCCACATCGCCGCCCCCTGCCGCCTGCTGGCCGACAACGGGGTCGACATCCGGGCCCTTTCGGTCGCAGACACGCAGCACTTCGGGATCCTGCGCATCATCGTGTCCGACCCGAACCGGGCCACCCAGGTGCTCGAGGCGGCCGGCTACGTGGTCAAGCCCACCGAGGTGCTGGCAGTGGAAGTGGAAGACCGCCCGGGCGGGCTGGCCAAGATCCTGTCCGCCTTTGAGCGAACCATCATCAACATCGAATACATGTACGCCTTTCCCTTTGGTCACGGCGAGCGGGCGGTGCTCATTTTCCGCTTCGATGATCCCGACGCCGCGGTCCAGGCCCTGCAGGCTGCAGGCGTAAGCCTGTTGGCCAAGAGCGATCTCTTCGCCCGCTGATGGCTGTCGCGAAAAGCATTGCTGAACAGCTCGAACGCGCCTCGTGGATCCGGCGCATGTTCGAGGAAGGCGCGCGCCTGAAGAAGGAGCGCGGCGAGGCAAACATCTTTGACTTCACCCTCGGCAACCCCGAGGTTGAACCGCCCGCCCTGACCCTGGCCAGCTTGCGGCGGGTGGTGGACAAAGGCCGGCCGCACAGTCACGGCTACATGCCCAACCCTGGCTTTCCCGAGGTGCGCGCGGCCATTGCGGACAAGTTGCGCCGAGAAGTCGGACTGGCTTTTTGCGCTGAACACGTCTGCATGACCTCGGGCGCGGCAGCCGCCTGCAACGTCATCTTGAAATCGATTCTCGACCCGGGCGACGAGGTCATCCTGCTGGCACCCTTTTTCGCCGAGTATCCTTTCTATGTCGGCAACCACGGCGGCCGGGTGGTGGTGGTCGAGACCGATGCGGATTGCCTGCCCGAGGTGGGGCGCATCGCCGCGGCCATCACCCCACGCACCCGCGGCATCATCCTGAACACACCCAACAACCCCTCCGGCCGCGTCTATCCCGCGGCGCTACTGCGCGATCTCGAAAGCATGCTCGCGCGTTTGCCCAACCCACCGCTGGTCATCAGCGACGAGCCCTACAAGAGCCTGGTGTATGACGGCCACCAGGTGGCCGAGGTGGCGTCGCTCATCTCACAAACCGCGATCTGCTTTTCCTGGTCGAAGTCGCAGGCCCTGGCAGGCGAGCGCATCGGGTTTCTCGCCCTGTCCCCGCGCCTACCTGACTGGCCCCAGCTCGCGGCGGCCTGCATCTTCGCCAACCGCACCCTTGGCTTTGTGAACGCGCCAGCCATCTGGCAACTGGTCATGGCCGAGGCAGCCGACGCCTGCGTGGACACGACCGCCTACCAGCGCAAACGCGATGTCTTTTGCGCCGGCTTGGCCGCGGCTGGGTACGAAGTACGCAAGCCCGAGGGCGGCTACTACATTTTTCTCAAGACGCCGATTGCTGACGACGTGGCATTTGTGGGCCTTTTGGTCAAACAAGGCGTGCTGGCGGTTCCTGGCGCGGGCTTCGGCCGCGGCGGCTACATCCGGCTGTCCATGACCGTGCCGCTTGACACCATCGAACGCGCCCTGCCCGCTTTCCAGCGCGCGCTGCAAGCGGCGCGCGGCTGAGCGCGCGGCTACATCCTGCAGGAGGCGGTCATTCGATAGTCGTCCATGACAAAGCCGCCACCTATGTCACTGGTCACCGCCTCGGCAATGGTGAACCCCGCGCGTTCATAGACGCGAATGGCCTTCTGATTCCTCTTGTTCACGTAGAGCGACACCTCCTGCGCGTCCAGGGCCGCGGCAATCTCCATCACATGGGCCAAACTGGCCCGGCCCAATCCTTGCCCGTGCCGTTCCACCTGGACATAGAGCTTGTGCAGCTTCAAGCGCGCCACCACCGGATCGTGCGAATAGGACAGAAACCCCACCGCTTCCTCTCCCTGCCGGATCAGCTCCCAGCAGGTCCCGGTCCGCATCTCCTGGTCGATCACTTCGGTGGCGTACATTCGGTCGAGCATGTACTCAATCTGCGCGGCGGAAATGATCCCAGGAAAATGGGCGCGCCAGATCCCACGCGCCAGGGTTTGCAGAAGCGGGATGTCGGTGGGCGTGGCACGCACGAAAGTGACGTTCGACATGGCTATGGTGCGGGCGCAAAATACCGATTGATCGGATCCATTGAACGATAGGCTGTGATTTCGCGGTAGCCGTGCAGAGTGAAGTACTCGCTGATGGCGCGGCCGTGCTCGGGCGAGTGGATCTCCACACAGGCTAGCCCTGGCTGAAAGCGGCCTATCGAAAACCCGGCCAGCGCGGCCGGCTCGCCACCCTCGATGTCGAGGGACAGAAAGTCGACATGTGTGACACCTTCGCGCGCCAGCAAATCATCGAGCGTGATGGTGGACACTTGCCGCTTCTGGTAGGTCCCGCCGCGCGGGTCGTCGCCTGTTCCCGAGGAAAAGTCTTTCTCCGCACTGGCATAGAAGTCGCGTTTGCCGCCGCTCTTGTCATTGACGAAATAGGAGAAGAAGCGCGTGGCCGGTCGCAGGCGCGCGTAGTCGGCGACATATTCAGCCAGCGCATCCACCGCGATTCCGTGCCAACCCAGGTGCTTTTCCAGATAGTAGCTGGTGCTGTTCTTCACCGGATCTCCCGCGCCTACGTCGAGAAACACCCCATTGCGGCGATCGTCGAAGAATGCGCGAATCAGCGTCTCCTCGTCATCCTGCGAATACAGCGCGTCGCCGTAGCGCGCGTGCAGGGCCGCGGGATCAACCTTGGTGGGGAAGCGATGCGCGCGCGAGTCCTTCGGGCGACAGGCGCTGCCAGTAGTGACAACCCCCGCCATCCACAGGCAAACGACGCCGCCTACCCAAAGCAGGTTTGACCTGCGCCAGGCCAACCACTCAACTCCACACGCCCGGGATTGCCTGGCCACAGAACGCGCAATGTCCATTCTTCACATCGACCGACTCCACGTGAAAGCCGTGGCGAGCCACCACGACCTTCTGGCAGTGCGGGCAATAGGTGTTTTCGCCCTCAATCCCGGGCACGTTGCCGGTGTACACGTAGTGCAATCCCTCGCCGAGCGCGATGTCGCGACAGCGAATCAGCGTCTCAAAGGGCGTGGGCGGCACGTTCTTCATCTGGTACTGCGGCGAAAAGCGCGTGAAGTGCAAAGGCACGTCCACGCCCAAATGTGCTTTCACCCAGCGGCACATGTCGCGAATTTCGGGTTCACTGTCGTTGGCGCCGGGAATACACAGGTGCACTAGCTCCAGCCACACCCCGCTTTCGTGCACGGTCTCGATGGTCTTCAACACTGGAGCCAATTTCCCTTTGCACAGCTTGCGGTAGTAGTCCTCGGTGAAGCCCTTGAGATCGATCTTCACCGCGTCGAGGACCTTGCACGCCTCTTTCATCGGTTCCACTTCGCCCGAGCCGCCCGTGACCATGGTGGTGCGCACCCCCAATTTGTGGGCCGCAACCGCGGTGTCGATGCAGTACTCGAGAAAAACGATGGGTTCGGAATAGGTGAAGGTCACACAGGCGCCTTCCTCCTGCGCCCGGCGCGCGACTTCCTCGGGCGGCATCCAGTGCCAGTCCACCTCCTCGGGTCGCGATTGCGAAATGTCCCAGTTCTGGCAACACTTGCATTCCAAGTTGCAGCCTGCGGTGGCAAGCGAATAGGCGCGACTGCCAGGCAGAAAATGAAAAAGTGGCTTCTTCTCAATCGGGTCCACGTGCACAGCACAGGGCTGGCCCCAGACCAGGGTCAAGTACTCGCCGCCACGGTTTTCGCGCACACCGCAGAAGCCGCGCTCGCGGTCCTCGACCAGGCACTGTTTGGGGCAAAGCTGGCATTGCACGCGCTTATTGGGGAGTATTTTCCAGAAGCGCGCCGGGTGCGGCCGTGGAGACTCGCCCGCGCGCGCGGACCGGGACTGGAAAAGAGCCAGACTACCCAGTGACCCACTCACCGCGAGAGCGCACCCAGAACCCGCGCAGCCTCGGACGAAATCGCGACGAGAGAAGCTCATGATCACACCTCGATTGAGACCACTTCGATGGCCCCGCGATCACCCACGCCCAGACCCATCTTCGCGCTGGTCTGAATATGCGTGGGTGCCAGATCGACTTTGTCGAGCGACGGCAGGCTGCGCTTGCGGCGCAGGTCCTCGAGCAGCTCCAATCCCACGACATCCACTGCCACGGGATCCACGGCAAACAGCAAGGCATTGGCCACCTCGGCCATGCCGGGCTGGTAGCTGGGGCCGTTGTCAACCACCGGGCGAAGTGCATCCATCACAATCAGACGCTGCTTCTGTCGGATCGCGGGCAAGGCGTTGACTTCGGCAATATACGGGTCGCACTTGTCCAGGTGCATTTTGTTGGGATTGTGAATGCAGCCGAATTGGTTTTTCAAGGCGCCTGACATGCCCGACAACATATGCTGCTTGAGCACAGGCAGATTCAAGACCGCGTCCACGCGTTCAGTCAGCACGCGCGCTAGTCGCGAGGCGGTCGACGGCATGACGGTCGGCTCCTCTTCGTAGCCAAGCGCATCGTTGCCGGTGCAGCGAAAGCTGTCGCCCCGCTCGTTCAGGGTGAAGCCCGACGCGGTCAAGTCAGATGCGAAGCGATCAAAAACCACTTGCTGATGGCCGCCAATGTCCATTCGCTGCAACAACGCCGACAATTCGTCGACCAATTCCACATGCGTGGCCGCATTGCGGCCAGCTAGCCCATTGACCTTCAAGCCCACGGTCTGGCCTGGCCGGAAGTAGCGGCGCAGGCCAGCCACGCCGTCCGCCGCGCCCGCCAATGCCGCAAGACCTGCGCCCAGCATGGCGCGCAAAGCGCCGCGGTCGGCGTCGTAGCCGTGGGTCAGGGCCTGCTTGGCTCGCACCACCACCACTCGTGGTCTTGACAGTTGCGCTGGTTCATTCGGAGCAATCGCGCTGGCGGGCGTGCCGCTGGCGGAATTTCCAGACAACCGGGTGCTGCCGCAGGACGAGCTACACCCGGTAGCCACCGCTGCCAAAGAGCCCACGGTGAGCAGGAATTGTCGACGGTCAGCGTCGATTCGTTCGCCGGACACAGCGAAATTATAGCCCGCGCATTCAAGAAACGCCGGAGGAGAAATCACTTCCGCTTACTTGAATTCCCCTTCCGAAAACACAATCGCCTCGTAAACTTGATACTCGGCCTTCTTCCACGCCTCGGCGGGCAACCCGGCCTTCTGCGCCAGATGGCGTAGAGTGGTTTCGCGATCCCAACCCTGTTCAGGCGCCACCTGGGGCAAAAACGTCGCCCGGTTCCATCCCATTGACAGGATGATGCCGTGGCGGCCAATCACGATCTCGTCCGCGCTCTTCACCGGCCGCGGCGGCGTGAGCACGGAGACTTCAACCGTGATGAAAGGCAATTCCTCGACGGTGACCGTGTGAGGAAAGCGCGTGTCCTCCAGGGCGGCGCTGGCCGCGCGATGGGACACCACCTCGTACACCGACGAGGAGGGCTCCAGGGTACCGATGCAGCCGCGCAGCTCATCGCCGTGGCCGCTACAGGTTCCGTCCATTCCGCTCTTGCATTTCAGGGTGACAAAGGCGCCGGCCTTGCGCTCCAGCGACGGCGTCACGGGAATGGATGTGATGCCGTCGGGATCGAAGCGCCCCTTGCGCACCGACGCCTCAAGCGACAGCCGCGCCAACCGTAGCAGAGTGCGTTTCTCGTCGTCGGTGAGCGGGAACGTGCTCTCACCCGCCGCACGCGCCTCGTCCAGCTTCGACTCCTCGCGCCACTTGCCCGTAAATGCCATACCTATATATGTCACGCTACTCGACCAGTCGGAAGTAACGTCACCTGACGTGTAGTGACTAACCACATGAGGCTTGCTGCCCGGAAAACGGCCCAGCAGTTCCAGCAGCAGGGCAATGGGATGCAGCCCGCAAATCGTGGTGCCAGTCCGCTCCGCGTAGGCCAGCAGGCCGGGCCGACTTAGCTTGGTGATCTGATCGATGGACCCTTGATCGAGCCGCGCCAGGCGCGCCTGCAGATCGCCGGGGCCGTCGGGGATCTCGTAGCCGTAGTTCACCCCCCGGTGGGTGAAGTCGCTGGACGCCACCACGACCGTGTGGCTGTCGACCACCTCGGCCAAAGCCGCCGCCAGATCCACGTAGTCCTGATCGGTCATGTGGCCCACCAGGATCGGAACCAAACTGAACTTGGGCAAGGCGCGCTGGAGCAGAGGAAGCTGGATCTCCAATGAATGCTCGCCCTCTTCGGCGCGCATCACGCTGCTGACCACTGGGCAACGCCGCAGCCGCGCCACTGCCTTGCCGTCCACCGGCACCAGGCCAAGCGGCGTCTCGAAGTCGGTCACCTCGGGAATCGAGGCGCCGCGAAAGGGATAGTGGTGCGAGATGGCCAAGATGATCACGCGGCGGACGTCCTGACCGCGCAGGAGCAAGTAGTTCGCCGCCGCAGCCTTGCCTGAAAAACGATAGCCGGCATGCGGTGAGATGAGCGCGATGACCTTGCCGTCGATCTTGGGCGGCTTGGCCTGAGCAAACAGTTCGTCGACTTCGGCCGCCAACTGGTCCTTGTTCTCCGGGTACCAGGAACCGGCCATCTGGGCCGGCCGGATGCGGCGGGTCGCGTCCGCGGGCGGAATGGGCGCAGGTGCGGCCACCGCCGGCTGCGACGCAGGCTCGCGTGCAGAGGGCCGCGGCGCGGATTTCTTCAAGCAGCCGGCGCAACCGCCGACAAGGAAAGCCATCAGAACAGCCACACACTTCATCGCAAGGACCTCACGACGGGTAATCCTGCCCTGCCCCGTGCCCCTGTCAACGTACAAGCGCGGTGATGTTGAAACCTGACGCAAACAAGGCTAGTCCTTGGCGGCGATGACAGACGACAAGATGAAGAAGTACGTGTGCAACGCCTGCGGCTACGAGTACGATCCCGCCGTGGGTGACCCAGACAGCGGCATCAAGCCTGGCACGCCGTTCGAGGAACTGCCGGATGATTGGGTGTGTCCGACTTGCGGCTTGGGCAAAGATGAGTTTTCTCCCGCCTAGCAGAACAGGAGCAGGTACCATGGCAGCGCGAAGTTTGAAGCCGGGTGTTCATGCGGTGGGCGTCCTCGACTGGGACAGGCCGCTCTTCGACGATCTCATTCCCTTGCCTGACGGTACCAGTTACAACGCCTACCTAGTCAAGGGCAACGACACGGTAGCGCTACTCGATACCGTAGACCGCGCCTTTGCCGATGAACTGCTGGCCAACCTGGCCGCCGCGGGCGTAAGCAAGCTCGACTACGTGGTCGCCCAGCACGCCGAGCAAGACCATTCAGGCAGCTTGCCGGCGGTGTTGGCACGTTTTCCCGAGGCCAAGGTGGTGACCAACCAGAAGTGTGCCGAGCTGCTCAAACTGCATGTGCATCTGCCGGCCGAGGCAGTCACCCTGATCAAGGACGGCGACTCGTTGGATTTGGGCGGCCGCACCCTGCAGTTCATCTTTGCGCCTTGGGTGCACTGGCCCGAGACCATGTTCACCCATCTGCGTGAAGACAAGATCCTCTTCACCTGCGATTTTCTCGGCGCCCACCGCGCAACCAGCGACCTCTTCGCCGACGACGAGGCGCAGGCGTACCCGGCTGCCAAGCGCTACTACGCCGAGATCATGATGCCGTTCCGCGCGCGCATAGCCGGCTACATCCAGAAGATCGAATCCCTGGGCGTGGACATGATCGCGCCCAGCCACGGCTCGGTGTATCGCCGGCCGCAATTCATCCTGGACGCGCACAAAGACTGGATTGCGGAGCCGCCCAAGAATCACGCCGTGGTGGCCTATGTGTCCATGCACGGCAGTACCAAGATCATGGTCGACCGGCTGGTGGATGGGTTGCTCGACCGAGGCGTGGGGGTCACGCGCATCCACCTGCCCACGATGGATCTTGGGCAGATGGCCATGGCCCTGGTCGACGCGGCCACGGTCGTGATCGGCACGTCCACCGTGCTGGCCGGGCCGCACCCGGCCGCTGCGTTCGCCGCCTACGTGGCCAACATGCTGCGCCCCAAGGCGCGCTTCGCGACGGTCATCGGCTCGTGGGCCTGGGGTGGCAAGACGGTGGAGATACTCAAGGGCCTGCTAGGCAACCTGAAGGTCGAGTTTCTCGATCCCGTTGAGATCAAGGGACTTCCCACTGAGGCGGACCTGCTAGCCATCGATAAACTCGCAGCGACGATCCAGGAGAAGCACGCAGGGCTGTAGGCCCGGGAATTATGGAGGCTTGACCGGTAGGGGCGACCTGCGGTCGCCCAGGGGCATCGAAAAAAGCGGCGCTCGGCGCTGGCGGGCGGCGCTATGCTCGAAGCCGTTACCAAGCCACAGAGCCTTGAGCGCCTTTTCTGCTGCCTGCTGCGCTTGGAAACAAGCCGCCGCCATCTCACACGCGATCCGCTACGGCTTCCTCTTCATGGCCCCGAGGGCCGCGTCCATCATTTTCTGGTTGATGGCGAAGAACTCGGGTTCGTGTTTTTGCACTAGAGCAAGCGCCTGCGGCCCGTATTGCGCGGCAAAGTCCTTGCGAAGGACTTCGAGTCGGTCTGCCTGTCCGGAGTAGACCTTCTCCATGGCCGTGTCGACTACGCTTGGCTGCTTGCCCTGGGTCTTGGCTTCCTCGATCTTCTTGCGCAGTTCCCCGACCTTGCGAACCCCGTCTTGCATAGCGTAGGCGGACGCGTAGTAACGGGTGGTCACCCGGGTGAGCTTCATCATCTCGTCCTGGGTCAGGCCGCTCTTCTCAAGCGCGGCCTTGGTCGCGGCTTCGATCTTGGCGCTGCGGTTGTCAGCCGCCATGGCGCCCTGGAACTTCTTCTGGTCGGTCCCGCCCTTGGCGTACGCCTGCATGCCGACGCCCACGGCGTCGCTGGTCACCGACAGCATCTCCCTCTGGTAGGTGGCGAAACGCGAAAGCTTGTCTTCGGTCAGAAGCGCTTTCGCCGCTTCCACGTCCACCGCGACCACCGCAGGCCGCGCTACCGGACTCGGCGCTCGCACTGCCGGCAATGCGGGCGAAGGCGGCATGGCTGCCGGCTTGGGACCCTCGCCCTTCTTGCACCCGGCGAAGCACAGCAACAGAAGAAGGCACGCTGTCCTTGATCGGTTTTTCATGGCCGGCATCCTACGCGCGATTGTTCGCCTCTACCAGCGCAGCGGTCGGCGGGTTGACACGTTCAGTTGATGTTCATCGTAAATTCACGGCATCGGGTCGGACCCTGCAATCACGTCCACCGGCTCATTGAGCAGTCGGGCTCGAACCGCGCCGACCAGGAAGATCGAACCTGCGACCACGACCAGGCCATTGGGCGCCACCAAGGCGCGAGCGCGCGCGAGCGCAAGGCCGGGGTCAGCAACTACCTCGACCACTCGCTTTCCGTCGCGCGGAACCAGCGCGGCCAGGACCTCGGGCGAAAGTGAACGCTCACTGGGCGAACGCGTGACCACGACGATATCGAAGTGCGCCGAGAACGCGGCCAGCATGCCCGCCGCATCCTTGCCTTGCACAATGGACACCAGCAAAGCGCGGCGGGACGCGCCTGGCAGCGCAGCGGCCAGCGCCTCTGCCCCCTCGGCATTGTGGGCGCAATCGAGCAAGACGTCGTCAGTCACCCGCTCCAGCCGCCCGGGCCAGCGCGTCTCGGCCAGGCCGCGCCTGACTACCTCGGGTTGCAGCATCCGACCCATGCTGGACGCAGCCTCGTGAGCCAGAGCCACGGCCAGGGCTGCATTCGCCACTTGGTGGGCCCCGGCCAAGCCCAGCGGGAATTCCGCCGCGGTGAAGTCGACGCCAAACCGGCGCAAGGACGACCCTGTCTGGTGCGCGACCCGCTCGACCTCGGCCATGGCCTCGGGTGGCAGCGGGCCCAGAAAAAGCGGCACCCCGGGCCGCGCGATGCACGCCTTTTCGTGGGCGATCTCGCGCATGGCCTTGCCCAGCAAATCCTGATGGTCAAGTGCGATGCTGGTGATCGCACAAGCCAGAGGGTGCGAAGCCGTAGCCGCGTCCAGTCGACCACCCAGGCCTGTCTCCAGCACCGCCAAATCGACATTGGCCTCGGCAAAGGCCAGAAAGGCCAGCACCGCCGAGATCTCGAAGTAGGTAAGCGGCACGCCGGTTGCCGCCACGGCCTGGTCAAGCTGGCCCAGACGTTCGCCATCGATCTCACGGCCGTCGATGCGGATGCGCTCAGAAAAGCGGCACAAATGCGGCGAGGTAAAGAGCCCGGTGCGCAGGCCCGCGACGCGCAGGATCGATTCGAGGAAGGCTGCGGTCGAGCCTTTGCCATTGGTCCCCGCGATCTGCACCGCTCGAAAAGCACGTTCAGGCCAGCCCAGGCGCTCCAGGGCCAGCCGCACGCGGTCCAGGCCAAAAGAAACGCCCAGCGTGCGCACCGATTGCAAGCGAGCCAACAGCTTCCCGTACGCCGTGGTCATGGTTTCACCGGAAGGCTGGTGGCCGATGCAATTCTTCAGTTGCGGGTGGTCACCGCCGGCGTGCCCATCCAACGCAAGGCCAGGGCAATGGTCGCTTTCAGCTCCTTGCGGGGCACGATGATGTCCACGAAACCGTGACTGAGCAGGAACTCGGAACGCTGGAAACCGGGGGGCAAGTTCTGGTGGATGGTGTTCTGGATCACACGAGGGCCAGCAAAGCCGATGAGCGCTTTCGGCTCGGCGATGTGTAGATCGCCCAGCATGGAGAAACTGGCCGCTACGCCCCCGGTGGTGGGGTGCAACAGGATGGACAGGATCGGCACACGCGCATCCCGCAGGCGCGCAATGGCGGCGCTGGTTTTGGCCATCTGCATGAGCGAAAGGATCCCTTCCTGCATGCGCGCCCCACCCGAAGAGGAAAAAATCAGGGCCGGCACGCGGCGCTCCAGGGCGCGCTCGAAGAGGCGCGCGATCTTCTCGCCCACCACCGACCCCATGGATCCGCCCATGAACTCGAACACGAAGAAGCCCGCCTCAACTGCGATGTTTTCGATGCGGCCGGCGACCGCGATCAGGGCCTCGACCTCGCCTGAGGTCTTGCGCATGGACTTCAGGCGATCGCTGTACTTCTTCGAGTCGCGGAAGCCGAGCGGGTCGATGCTTTCCACATGCGCGTCGTGTTCGATGAGGCTGCCCTTGTCCATGATGGAGGCAATGCGATCGCGCGTGGCCATAGCGAAGTGGTGCCCGCAGCTCGGGCACACATCCAGGTTCTTGTGCACATCCCCGGTGAGGAGCGCCTCCCGGCACATGGGACACTTGGTGAAGACGCCCGCCGGAATGCTGCGCTTCTCCGAGACGGGTTCGTCTTTCTTACTTCGCCTATACCAGACGATGGGAGGTTTTTCGGGCACGACTCCCAATTTCGACTGCGGGCGGTGATCTGTCAACCATCAGCGCAGGTTTGGGCTATAGACTCTGCCCGTCGTGGACACCAACTACTTCGAGGTCGTGGTGTGCGGCCCGGACCTGGCCGGGCTGATCGCGGCGGCCTTGCTCAGCCGCCGGGGGCAGCGCATCCTCTTGTGCGGGCACGACCGCCAGCCCGCCACTTTTCAGGCAGGCCCATATACCCTGGCACGCGAGCCGGGTTTTCTGCCGCCGCCCGACGCCGAGCCAGTGGCGCGGGTGATGCGCGAACTTGGCCACGCGCAGGTGATTCGCCGGCGCGCACCCGCCTTGCAGCCCGGGCTGCAGATCATCTTCCCTCAGCACCGTATCTCCTTCGGCAGCGATCCCGAGGCCGTCTCCGCCGATCTGCGCCGCGAGTTTCCCTCCGAGTGCGCTGCGGTGGAGGAGACCCTGGCGCGCCTGCGCAACAGCAGCGCAGTGCTGGATCCTCTGCTGGGCTCCGACGTCACGCTCCCCCCCGAGGGTTTCTGGGAAAGACGCGACGTCAGCCGCATCCAGAGCCAGCTTCCGCCTCTCGACGCCGACTGGCTGGCCGCACTGCCGCCCTATCACCCCATGCGCGCCGGACTGGCCGCATTGGCGGTTCTGTCGAGCGGGTTCTCGCCGGGAGACGTCACCGCCATGACCCAGGCCCGTGCCTTTGATGGAGCCCGGCGCGGGGTCTTCCGGCTGGGTGGCGGTGGGGATCTGCGCGGGCTGTTCACCGACAAGATCGAGAACTTCTCCGGTGAGGTACGCGAGCACCTGGTGCCGCACGAACTGGTGTGGAAGCGGGGCAACGTCTCGGGCCTGCGCGCGCGGCCACGTGGCGAAACCATCGGGCTGGGCCGGCTCATTTGGGCCGGCTCAGCCGCGTCGCTGCTTTCCTTGTGCGGGGACGCGGCCCCCCGACGTTTGCGCGAAATCGCGGTGGCCATCCGCCCTGCCTGCTTTCGCTACACCCTGTGCCTGTTGCTTCGTCCTGAGGCACTGCCCGAAGGCATGGGCCCGCGGGTCCTGTCGGTGCGCGATCCGGCCAAGCCGATCCTGGAGGACAACGCCCTCTTCATCGCGGTGGGATCTCCCACAGCCCGCCAGCCCAACCGTGTTCCGGTCTGGGTCGAATGCCTGGTTCCGGCCGGCGCGGCCGAAAGTCTTGGCTATCTGGCTGTGGTCCGCGCCCGCGTGCGCGACGAGATCTCGCGCCTGCTTCCGTTCTACGACCGGCATTTGTGGGTGCTGGCTTCGCCCCACGATGGGCTGGCGCCCGAGCTGGGCCTGCAAACGCCGGGAGAAAAGCCGGCCGCGCTCGACCCGGTGCCGTCCACACCGATGACCCCGGTTCTGAGTTGCGATCTGCCGCGTATGCTTGGCATCGGAGGCACACCCCATGCGACGGGGATCAGCAACGTCTACCTGGCGAGCGCTGAGAACCTTCCCGGGCTTGGTTGCGAGGGTGACTTTATTTCAGCCTGGGGCGTGGCCCGGCTGATCGCCCCGCCCGGTCAGCGGCTAGGCATGCGCCGACGCGAGATTCTTATCGAGGATTCATAGTCATCCCCCTCGGGCTCGGTCCCCTGCGGGCACAGAATTCGGCTAGCAGAGCAGCGCTCTCGGGTGAAATCTCGGTAAACCGCACGCCCGTGCGACGGAAGGGCCCGAAACGCCGATCCGTGATCACCAAACCGCCGACGCTGATGCGTGCACCTGCGCCCGGCAGATCGAAGAGGAGAGTCAGAGGCGTGTGCGGGACCACCGGCACGTCGCGCGGACGGCGCAAGGTGATCCCAGAGGGCGCAATGTCCTCGGCCTGACCGAGCTGGACCCGCGCACCGATCCGATTGCAAACCGCGAACACGGCCAGAACGCGGCCGTCATGGCGGCGATCTCTTTCGGCACATCGACGCTCAAGCTGCATGCTCGGATGCTAGATGTGGCGCCCACCCCTAGCAAAAAATCGTTCTCGCATCGCGCTACTGTGCTGGCCCCCGACGGAGCTATCTCTCGGAACAGGACCGCAACGCCACATCGCGCTAGCGCGAAGCGCTGTCTCTGCGATCATGACCCTTGACTCAAGACCTTCCGCTTTCTCGGCGCTCGTGATAACAAGAAACGTCTTATGCTGCGTCATTGTATAAGGGAGAGCACATGAAACGTTTGTCTGTTGTAGCCATCAGCATTTTTTCCTTGGTCGCACTGAGCGGAATCGCTCAGGCGGACGCACCTGCCAAGCAGGAAGGCCGAGTCTGGTACGACCAGAATCTCACCCTGGCAGTCACGCCCGAGTGGAGCTTCACCGTCATGCCCGGCGTGCGTTTCGAGTTTGCCCGCTCGCGCGAAGACGCGGCCGGTGTCCAGTTCCTCGAGTTCTTCATCGGCCCCAACTACACGTACAGGATGGGCAACCTGACCCTCAAGGGATCGCTCTGGTACTACTACATGGGCTACCCCACGCGCGGGCGCGATGTGGAGACACCGCCAGGATCGGGTGCCCTCAAGTGCAACACGCAGGCGTCGCCCACGGCCTCAAACTGCCTGTCGACCTACAGTTTTTCGCACAACTTGGAGATCATCCCGGCCGCCGAGTATCGCATCGGACGCTGGTCGATCTACGACCGCGTGATCTTCCACAATACGTTCTACGCCGACGTCTACAACGCTGACTACGTCAGTCCGACCGATCCGACTTTCAAGTTGGACGTCGGCTCACAGCGCTGGGGCTGGGGCACGGTGCTGCGCGAGCTGCTCCAGGGTCGCTACGCGCTCACCGACAGGCTGGGCGTGTTGCTGGCTGATGAGCTGTTCTTCGGCATCGCCGAGGACAGTGACACCAGCAAGATCGCCGCTGGGGGTGGCTACAAGGCCCCCGGCTATTGGAAGGACGGTTTCCGCTACAACCGCACCTACGCGGGCATCGACTTCAAGGTTACACCCGCCCTCACGGTAACCCCTATGTACATGCTCGAGATCGGCGTCAGCGCCACCGACTCGGGCGACATCACCGACGTCGCCCACAACCTCTTTGTTATCGTCACCTACGTCGCCAAGATGTTCGACGACAAGAAGTAGCGCCGTCGACGAACGACAGGGCCTGGATCCGCCTGCGGGTTCAGGCCTTTCGTTTATCCAGCACGCGCGGTCCGGATTCGACTGACTTGCGTTCCACCAGCTTCACATTGATCGACAAGCCCAGCTCGGATGAAAGCCGGTGCGCAATGGCGGCCAGGCGCTCGTGCTGTTTGCGAAGCTCATCAAAGGCTCCTGATTCGCTGGGCGCGATCAGCACGCTTACCTCATCCAGCGCGCCCGGTCGCTCCACCACCACCTGGTGCGCCGGCACTTGACCCTCGATCTCGCCCAGCAGGGCGGCGATCTGTGAGGGGGATACTTTGGTCCCGCGAATGATCAGCACGTCATCACTGCGGCCGGCTACCCGCGCCATGCGCATGGTCTTGCGGCCACAGGGGCATGGCTCGCAAAGCAGGCTGGTCAGATCGCGGGTGCGGAACCGGATGACCGGGAATGCCTCCTTGGTCAAAGTCGTGATAACCAGCTCGCCGGTTGCCCCCAACGGCAAGGGGTCGAGCGTCTGCGGGTCGACCACCTCGACCAGAAAGTGGTCCTCGTTGATGTGCAGGCCCTTGCGCTCCATGCACTCGCTCGCCACCCCCGGCCCCATCACCTCGGATACGCCGTAGTTGTCGGTGGCCACGATGTGCAGTTTGTCCTGGATCTCCTGCCGCACGGCCTCGGACCAGGGCTCGCCGCCGAATAGCCCGTACTTTAGCGACAAGACGCCCGGGTTGATGCCTTGCTTGTGGATGCTATCCGCGATCAGCATGGCATAGCTGGGCGTGCACACCAGCGCGGTGGTTTTAAAATCGCGCATGATCTTGATCTGGCGGGCAGTGTTACCCGTGGATGTGGGAATGACCGAGGCCCCGATACGTTCGGCGCCATAATGGATCCCGAAGCCGCCGGTCGACAGGTCGTAGCCGTAGGCGATCTGCACCACGTCGTCTTTGCTCACGCCCCCGGCGCAAAGCACGCGCGCCACCAGATTCGACCAAGTCTTGATGTCGTTGCGCGTGTATCCCACCACCGTGGACATGCACGCCGAGGCGTGGATGCGCACGACGTCGCGCAAGGGCACGGCGAACAGGCCATAGGGATAGTTCTCCTGCAGGTCGGCCTTGCTGGTAAATGGCAACCGGCGCAGATCGTCGAGGCTGCGGAAATCGTCGGGGTCGACTTTGCACGCGTCGAACTGCTTTCGATAAAACGGCACGTGCATGTAGACCCGCGCCAAAGCCGCCTGTAGTTGTTCAAGCTGCAACTGGCGCAGCTCGTCCCTTTGCATGCATTCCTTTTCAGGCTCCCAGACCATGGTCATCTCCTCTTGCCGTCGAGTTCGGTTTCCGAATCCAAGTCGCGCCCCAAATAGGCGCGCTGCACGTCTCGGTTGGCCAGCAGGTCTTCCGCGTTTTCTTCCAGCAGGATGCGCCCGTTCTCCAGTACGTAGCCGCGGTTGGCGATGCGCAGGGCCGCCTTGGCATTCTGCTCGACCAGCAGCACGGTGTGGCCCTCGCTGCCCAGGCGACGGATGATCCCGAAGATGTCCTTGACCACCAGAGGCGCCAGCCCCATTGACGGTTCGTCCATCATAATCAGCTTGGGCCGGGCCATCAGCGCGCGAGCGATGGCCAGCATCTGCTGCTCGCCGCCCGAGAGGGTGCCGGCTAACTGGGAGGCGCGCTCCCTAAGGCGCGGGAACAGGTCGAAGACGCGGCCGAGATCGCTTTCTACCTCATGCGCACGGCCGCGGCGGATCTGCACATAGGCGCCAAGCTGCAGGTTCTCGCGCACAGTCATGGGCGCGAAGAGTTGGCGGCCCTCGGGCACGAGCGCGCAACCCAGCAAGGCGATGGTCTCGGGCGCGTGGCGGCCGATGTCCTGCTTGTCAAACAGGATCTCGCCCACCTGGGCGCGCAGAAGGCCCGCAATAGTCAGCAGCAAAGTCGTCTTGCCCGCACCGTTGGCGCCGATGATGGTCACGATCTCGCCAGGGGAAACGTGGATCGACACACGGCGCAGGACCTTGAGGTTGCCGTAGCCGGCCTCCAGGCTGCGGATCCTAAGCATCGTCCTCTCCCAGGTAGACCTTGATCACCTCGGGGTGCTTCTGAATGGCGAGCGGCTTGTCGTCAGCGATCTTCTCGCCGTAGCTCAGCACCAAGACTTCGTCCGAGATGTTCATCACCAGGGTCATGTCGTGCTCGACCAGCAGCACTGTGACCCCGGTGTCGCGGATGCGCGCGATCAGCTTGGCCATCTCGCTGGTCTCACGCATATTGAGCCCTGCAGCGGGCTCGTCGAGCAGGAGCAGTTTGGGCTCACAGGCGAGCGCCCGCCCCAGCTCGACAATACGCTGCTGGCCGTAGGCCAGGCTGGTGGCCTCGCCGTCGGCCAGCTCTTCCACGCCCAAGAAGCGCATGATCTCCAGGGCCTTCTCGCGCACCGCCCGCTGCTCTCGTCGTGTCCAGGGCAGGCCGAGCATGCTGGCCAGAAACCCGGCCCGACTGTGCACATGCCGGCCGACCGCGATGTTATCCAGGGCGCTCATCTTGGGAAACAGACGAATGTGCTGGAAGGTACGCGCCATGCCCGCGGCCGCCACCTGATGCGGTTTCCAGCCGTCCGTCTGCTTGCCGTCGAACCACACCTGCCCTGAGTCGGGGAGCAGGGCGCCGAAGATCAGGTTGAACAGGGTTGTCTTGCCGGCGCCGTTGGGACCGATGAGCGCCTTGATGCTGCCGGAAGCAACCGCGAAACTGACGTTGTCCACGGCTTGCAAACCGCCGAAGCGCTTACACAGATCCTTGACCACGAGCAGGCTCATGGCGCCGCCTTCTGCCCACGGCGCAGGCCGGGCAGGCGCCGCGCGAACTCTGCGCGCAGCAACCCGTCGGGCGCAAAGAGCATGATGGCCAGAAGAATCAGGCCGAAAACCGCGTCGTCGTAGGATCCGAAAGAACCGCGCAGAGAAAGGAAATTGAGCAACACGCCCATGAACAGGGCGCCCCACAAGTTCGCCATGCCGCCGACGGCCACAATGGCCACGTAGCGCACGGACTTCATGACTGAGGCCTCGGAAGGGCCGATGCCGCCGTTGTAGTGAGTCAGAAACACGCCGCCCAAGGCCGCCAGCGCGGCACTGAGCACGAACATCTGCAGCTTGTACCGGCCGGTGTCCACCCCCATGGCATTGGCTGCATCTTCGGCCCCGTGGATCGCGCGCAGGGCGCGACCCACGCGCGAGCGGATGAGATTGGTGAGCAACGCCATAGCCCCCAGCACCAGGCCCCAGGCCACATAGTAGTTCTGCGCGCGCAGCGCGGACTTGCCGGTCACCACCAGGCCCGCGAAGAGGGGAAAGGCGGGAATGTCCGAGATCCCGTCGGCCGCGCCCACCAGGCTGCTACCCAATACCACTTTGTACACGATGGTGCCAAAGCCCAGGGTCGCCATGGCCAGGTAGTGGCCCTTCAATTTCAGGACCGGCTTGCCCACCAGGTAGGCGATGCCGATGGTCACCAGCAAGGCAACCACGCAGGCTGCCCACGGGCGCACTACCAAGAGATCGGCGCCGTACAGATCCTTGCCTGAAACCAACAGCCCGCATGCCTGCAGAATAGAGACAGGGATCTGGCCTATTAGGGGATGAAGGTTGTACGTGGTTAGCAGGCCGGAGGTGTAGCCGCCGATGGCGAAGAATCCAGCGTGGCCGAGTGAGATCTGGCCGGTGTAGCCCATCAACAAGGTGAGCCCCACGATGACCAGCGAGTAGTACCCAGCCATGGTGAGCTGGGTGAGGTACTGGGGCTTGCCCGCGGCTGCAGTCAGCAATTGCACCGCAATCACCGCCATGGCCAAAGCGACAATGGGTAGGTTGCGCCGGCGGCCCATCAGTAGTCCTTGAGGCGCGCAGCCTCAGCATTGCCGAACAACCCTGAAGGCCGCACGAAGAGAATGAGCAATAGAATGCTGATGGCGATGACGTCCTTGTAGGCGGCGGGCATGACCCAAATGGAGAACGACTCCAGGGTGCCAAGCAGCAAGCCCGCAGCAACCGCAGCCATGCTGTTGCCCAGACCGCCCAAAATGGCCACAGTGAACCCCTTCAAGGCCAGGCTGCTGCCGCTGTCGTATTGCACGTAGGTGATGGGCGAGATCACACAGCCGGCCAGGGCACCGATGCCCGCGCTCAGCACAAAGGACAGGGTGACCATGTTCTTGGCACTGATGCCGCACAACTGCGCTGCCTCGCGGTTGCAGGCGCAGGCGCGCATCTGCCGGCCGAGCAGAGTGCGGGCGAAAAAGAAATTGAGCGCCGCCACCATCACCGCTGAGATCCCGAGGACCCACAACACCTGGGGCGAGATGTGGACGTCGCCGACGGAAAGCGAGGTCACCGCGGTGCCGGTGAAATACGGCAAGGCGCGCACGCCCTCGCCCCACAACAGCAGCGCCAGTTCGCGAATGGCGATGGACAGGCCAATGGTGATGATGATCAGGCGCAGCACTGACGGCCGGCGCAGCCAGCGAATGAACAGCATCTCAATCAGCGCTCCCACCAGCATGGTGGCGATGACCGCGCCCGCGATGGCGACGGGCATGGGCAAGAGCGCACGCAGGGTCACCCCGATCATCCCGCCCAACATGACAAACTCGCCCTGGGCGAAGTTGATGATGCCGGTGGCGTTATAGATGATGTTGAAGCCGATGGCGACGATCGCGTAGATCGTGCCGTAGGTGATGCCGGCCACCAGGTACTGAAAGAGAAGAGCGAGACTCATGCGCGTCTGACGGGCCAGCCCGGACTGGCCCGTCGCTACTGCTTGGCGGCCGCGTCGCTGTACACGACGAACTTGCCGTTCTTCACGGTCTGCATCTCGAAAGCGTCCATGTCTAGGCCGCCGTGATCGTGCGCGGAGAAGTTGAAGATTCCAGCCGTGCCCACCACGCCCTGCAGGCTTTCCAGTGCGGCGCGCACCTTCTCCTTGTCGAGTCCGCCGGCCTTTTCCACCGCCTTGCCCAGCAGCAAGAGGGCATCGTGGGCGTGGCCACCAAAGGTGCTGGCATCTTCATGATAGCGGGCCTCGTAGCTCTGCTTGTACTTGAGCAGCACGGGCTTCTGCTTGTCGCCGGCCGGCAGACTGTCAGCCACCAGCAGCCGGCTGGCAGGGAAGATCACGCCCTCGGCTGCGGGCCCAGCGGCCTTGGCATATTGGATGTTGCCGAAGCCGTGGCTCTGAAAGACGGGCACGGAAAGACCAACCTGGCGCGCGTTCTTGATGACGATGGCCTGCGCTGGCTCGATGGACCAGTTGATGAAGGCCTGCACGTTGGCCGCCTTGAGCTTGGTCACGACAGCGGTCAGGTCAGTTGCCTCCTTCTCGTACACCTCATTGGCCACGATCCCTATGCCAAAGCTTGGGGCCAGCTTCTCGACCTGTTCCTTGCCGGCCTTGCCGAAACCGGTGTTACTGGACAGCAGCCCGATCTTGGCGATACCCATCTTCTTCATCTGCTCGAAAATGCGGCGGGCGGCGTGGCTGTCGTTGGGCGCCACCTTGAACACGTAACTGGCCACTGGATTCACGATGGCCTCCGCCGCCGCACAGGATAGCAGCATGGTCTTGCCCTCCTCGGCAATGCCCTTGATCTTTAGAGTTTCGCCGCTGGTGGAAGGACCGATTATGGCAAAGACCTTGTCTTCCTCGATGAGCTGCTTGGCAAATGAAATTGCCTTCTCGGGGCTGCTGGCCGAATCCTTGAGCACCAACTCGATCTGGCTGCCGCCGATCCCGCCCCTCTTGTTGGCCTCCTGCACGAGCATCTCCAGGGTCCTGGCCTCGGGTCCGCCCAGGTTGGCTGCCGGGCCCGTCACGCTGAAGATGGCGCCGATCTTGATGGTGGGTCCCCTAGCCTGCGTCGCACCTGCGCCCAGTAGGCTCGCCAAGATGAGAGTTGCAAGAATTCCTGGTGTCTTCATGCGGATAGCTCCCTGCTAGTCGGTTGATGGTCACATCGAGTAGAGGTCTTCGCCCTCCAGGATTCTGATTCCGGCGTGCTGCAAGCAGGCGATGGCCTTTCCCGGATCGTCGAAGCGGAAAATGATGGTGGCGTTGACCGCCGACTTGTGCACGAAGGCGTACATGTACTCGACGTTGACCTGGTTGGCCTTCATCGCGTTGAGAATCTCAGCCAGGCCGCCCGGCCGGTCGGGCACCTGCACGCCCACGACCTCGGTCTTGGCCACGGTGAAGCCCTCCGCCTTGAGCACCTGGCTGGCTTTGTCCGTGTCGTTCACGATGAGCCGCAGGATGCCGAAATCAGCAGAGTCGGCCAGGGACAGCGCGCGGATGTTCACACCCGCGACCGCAAGGATGCTGGCCACGTCGGCCAATCGGCCCGACTGGTTCTCGAGAAAGACCGTGATTTGCTCGACTTTCATGGGATGCAGCCCGCGCGAAGGGAGATGGGGATCTCATCATGGAGGAAGATGCGGGCGAACGGAAGTCGGGATCTCGCGAAGCGCGATCCGTTGCTAGGAATAGCACTGCCAAATGCTGCGAAGAGTGGCTTGGTATGCAAAATCAAGAACAATCTCCGGCAGTTGTCCACCGGCGTAGCCGGCAGGTATACTGCACGCCTGCGCAAGCGCTTGCTGCGTTTGGCAATGAACCGGCGCAATGCTAATGTTCTGTGCGCCCTTGCGGCCTGGGTCTGCTCTTCACTGCTGAGGACTTGTGGTGATCGAGCCACATCCTTCGACCTGCCCGAAAAACAAGAAACTCTGACCCATGGATGGGGGGGAACGCCACCCTTACAACTGAGGAGAATCATGAATACCACGCGACGTTTTTTGCTGCTCCCGTTGTTCACTCTCGTCGGTGTGATGGCCTGCTCAGGAAATGACACTGGAGGACCGCAGGGCGGTTCCGGAGGGGTGGCCCAGGGAGGAACACCTGGTTCGGGCGGGACGACCGCTGCCGGAGGGTCGGCAACCACGGGCGGAGCACCGACAACTGGTGGCGCAGCCACAACCGGCGGCACCACGGCCACAGGCGGTAGCCCCACAACTGGCGGCACTCAGGCCACCGGGGGCGCCCCCATGACCGGCGGGACTAAGGCCACGGGTGGCGCAGCCACAACCGGCGGCGCAGCGCCCACGGGCGGTAGCTCCAAGACTGGCGGCGCAACCGCCACGGGCGGCAACTCCTCAACCGGCGGCGCAACCGATACCGGCGGATCCGCAGCTTCGGGCGGCACTTCCGCAGCCGGTGGAAGTGCCTCGACCGGAGGTGCCACGAGCACGACCGGCGGCGCATCACCATCGGGAGGCGCTTCAGGGTCAGGAGGCAAGACCGGATCCGGAGGGATTGGCGCAACCGGCGGGAGCGCGGGAGGCGCGGGCGGGGCGGCAGGCGCGGCCGGGGCTCCCCAGCCAGGCAGCATCCCAACGGGATATCCCGCGCCCACCGCGGACAACTACGCCAAGTGCCAGAAGGTAGCGGTAGGAGGCACTGGCAATGCGTGCGCGGGCCAGCCCGCGGGGAATGTCTGTATCGAATGTCTTTTCGGTGGTAGCGACTACAACGCCTCTGAGACCACTCCCACGGCAACCGCGACAAGCGAGGCGGGAAACTACGTCGTGACGGTTACTCTTGGCGGCGCCGCCGCCGGTGACACGCTTGTCACTGCAGAATCGAGCCGAGGCATGCTGCAGTCCGTGACCACCACCCCGGGCCAGTCGCTTGAGTATGCGTTCGTGGTCAATGTGCGAGCCATGGAAGGGCAACCAAAGCATGCCGGCGGGCCGGGCGGATACCCGGGGCTAGACTTGTTCTTCTCCGGCACGAATCCGCAGGTTTCTGCCATCGGATACACCTTGGCCGATGCGACGACAAAGCCGATCATGGTCTACATTGCCAGCGACTCCACCACCTGCGACCAGACCGGTGGCTCATACGGGGGCTGGGGTCAAATGCTGCCTGAGTATTTCGGTCCTCCGGTCGGAATTGCCAACTATGCCAACAGCGGCGCGGCCTCCGGCGACTTCGGCTTCTGGAGCGACATTTCGTCGCGCTGGGCCAAAGGCGACTGGTTCATTATCCAATTTGGACACAACGACAAGACAGATACGGACGCTCAGGTCGAGTCGAACCTCACGCCCCATGTAACCGCCGCAATAGCCGCGGGCGTCAACCCGATAATGGTTTCTCCTCCCGCGCGCGCGACGAGCATCCCAATAGGCGATCAAACCAGCCTTCATGCAGCGGCGGCCAAAGCGGTCGCAACGGCCAACAACGTGCCATTCATCGATCTCACCGCCCTGTCGACCACTTGGTACAACGGTCTTGGCATGACCAAGACTCAAGTGCTGCAGGCATACCACGCGGGCGGGACCGACCAAACCCACACCAACCTCGCGGGCGGAGAGAAGCTGGCTGGTCTTGTTGCCAAAGCCATCAAGGACCAGAACATCGGACTGGCCCAGTATCTTAGGTAATAGAAGTTGAGGAGAATCATGGCCACTGCACCACGCCTTTCACTGCTCCCATTGCTCACGCTTGTCGGTTTGATGGCCTGCTCAAGTACCTCCGAACCACCGCAGGGCGGTTCCGGAGGCGTGGCCCAAGGAGGAGCACCCGGTTCGGGCGGCACGACCACTGCCGGAGGTTCGCCAACCACCGGCGGCACCCAATCAACGGGTGGTATCGTCACAACGGGTGGGATACTGCTCACGGGCGGCACCGTGAACACGGGTGGTACGATGAACGCGGGTGGTATCGCATCAACCGGCGGATTGATTGGAACCGGAGGCACGCTCGCGAAAGGCGGCACGCCAGGATCGGGCGGCAAGACCGGATCCGGAGGAATTGCAGCTACCGGCGGAAGCGCGGGCGGCGCAGGCGGGGCTCCTCCTTCAACCGGAGTTCCGGCGGGGTATCCCGCGCCCACAGCGGACAACTACGCCAAATGCCAGAAAGTAGCGGTGGGAGGCACTGGCAATGCGTGCGCGGGCCAGCCCACGGGGAATGTCTGCATCGAATGCCTCTTCGGTGGCAGCGACTACAACACTTCTGAGACCACGCCCACGGCAGACGCCACCAGTGAGGCGGGGAACTACGTCGTGACGGTTACTCTTGGCGGCGCCGCCGCCGGTGACACGCTTGTCACTGCAGAATCGAGCCGAGGCATGCTGCAGTCTGTGACCACCACCCCAGGCCAGTCGCTGGAATATGCGTTCGTGGTCAATGTGCGAGACATGGAAGGGCAGCCAAAGCATGCCGGCGGGCCGGGCGGGTACCCGGGGCTAGACTTGTTCTTCTCCGGCACGAATCCGCAGGTTTCTGCCATCGGATACGCCTTGGCCGATGCGACGACCAAGCCGATCATGGTCTACATTGCCAGCGATTCCACCACCTGCGACCAGACCGGTGGCTCCTACGGGGGCTGGGGGCAAATGCTGCCCGAGTATTTCGGGCCTCCGGTTGGAATTGCCAACTATGCCAACAGCGGCGCGGCCTCCGGCGACTTCGGCTTCTGGAGCGACATCTCATCGCGCTGGACCAAAGGCGACTGGATCATTATCCAGTTTGGACACAACGACAAGACAGACACCGACGCCACGGTCGAGGCGAACCTCACGCCCCATGTGACCGCCGCAATAGCCGCGGGCGTCAACCCGATAATGGTCTCCCCTCCTGCTCGCGCCACAAGTATTCCAATAGGCGATCAGACCAGCCTTCATGCAGCGGCGGCCAAGGCGATCGCAACAGCCAACAACGTGCCATTCATCGATCTCACAGCCCTGTCGACCACCTGGTACGATGGCCTTGGTATGACCAAGACGCAGGTGCTGCAAGCATACCACGCGGGCGGGACTGACCAAACCCACACCAACCTCGCGGGCGGAGAGAAGCTGGCTGGTCTTGTCGCCAACGCGATCAAGACCCAGAATATCGGATTGGCCCAGTATCTGCGGTAGTAGACCGCATGGATCGCAGGGGCCGACAGGCCCCTGCGTGATCGGGCGCTCCCGCTACAACGTTCTGCGGTCGATCACGCGCTTGGCTTTGCCCTCACTGAACGGCAAACTGGATGGCGGCAGTAGCTTGACCTTGGGCTTGGTCAGGATCTCCGAGCGCAGACGGGCCGCAATCTCGCCTTCCAATGCAACCCGCTGCTCCTCATTCATTTCCAGTTCACCATGAGCCAACTCGGCCTGCACGGTCATGTCGTCGCGGCCCTCAAGCAGAATGAGATAATTGCGACCCACCTGCGGGATGGCCATGAGCACATGCTCGATCTGCTGCGGGTACACGTTGACCCCGCGCACGATGAGCATGTCGTCGGCCCGGCCGGTGATCCGCGCCAAGCGGCGGTGGGTGCGGCCACAGGCACAGGGGCCCGGAATGACTGCTGTGATGTCGCGTGTGCGGTAGCGCAGAAGCGGCATGGCCTCGCGGCACAGGGTGGTCAACACCAATTCGCCCGGCTCGCCGTCGGGCAGCGGCTCTTCGGTCTTGGGATCGATGACCTCGATGATGAAGTGGTCTTCCCAAAGATGCATGCCGGCCCGCTCGGCGCACTCGAAGGCCACGCCTGGGCCGTTCATCTCTGAGAGGCCGTAGGAGTTGAAGACCTCGACGCCCAGGGCCTGTTCGATCTTGTCGCGCGTCTCGACGCTGTACGGCTCGGCACCCACAAAGGCTCGGCGCAGCCTGAGCGGCTTGCGCGCGTCCGGGCCTTTTCCGTCGAGAAAGTCGGCGAAGTAGAGCGCAAAGCTGGGTGTCAGGTGCACTGCCGTGGTGCCGAAGTCCTGCATGAGTGCAAGCTGCTTCTCGGAATTGCCTGGGCCGGCCGGGATCACCAGGCAGCCGATCTTCTCGGCCCCGTAGTGGGCCACCAGCGCTCCGGTGAAGAGGCCGTAGGGCATCATGTTCTGAAACACGTCACGCGCTGTCACGCCGGCAGCCACGAAGCTGCGGGCGCACAGCTCGGCGGCGTTGTCCACATCTCGCGGGGAAAAGAAAATCGCCTTGGGACGGCCGGTCGTTCCGCTCGATGTGTGCAGGCGCAGGGCCTCGTGCATCGGGACCGCCAGCAGGCCCGCCGGATAGGTGTCGCGCAGGTCGGCACTGGTGGTGAACGGCAGACGGCGCAAGTCGGCCAGCGACTTGATGCCATCGGGCGCGATCCCGGCAGCAGCAAAGCGCTCGCGGTAGAGCGGCACCCGTTCGTGCAGCCGCACCGCCAGCGCCTGCAAGCGGCCAAGCTGCAGCCGCTCCAAGTCAGCGCGAAGGAGCGCCTCGATCCCGGGATCGCGAAACATTCACTACCCTTCCAGGGGTTGCGCTTCTTCGACGATGAAGTTGGGGATCTCGTCGACCACGGCGTAGACCAGACGGCAGGCGCGGCAGACAAAGGCGCTTTCGTCGGGCCGCAGCTCCAGCGACCCTTTGCACTTGGGGCAGGCCAGGATGTCGATCAGCTCGCGGTTCATCGGCATGGCCTGGTTTATACAACGAGGCGGCCCTGGTTCCTAACTGGTGCGGGCCGTGCTAGGAAATGCCCATGCTGAAGCAGATCGTTTTCGCCGTACTTCTGACCGCGTCCCTGGTGATGTTCGCCTGGACGCTCAGGCGCTTCACCAAGATGCTCTTGGCCGGCCGCCCGGAAAAGCGGACCGACCGCGTCGAGGCGCGCGTGGACTCTCTGCTTTCCTTCTTCTTCGGCCAGCGCAAGGTCATCGAGACGGTGGATATCCCGGCCAGCCGCTGGCCGCGCTTCTCCAACCTGATAGGCAGCCGCCACCACTTCATCATCTTCTGGGGCTTCCTCATCATCTGCGTGGGCACCCTGGAAACCCTGGCGCAGGGGCTGTGGCCCACATTCTCCTGGTCTCTTGTCATGGGCGAAACCGCTGCGGGCGCACTTGACGCCGCGGTGGACAGCATGAACCTGCTCGTGCTCGCGATCATCGGCTTCGCGTTTTTCCGGCGCCTGTTCCTCAAACCTCGACTCATCCCCATGAGCCGCGACGCGGCCGCGATTCTGTCCGCCATTGCGCTTCTAATGGTCACCCACTTCGCGATCCACGCCTTCCGTACTGTGGCCGGCGTGGTTGAGCCCGGCTTCTTCCTTTCCGATTGGCTGGCCAGCGCCTGGCTCGCTGGCGTCTCGCCGGCGACCGCGGACGTGGTTTCCGAAGTGAACTGGTGGGTCCACGTGGTGGTGTTGCTGAAGTTCCTCAACTACCTCGCCTACTCCAAGCACAGCCACATTCTCGCGGCCTTGCCCAATATCTATTTCCGCCAGCTCGGCCAGCGCGGGATTCTGCCCAAGCTCAACCTAGAGGTGGACGACATCGCGCAAACCGGTGTGGTTTCCGAATGGAAGGACTTCACCTGGAAGTCGCTGCTCGACAGTTTCGCCTGTACCGAATGCGCGCGCTGTTCGAACTACTGCCCGGCCAACCGAACCGGCAAACCACTCTCGCCCATGCAGGTGGTGCACGATCTACGCGACGACATGAAGTCGCGCCTGCCGGATCGAGGTCCCCTCGACGATCTCATTGAACGCTTCCAGCACGGCAAGGCCGCCGCAGAGGAGGCGCGCCAGCCGCGCGAGCTGATCGGCGGCCGCACCAGCGAAGAGGTGCTGTGGTCGTGCACGACCTGCGGCGCCTGCCAGGAGGTGTGCCCCGTGTTCATCGATCAGCCGGGCAAGATCCTAGAGATGCGACGCAACTTGGTGCTGCTGCAGGAAAAGGTGCCCGGCGATCTGGTGCGCACCTTCAAGAACCTAGAGCAGAACGGCAACCCCTGGGGCTTGGGTGCGGACCGGCGCATGGATTGGGCCGAAGGCCACGACGTGCCCACTCTCGACGATAAACCGGACGCCGAATGGCTGCTGTGGGTGGGCTGTGCGGGCGCCTACGACGACCGACTGAAGAAGCAGACCCTGGCCTTGGTGGATATCCTGCGCCAGGCAGGAGTCAGCTTTGCCGTGCTGGGAATGGAAGAGGGCTGCTGCGGCGATTCGGCGCGCCGGGCGGGCAACGAGATGCTCTACCAGATGGAGGCGCAGCAGAACATCGACACGCTGAACGCCAAGAAGGTGAAGAAGATCGTCACGCCCTGCCCGCACTGTCTGCACGTGCTCAAGAACGAATACCCGCAAATGGGCGGGCAGTACGAAGTCCGCCACCACTCTCAGCTCATCGCCGAACTGATCGAGCAGGGCAAGCTTGTGATCGAGCGCAGCGCCAACGGTGGTGGCAAGCTGACCTTCCACGATCCCTGCTACCTGGGACGCTGGAACGGCGAGTACGAAGCGCCGCGTGCGGTTCTGGATCGGCTGGGGCCCGAGCGCCTGGAGCTTGGCCGCACCCGCGAGCACGCCTTCTGTTGCGGCGCGGGCGGCGGACGCATGTGGATGGATGAGAAGACCGGCACCCGGGTCAACCACGACCGCACCGACGAGATCCTGGCCACCGACGCCACCACCGTGGCCACCGCCTGCCCCTACTGCACCATCATGATCAAGGACGCTGTGGATGACCGCGATGCCGGCGAGCGGGTGCAGGTGAAGAATTTGTCCGAGCTGGTGGCCAAGGCCATGGTTCGCACTCCGAGAAATCCTGACTAGCAGACTTCGGGGCCTCGACTTTGCCCATCCTCCAAGCCGCGGTCGAAAAACAACCCCGCAGATGGCAAGGGTTGAGCATTTCGGGAAGCGGAGCCGGCCACCCCTACTCCGTGCGCTTGACCTGGAACGGGACGGCCGCGCCCTGCTCTTCCGACCAATCCTCGAGCACGCCCGCAACCCGGGCTCCCAGCGGACCGCGGCGCAGATAGGCGAGAAACAGGGTCAGCTTGGGCTCTGCCCCCTCGGCCAGCACCTCGACTGTGCCGTCCACGCGGTTGCGCACCCAGCCCGCAAGACCCAAGCGCCGGGCTTCGTCAAAGGTGGTGGCGCGAAAACCCACGCCCTGGACCAGACCGCGCACCACAGCGTGCAAGCGGCGGTTCTTGGCAGGCGTGCTATCGCTCATCTGTCGACGAGTCGCGTGGGGAGCCCGCCGGCCTTCGGGACGGACAGCCCACCCCACCCGCCCCGCGCGCTTTTGCGCGCGTCCTCGCTGGCGGCGCACCATCGCGGGAGGGCATGGGAACCCTTCATGGGAACCCTCTCAGGGTTCCCATTTCAAAGTCCCCCTTCGGTCACCCTGATCCCCACCAGGTTGTTGGGTACGAGCGGCAGTTCGGCGAAGCGTGCCAGCACCTGGCCGGCCCCGCCTTTCACCTCCACCTTGGCCAATACCACGTACTCGACCGGCCCCTGTACCGGCGCACAAGCCGTAACCGTACCCACCACCTGGGCCCCAGTGTCGTAAGTGAAGGTCACTCGGTGGCTCAGCATCTCCCGGAGGCTCTGGTGATTGGCCATGAGACGCAAATCTCCCAGGCTGGCCGCTCCTAGTCAACTGGCCTGCCACGGGCACCCGGCGTCCATCCGTCAGACGGGACACTCCCACTTTGGTGTCGGCGACGATGAATCCATGGTGCAGGTGCAGGTTTGCTGACTGTCCCCGTAGTACGGGTTGCCGTACGAGAGGCCCACCTCGCAGCCCACCGGGCGACCCACTGTGACGGACGTCGGTGGGTGGCCAAACAAGCCAGGCAAATCTCCGCAGGTGTCGGATCCGAGCGGCAGAGCCGGGCATTCGCCTTCCGGCGGACAGGTCAAGCCTCCGGTTGGCTCACAGACGAACGTGACCGGGTAGGTCTTCCCAGACTCACATGCAAAGCATGGGAGAAAGAAAACGATGGCGGCGCCAAAGAAGAGTCGAATCTTCATGAACTCACCGGTTTGCAAGGAGTATGCCCGCCGCGCGAGGTGGAAACAGCCCGATTCTGCGAGGTCCGGACGATTCAGGGATCGCGTTGCCAAGAGAAACCGCGACATCCAGATCGCGGTCAAGGACTTTCGCGCGCAAGCTAGACAAGCGCGACCCTGGTAGCCGGATGGTACTTGGCGCGGCGCGCACAAGCCACCTCAAATCTGGCGGCGGATTGAAAGCGAACGGCACGACTCCGTTCTGCACCGCGATTCTCAAAAGGACGATGAAACGCCGTCGCCGGCGAAACAAAGTTGGCCTCTTACGTCAGCTATCGCTTGCGGAACCCGCCAGAATCACGCCCCCGGTAGTAAGATAGCGCCGTGACGCTCGGCCCCCGCGCAAGTCTTGCTCTTTGCGCCACTGCTCTCGTCGGCTGCGCCGGTAGTGAGCCACAGCCACGCATCGACGCCGTCGACCCTGCGCAAGCCTACACCGATCGCGACTTCCGTCTCACGCTGACCGGCGCGGGCTTCGTTCCATCGTTCCGCCTCGATCCTGAGTCGGGCGAACGCGTGGCCACGATGCAGGGCTTTTCGGGCAAGGTCAGCCAAGGATCGATCTCGGCTCCGCTGACCGATTTCGGCTGGGTAAGCCCCACCCAGATTTCAGCCGACTTGGACATACAGGACCCGGACGACCTGGCCGCAGGCCCCTGCGACGTGGAGATCATGGATCCTCGCGGCCACAAGGCGGTGCTGGCCGGTGGCTTCTTGGCGTTGGGCCGGTACATATTCACTCCGGATCTGACGGTCACCAGCCCGGCCCCGGGCGATCTCTATGCTCCCGGATCCCTCATTCACGGACAGGTGATCGCTACCGACGGGCCACCCGGCCATCTAGTAGTGCTGACGTGGACCTACACTGAACCTGCGTCGGACGATGGATCGCAACGTGATCCTTTGACGGGCAACTGTCCGTCCGGGCTGCGCTCCGACCGCATCGACTGCGCCTTCGACGTGACTATCAGTCCGGACTTGGACCCAAACATGACGGTCAACCTGAATATTGTGGCCTCGGACGACGCCGTGCCGCCCAACCAGAGCAGCCCGATTCATGTTCCCATCAACCTGAGCCAGCGCCCCACCGTATCCTCGGTCACGCCAGAGTCAGGAGGCGTGGCGGGCGGAACCAATGTGGTGCTCCGAGGATCGGGCTTTGTCCCCGGGAGTCGCACATACTTCGGCGATAGCCTGCTGGTCCCCGATGGCGGCATCGTGGTCGACAACCAGACCATCACGGGCTACACGCCGGGCTATTCTACTTCCGCCGCGGTCACGGTGACTGTGCAATCTCGCCTTGGCTTCGCCACCTGGGCGTACAAGTTTCACTATCAGCTTCCGCCGCAGATACAGTCGATTGTTCCATCCTTCGGCACCCAAGGCGAGAGCACGCCGGTCACGGTTTCCGGCGCGAACTTCACCGAGACTACCATCATCTACTTGGGTCAAACCTTGGCGGGCGCGGTTTCCCTGGCGAACGCGTCGTGGAAGAACCCCGGTGAGATCGACGGCGTCGTACCCCCGGCGAGCGGCCAGGCCTGGGTCTGGGCCTTCGACGCCGCCAATGGCTGGACCCGCCTGCCCGACCAATTCTCCTGGATTGCCCCATGAAGCTGCTGCCCAAGTTCGCGCTTCTCTCAATCGGCGTAGCTGCCGTGCCACTGGCCATCGCCGGCTATTCCTCAATCCGGGTCAGCCAGGCGGCCTTGCGCGAGGCCATCGAGGGCCACGAGGTTCTGCTGGCACGCCAAATCTCGGAGTACGTCGCCAGCCACCTGACCAACCTGCAGGCCACTATGTCGGTCGAGACACGCATTCTCGACCTCACCCGCGCGGGGGGCACGCTGCCGACCGCCGAGGCCCTGCGCAAGTTCCTCCAGCTCGTGTACCACCAAAGCGACGATTTCAGCGTGGTGGCTCTGCTCGACACCGAGGGACAGCCGGTGGTTCCGGCTGCCTTCCAGTCGGTCCCGCCCAGAAACCCTTCCTTTGGAACCCATGAGATCATTCCGATCGAGGACGTGGCCCGTCTCCCTGTGCATGTTCCCGTCGAAGCGGTTCTGCGCGAGGGGAGCGCGGTGGGCTCGATCTTCGTGGCCGGCAGCGCGCACGTGCCGCATGTGGTGTTGGCGGTCCGCTACCAGGGCCTGGCCAACGAGGATCCCCGCATCATCGTGGCCGCCGCGTCCCTGCGCCGCATCGCCGACCATCTGGCTTCGCTTTCGTCGATCGACCGTGACATCTTGCTGCTCGACCGCGAGAGCCGCACCGTGGTTTCCGGCCGCGGAGCGGGAACTACTCCTCTCGAGCCCAAGCGCCTGCCGCAGGGCAAACCAGGCTCGCTGCCGCCCGCGTGGTTCGTGGCCGAGTACCCGAGCCACGACCACTCGGTCATCGGCGCCTACGTGCCAACGCTTGCCTTTGGCCTGGGTGTGGTCGTCGAACGGTGGGTCGAGTCAGCCCTGCGGCCAGCACGGCGCCTTACCTGGACCACCATCTACTGGGTGGGTGTGGCGGCGTTCGTCGCCGCGGTGGTCGGTGCGGCGTTGGCGCGCTCGCTGGCCAGCCGGGTCGGCACCTTGGTGCAGGGAGCGCGCCACATCGCCCAGGGCAAGTTGGACGCCGAGATTGAGGTTGCCTCCAACGACGAGCTGGGCGAGCTGGCCAAGGCATTCAACTCCATGGCCAGCTCGCTCTCGGCGGCGCGCAGCGAGATCCTCCTGCGGACCGAGGAGATCCAGAGTTGGAACGTCACTCTGGAAAAGCGGGTCGAGGAAAAAACCAAGGAACTGCGCGACGCACAGGATCTCTTGTTGCGCTCGCGCTCACTGGCCGCCATCGGTTCGCTCGGCGCCGGGGTCGCACACGAGATCAACAATCCGCTCACCGGCGTGCTCGGCCTGGCGCAGATCCTGCTGGCCGATCTGCCCGACGGCCACCCCGCCCGGCCATTGGTTCAGGACATCGAGGAACAGGCTGCGCGCATTCAGGGTATCGTGGCCAATCTGCTGCGCTTCTCGCAGAAGCAGTCGGGCGAGCACTTCCGCCCATTCGATCTTTCTCAGGTCATTCACGATGCGCTCGATCTGTGCGGGCCCAAGACCCTGGCCGACGCGGGCATTGCCGTGGTCAAGCACGTGCCCAGCCCCAGCCCACCCATCCGCGGCAGTGCCCTGCAGGTGCAAGCCGCGATCATACAGCTCATCCAAAACGCCAGGGCAGCCATGGACTCGGGTGGCACCCTCACCATCGAGACCACTCAGCCGGAGGACAAGCTGCTCCGGCTGCGCGTGAGTGATACCGGGCACGGCATCAAGCCCGAGCAACTGTCTCGCATCTTCGATCCCTTCTTCACTACCAAAGCGCAGCGAACCGACACCGGCATCGGGCTTTCGATGGTGCACAAGATCATCGAGGACCATGGCGCCACCATCCGAGTGGAAAGCGAGGTCGGCCAAGGCACGACCTTCTTGCTCACTTTCCCCATAAGTGAAGGAGCTAGTCTCCTCGCATGAGCCCCCGCGGCAGGAACCCCAGTTCCCGATTCCAGGTGGCGGCCATCGTCCTGGTGGTCGCCATTCTCGCGGCGGCCACCCTGGTATCGCGCTTCTTTTTCGAGCGCAGACGGCCCGAAATGCCGGTCGGCTTGCCGTCGCCGGTGCCCCGCATGCGGCTGGCCGAGCCCACCCAGTTTCGGCTCAGCACTCTGGCCGGCAGTGTGGAGGCCTTCCAAAACGGCCAGTGGTACGTTGCGCGTGCTGGACACGTGCTTTCGTCCAAAGACGTTATTCGTACCCATGACGATTCGAGCGCCTCTCTGCTTCGGGGCAGCGTCGAGATCAAGTTGGGCGACAACATGGACCTGCGCGTCGACAAGCTCGACAAGAAAACCGCCAAAGTGGACCTGCTGCGCGGGAAACGGCTTTCCGCCAAGGTGGGCAACGACGACGAAACCTTAGAGATCGATGCCCTCGACACCCGCACGACCAACGTGGGCACCGCAAGTTTCGCGGTGTCGATGTCGCCCAGCGGAAAGGTCAGCGTGGCGGCGTCCCAAGGCGCGGCCCGCTTTGAATCCCAGGGCAAGCAAGTGCTGGTACCCGGGGGAAACGAAAGCACGGCATTCCCCGGGGCAGCCCCCAGCGATCCCGAGCCCATCCCCGAGCAAATCTTGCTCTGGGTGATTTGGCCCGACGACGACAAATCCGAGGGCCTCTCCAACATCCGAGGCCACGCCAGCCCCTCGTCGCGCGTGCGGGTCAATGGCGAAGAGACGCCGGTGGCGTCCGACGGTAGCTTTCTCGCGCGCGTGCAGGTGTCAGAACCTCAAACCCGCGTCCATGTGGAAGCCGAAGACACTGTGGGACGGCAGAAGGCGGTGGACAAGGTCCTGCGCCTGCGCCTGCCCCCGCGTGCGCCGTCGCTGCAGCCCTCGGGTGGCAGGCTTTGGAAAGAATGATGGCCTTGGTCCTGGTTTTGCTTTTGGGGGCGCGGGTCGACGCGGCCGAGGTCCCACCAGATGGCGCGACGAGAACCGATGCCGGCCACGCCGGCGATGTACGCGAGGCAGAGCCTGCCGATGGTGGGCATGGGGAAGCCGCGGCGGTGTTGCCCCAGGAGACGCCAGCGCACAAGCAGGCAGATGCCAGTGCGGACGACGTTAGCCTCGGTGACAGCCAAGCCCCCACCGGCCCACCCCAGCGCCCAGCAACGGACGGACAGGTCTTGTCAGAGGATGCGATCGAGATGCGCGCCCAGCAGCCAGTGCCGCCAGCGCGGGTGACCCTGTCGCTGGCGGAACCGGCGCCGGTGCTTGGGATGGAACACGAAACCGAACTGCGCGTCGTGGCTACCGGAGCCTTCGCGTCGCCGTTGCCATTTCCGCGAATCCTGTGCAGCGCCGGCCGGGTGGAGGACTTGGTGCGCGAGGGACCGACCAGTTTCTCGGCCCGCTTTCTCCTGCCCTCCACTCGTTTTCCCCAGGTGGCCATCTTGGTCGCCGATTTCTCGCATGATTCGCTGATTCTGCGCGGGGCCTTGGCCGTGCGCCTGCGTGCTGCCACCAGTCCGGGCTTTCACACTGACCCCGGCGCCAGGGTCACGGTGAAAGTCGTGGACAAGGAGTTCGGGCCTGTCCTCGCGCCCGCGGACGGCAACGTCCACGTGCCCGTGGTCGTGCCTCCGGGTGTCGATTTCGCCCTGGCCCAATCGGTTAACAGCCGCGGCCAGGCCAGCCAGCAGCTTCTGGACCTCGCGATTCCGCGCGCGCGGCGCGCGTTGGTAGTGGCCCCCGAGAAGCTGGTCGCCGGGAGCGTCGGCGAGGTCGCCGTGCTGGCCGCAGAGCCATCGGGGAGACTGGTCGACGCATCCACGATCGTCTTGGAGTCTTCTGGCCCACAGCCCGAGCCTCTCGGCAGCCTCGCCGAGGGCGAGGCCCGGTTCCTGGTGCGCGTGCCGGCCTCCCTGCAAGACCCGACTCTCCACCTCATGGCCTCGCTGCGCGGAGAGCCAGACGTGACCGCAGAAGCGGACGTGGTGCTGATTTCGGCGCCTACTGCCCACCTCATGCTGCAGGCGGAGGCAGTTCCGTCGCAAGCGGCCCCGACTCGCAGCCTGCGCGTATTTTTGAGTGCACAGGATGCCTTCGGCAATCCCACCGACGCAGGCGAAGCCGCGGTGCTGGTCGATGGCCAGCCGGCTTCACCCCGGGCCACGCAGGACGGCCGCGTGATGCTCTTGCTCCGGCCGCCCGCCGTGCCGACCGGTCGCCAGGCCATGGAGGTGGAGGCCGTCCTCGACAGTGGACACGCCATAGAACGTATCCCGCTTTCCCTGTTCACGCGCCGGCCGCCGCCGCCCCCACCGGTGCAAGGCACGCGCTACACGCTCACGCCTCGCCTGGGCCTCTTGTGGAACCTACACCAACCACCAGGCATCGCCCTGTTCGTCGAGGCGATGGCCTCGCTCCACACTAGCCTCGCCGGTTTCGCATTCGGCCTGACCGCCGGTTACTTGCACAGCAGCTTCTTCTCCTGGAACAGCGCCGGGGCAGGTGACGTTGTTCTTGACCAGATTCCCCTGCTGGCCCAGGCCAGCTATCGCTACCGCCTCGACCGGCTTGCCTTGTCTGCCGGTGCGGGCGCGGGGCTCGTACTGGCGCAGGCTCGTCTTCATGCCCTCGGCAGCGAAATTCCGGGGCACAGCTTAGCCTTTTCCTGCGAGGGCTTGATCGAGGCCGCCTTCCTGCTGCGGCGGTCCCAGGTGGTGCTCGGCCTGCGCTACCTGGCCATGTCTTTGGGCGAGCTGTCGAGTAGAGACGTGATTGTGGGCAACACAGGCGGCTTTGTTGTCGATGCCGGGTACCGAATCGGGTGGAGATAAACCTAGTGGCTGGCCAGGGCGAGCCCGACAAACCCCAACAACGCGCCGGCGATCAGCAGACCCAGCAGCAATATTGTCGCCGACTGCGCTGCGTTCTTCACCCGGTTGATGCGCCTCAACAGATCGGCGTCGGCCGCCTCGGCGTCCTTCATCAGCGTCTCACCCAGGGTTCCGCGCCGCTCGGCCGCTCGCATGGTGTTGATTTCCGAGCGCGAGACCAGCCCGACCTCGGCGAGCGCAGTCGGCAAATCGCGGCCCTTGCTGACCTTGTCCGCGGCCAGTAGCACGGCCCCGCGCACCGCCACGTTGCCCGCGGTCATCGCCGCGCTTTCCATAGCCTCCAGCACGGGGATGCCGGCAGCGACCAGTACCCCAGTGGTGCGGGTGAAGTGCGCCACCGCCTTGGCCCGCCACAGCGACCCGATGATGGGTGCCTGCAAAAGCACCCCGTTCCGCCAAAGCAGACCCTTATCTCCGCGCACTAGCAGGCGGAAGCTCGCATAAGCGAGAGCGACCACGGCCAGTACGACCGGCAAGATAGATCGCGCGACATGTGAGACCTGGATAGCCAGATGCGTGGCCACTGGCCATTCTCGCTCTGGCAGGCCCCGCAGGAAGGGCTCCACGCGAGGAGCCGCGAGGGCGAGGCCGACCAGGAGGATCAGCATACCGGCGCCGAAACCGACGAGGGGCCGGGTGGTCGCGCCGCTTAGGCCAAGCGCGATCTTCGCCGTGGTGCCAAGGTACGCTGACAGGCGCTGCAACTCGATGGGCAACCGATTGCTCTTCTCGCCCGCACCCAGCAAGGCCACGGTGATTTCGTCAAACACCTCTGGGTAGTCGCGCAGGGCTTCGCCCAAAGGGCGGCCTTCGTCCACGCTCGCCTTTGTCCCTTTCAGCGCCGCCACCAGACGCGGGTTCTTGGACTCGACTGACAGGGCATAAAGCGCTTGCCCGAGCGAAAGGCCAGCCTTCAACTTGGCTGCGAACAGGCCTGCTAGACGGCTCAACTCCTCTGGCTTGACCCGCGCGCCGTTCGACTTCAGCAACGGCTGACTTGGTAGTGATATCGCTTGCTGCACGAGCTTGGACCCCGAATCGCTGTATCCCGGACGCCAATTGTGCACCCAAGTCGCCGCGCCGTCATGAAAGTCTAGAAGGTTTCTGGCGTAACTAGCGAAAATCGTTTGCTAATACCACATGCGCAGTTCGCGACAAAAGGCGCAGTTTCCGCCTAAACAATATGGCCCTTCTTGATGAGGTACTCGCCCACCAGAATGGCCCCCTTGGCCGCGCCCATGCGGGTATTGTGCGACACCAGGATGTACTTGATGCCGTTGGGCAGGGCGGGATCCTCGCGCAGGCGTCCCACCACGGTGGTCATGCCACCCTCCTCGTCGCGGTCCAGCCGCACCTGGGGGCGATAGGGATCCTCTCGGATCGCGATGAGGTGCTGGGGCGCCGAGGGCAGCGCCAGGCCGGCCAGGTCGGAGCCGAACTCGCGCCACGCCGCTTTCACATCGTCAAGATGGGTGGGACGCTTCAACTGAACGAAGACCGACTCGGTGTGGCCTTCGAGCACGTTCACGCGGGTGCAGGTGCAGGACACGGAGATCGGCGCCGGCACGATGGCCTCTCCGACCAGCTTGCCCAGGATCTTTGTGGTCTCGCGCTCGACCTTCTCTTCCTCCTTGGGGATGTAGGGAATGATGTTGTCGAGGATGTCCATGGCGGTGACGCCGGGTGAGCGGCCCGCGCCCGACAGCGCCTGCATCGAAGTCATGATCACGCGTTCAATACCGAACGCAAGGTCAAGCGGACGCAAAGTCATGGCCAGGCCGACCGTGGTGCAATTCGGGCCCGGGGTGATGAACCCCTTCCATCCGCGCTTCTTGCGCTGCACCTGGATGAGACCGGCGTGGTCCCAGTTCACGCCGGGCAAGAAAATCGGCACGTCCGGCTCGTAGCGAAAGGCGCTCGCGGTCGAAATCACCGGCACGGCAGCGGCGCACCGGGGTTCCAACTCGCGCGCCACGTCCGCCTCCACCGCGGAAAACACCAGACGCACGCCGTCGGTCGTAATGGTTGCCGAATCCTCCACCTTGAGGCCGGCCATTTCGCCCGGGAGGGGCTCGGTGCAGAACCACCGTGAGGCACCCTTGTCGTCCTTGACTGCATCGGCCATGGTCTTGCCGGCCGAGCGGCTGGACGCCGCGACCTTCACCACCTGGAGCATCGGATGCCCGGCCAGCGAAACCAGGAACTCCTGGCCTGCCAGCCCAGTGGCACCAACCACAGCGACGGGAATGCGTGACATATACAATTTACCTCCGAGCGGAGAAATCTAGCAGACCCAGCCCGGGTGCCAAATCGGTTGTTGCTTCCGTCACCGTGGGGCAAGCCCCCTGGTATAATTCTTCCCGTCAAGCCCAACGCCCTGCGCTCGAACGGCATATTCTTCCCCGCACTACGTCCACAGGAGTCTCCATGTCCAACCCGACGGCACGATCGTCCAGTGTTCCCTGTCAACCGAAACCCCGTGGATCGTCCGCCACGCGCGGCTTTGGGACACCGGTGCTGACTGCGGGAGGCATGATCTGCTTCCTGCTGGCGTTGGGCGCGGTTGCCTGCACATCGGGCAGCTCTTCGCCGGCAGCGAGCGGCGGGCAGAGTGGTTCCAGCAGCGCGCAAAACGGCGGATCGTCTGGTACAGGCGGCGCGGCCCAGACTGGAGGCAGTAGCAGCGTCGGGGGCCAAGCCGGCAGCACGGCGATTTCTAGTGGAACCGGCGGGGCTGCCGGCGGCGGAACCGGCGGCGTCAACCGAAGCGGAGGTGTCGGAGCTGGCGGTGTCACAGGAAGCGGAGGCGCCGGATCCGGCGGTGTCACAGGAAGCGGAGGCGCTGCACCAACTGGTGGCGCCCAGGCCGGGGCCGGCGGCAACGGAACCGCATCCGGGGGCGCCGGAGGCCGGGGCGGCTCCAGCGGCAGCGGAGGCGCGACCAAGACGGGTGGCACGACTAGCTCCGGGGGGACAACCAGCCAGGGTGGCGCAGGCGGCACGACAAGCAAAGGCGGCTCGGGCGGCGGGGGAAGCGCTACCGACGCAGGAGCTGCAGGCCAGAGCGGGGGCGATGCCGGCACCCTTGCGTCCGACTCACTGGCAGTGCGCTTTGCCAACATGATACTCAGCAAATGGCCTGATCCAGCCAGCATCGACGCAACCGCCGGGTTCGAATACAACCACGGCATCGTGTTGCGGGGAGTTGAGCAAGTCTACCGTCACACCGGTGATTCCCGCTATCTGGCATACATCCAGAAGTACATCGACGAAAACGTGAGCGCCGCTGGAGTGATCAACCTTGGGACGGCCTTCGTCGCCTTCGACGACATGCAGCCGTCCGTCTTGCTGCCTTTCTTGTATCAACAAACCGGATTGGCGAAATACCAAACCGCGGCCGACACAGTTCGGGCTTTCTACGACAAAATTCCTACCAATGGTGACGGGGGCTACTGGCACAAGCAGGCGCTTCCCAACCAGATGTGGCTCGACGGCATCTACATGGGCGAGCCTTTCCTCGCGCGCTACGGGGCCGTGTTTGGCACCTGCGGCACTTTCTGCGGCTCCACCGTCGTCAAGCAAGCGACTCTCGTCGGCCAACACACCCTGGACACGGCAACCGGCCTTTACTACCACGCGTGGTGGGACAACAATCCCACCGGTACGACCAAGCCCAACTGGGCTGATGCCAACGGCCGCTCACCCTGTATCTGGGGCCGCGCCATGGGCTGGTATGCCATGGCCCTGGTCGACACCTTGGGCGACCTGCCTGCCGATCAGACCGGCCGCAGCGACCTGCTGGCCAATCTCACCGGCTTGGCGGCTGGGCTCAAGACCACCCAGGACGCGAAGACCGGGCTTTGGTACCAGGTCATGGACCAGGGGAGCAAGAGCGACAACTGGACCGAAACCTCCGCGAGCGGAATGTTCGTCTACGCGCTGAAGGTCGCAGTCAACCGTGGCTACATCGATTCCAGCTATCTCTCGGTGGCCAATAGTGGCTGGACTGGGCTGCAAACCAAAGTTACCACCGACGCCTCTGGGTCGCCGAGCATCACCGGTGCTGTGCAAGGCATGAACGCGGAGCCAACCTACGCCCTCTACGTCAGCCAGGCAACGAAGACGAACTCTTCCCACGGGTTGTGCGCCATTCTGCTGGCAGCGGCCGAAATGGAGGCCCGCTAACGGGCGACCGCAGGTCGCCCCTACGGCCGCGCAATCAGGCGCTGGCGCATGGCCTCGTAGAGCAGAAGCGCACCCGCGGCTGAGGCATTGAGCGACGAGACTTGCCCGCGCTGGGGGATTTGCACGATGCCGGCGCAACGACGAGCCACCGCCTCACGCAAGCCGCGGCCCTCTGCGCCCACCACCAAACCCGTGGGGCCGATAAGCTCGGCCTGGACCAAGGGCACGCCCCGCTCGGCAGCCGCGCCCCACACCCGCACGCCTTGCGATCCAAGCCAATCAATAGTGCCGAGCAGGTTGCGAACCCGCGCAATGCGCATGCGTTCACTGGCGCCTGCCGAGGCTTTGACCACCGCGCCGGTCACCGGGGCCGCGTGCTTGTCAGGGATGATCACTCCATGCGCGCCCAGCACCTCCGCACTGCGCACCAGGGCGCCGAAGTTCTGCGGGTCGGTGATGCAGTCGAGCAGCAGAAGGAGCGGCTCCTCGGACGCCGCTTGCGCAGCCGCCAGCATGTCCTCGATGCGGCAGTAGTGGTATTCGCCGGCAATGGCCACGATGCCCTGATGGGCCGGCGCCCCGGCCAGCCCGGCCACCAGGGCGCGAGGCCGGATCTCGACCGCAATGCCGCGATCCTTGGCCGTTGCCACCGCCACGTCGATCTCGCGCGAACGATGCCCCTCAGCCAAGTACACGACCGCTACCTCGCGCGGCCGTGCCCGGCACAGCTCCTCGACCGGCCGCACGCCGAACACAACCCGCGACGATGGGTCGTCCGCCACGCGCCTACTTTCCGGCCACCGCAACTTCGGCTACCAACGCTGCAAACGCGGCTGCCGGTTTCGCGGCATCGCGAATGGGCCGGCCCACGACCAGGTAGTCTGCGCCAGCCGCGATCGCCGATGCCGGAGTGGCCACGCGCTTCTGGTCGCCGACATCAGCGCCAGCAGGCCGCACTCCGGGCACTACCAGCAACAGCGACGGACACGCCTGGCGCACGTCGGCCACCTCTTGCGGCGAGCACACCACGCCAGCGATCCCGGCTTGGTTGGCCAGCTTCGCCCGCCGCACCACTGCCTCACGCATGCTGCCTGCGATGCCGTCAGCGCGCAGATCGTCTTCGGCCAGGCTGGTGAGCACCGTCACGCCCAGTAGCTTGGACCGTCCCTGCGCCGCCTGTGCCGCGCGCTTCATCATGGCCAGGCCGCCCGCAGTGTGCAGGGTGAGCAACTCGGCGCCCAGGGCCATGGCCGAGGACACAGCACGCGCCACGGTTTCGGGAATGTCGTGCAGCTTGAGATCAAGAAAAACCTTGCCCCCGCGGCTGCGCACCGCCTCGATGGCCCGCACGCCCTCGGCTACGAAGAGTTCCAATCCCACCTTATAGAAAACAGGCTGGCCTTCGAGCCGGTCGAGGAAATCCCCGGCTGCTTTCAGATCAGGCACGTCCAGCGCGACGATCACGCGCTCACGCGCGGGAATCGCACCTGCGCTCACGCCAGCCCCCCTGCCCGCTCGCGCTCGACCTTCTCGACGACCACGCGCACGACGTCTCCGATCTTCACCTTGACCACGTCGGGCGAACGCCGCGCCTTGAGCTCGACCACGCCCTCGGCCACGCCCTTCTTGCCCACGGTGATCCGGTACGGCATGCCGATGAGATCCGCGTCCTTGAACTTCACGCCCGGTCGCTCGTCGCGATCGTCGAACAGCACATCTATGCCTGCCTTCTGCAATTCGTCGTGCAGGCGCTCGGCCACTGCGGTCACCTGCGCATCGCCAACTTGCAACGAAAGCAGGCTGACCTCGAAGGGCGCGATGGGCACCGGCCAGATGATGCCGTCGGCGTCGTGGTTCTGCTCGATGGCCGCGGCCGCGATGCGGGTCACGCCGATTCCGTAGCAGCCCATGACCATCGGCTTCTCTTTGCCGTCGGCGTCGAGGAAGTTGCACTTCATGGGCAAAGAATATTTGGTGCCGAGAAAAAACACCTGCCCCACCTCGATGCCGCGGTAGCCGGTGAAATGGCCGCCATCACAGCGCGGGCAAGCGTCGCCCAGCGCGGCCTGGCGGAAGTCGCCGCACTGGGTGGGCGAAAAATCGCGTTTGGACACGACGTTGCGCAGGTGCATGTCCGCTGCGTTCCCGCCACACACGAAGGACGGCAACGCGCACACCTCGTGGTCGCAGTAGATCGGAATGCGCAGCCCCACCGGACCAGCAAAGCCGACCGGAGCTGCGGTGACTTCCTCCACCGCCTTGTCCGCTGCCAGCACCAAATCGCTGCAGCCAAGAACGCGCTTCACCTTGACGTCGTTCGCAGCCCGATCCCCGCGCACCAGCACGGCCACCGGCTTGCCGTCGGCAAGGTAGATGAGCGTCTTCACCACATCCTGCGGCCGGCAGCCCAGGAAAGCCGTGACCTCCTCAATCGTGCGCTTGCCCGGCGTCGATACCTTCTCGACGGCGAGAGCCTGGGCCGACGCCGCGGCCGGGGCAACCTGGCGCGCCTTGGCCTCTTCGACATTGGCGGCGTAGTCGCATTTGTCACAGGCCAAAATGGCGTCTTCGCCGGTCTCGGTCAGCACCTGGAACTCGTGCGACTGCGAGCCACCGATGGCGCCAGTGTCGGCCTCGACCGCGCGAAAGGCCAGGCCGCAGCGGGTGAAGATGCGCGTGTAGGCGTCGTACATGTTCTTGTACTCGCGCAGGGCATCTTCCTCGCTGGTGTGGAAGGAGTAGGCGTCCTTCATGATGAACTCGCGCCCGCGCATCAGGCCGGCGCGCGCGCGCAGCTCGTCGCGAAACTTGGTCTGAATCTGAAACAGGTTGAGCGGCAACTGCCGATAGCTGCGCACGTCGTGGCGGACCAGATCGACGATCACTTCTTCGTGGGTGGGACCGATGACGAAGTCCGCGCCCTTGCGATCCTTGAAGCGAAGGAGCTGGTCTCCGTAGTGATCCCAGCGCCCGGACTCCTGCCATAGCTCGCCCGGGATGACCGCAGGCAGGAACACCTCCTGCGCCCCGGCGCGGTTCATCTCCTCGCGAATGATGCGGGTAATCTTCTGCACAACGCGCCAACCGAGCGGCAGAAACGAATAGATGCCGGCGGCCAGCTTCCTAAGGTAGCCGCCGCGAACCATCAAGATGTGGGACGGCACCTCGGCCTCGGCGGGAGCCTCTTTCAGCGTCGGAATCAGGGTCTTTGAAATTCTCATTGCGCCGAGTTTCATAACATACGCGGGGCAGGACGCGGCAGATGTCCGCAGGTGCAGGTCCTGCTGCGTTATACGATTTTTTCTGTTCCACCCCAGGCAAATCTGGGAGAATTGTAGCGTGAGTTTAGGGAATACCTTCTGGTTGACGAAGGTTGGGAATGCGAGGTCGCGAACCTGAACAAAGGCGCCACCGAAAGAGAATGAGGGAGGGAGACGATGCAGCTACGGCACATCCGTCCGGGATCGGTTGACTGGAACGACGCAACCAACGAGGGAAGGGAAGCAAACTTGGCCCGCCTGAGCCCCGAAGAGGTGAGAAAGCTTCGCGCGGTTCTGGCAGCCGAGGGTTCACTGGAAGACGAGACAAAGGCGCGGACCAGACGTCCGCTCCGGCAGAACTAGACGGCACCCGAAGAATCTGGAGACTCGGTGTGGAACCCCGGCAGGGTTCTGCACCTCCCCGCGGCGGGCTCCTGCGAGCCTGCCTACGCCCGGCCAATCCGGGCTGTTGGCCCCCGCGCGGTTTGCTGACCGCGCGGGGGCGCGGGGCGGAGATCCAATGAGTCGGGCGACCGTAGGTCGCCCCTACCCGAGACGTGACACTTGCACGATCGTAGGGGCGACCGCAGGTCGCCCCAGTTCAGTCGACTCATGCCCCCGACTGTCGTAGAACCGAGCCATGCGCTCGTGGGTGCTCTTCGCCTTCTTGCTCGCTGGCTGTGCCAGCGGTCAGGTGGGGGCCCGCCAAGAGGGCCCCTTCCCCATTTCGCCCGATGCGGGCGCCCCGGAAGCGGGCATGCCGCGCGAGGATCGCGGGGGTGACGCGGATTTTCGGGCGGCTGCCAGCAAGGCCTTCGCGTCGGATTCGGCCGCGGCACGCAGCGCACTTGAGGCCTTTCTGGCCAACCATCCAGACCATCGCCGACGTCCGGCCGCTCTCGCCCTTCTGGCGCGGGTTCAGATCGTGTCCGGCGACGCGGCCGGCGCCAAAACCACGCTGGAAAAAGCCGACCCGAGCGGAAGAACCCCTGATTTCGACTTCCTCCTCGGAATCGCCGCCAGCCGGCTGGGCAACGCCGTGCTGGCGGTGGCGCTGCTGCGGCCGTTTATCGCATCTGGACCGCCGCTCATCGGAGGCCTGACCGACGCTGATGCACCCCTGCTTCTGCGCGCCGCTGCGGCCGAGGCGCTGGCCGAGACCGGAGATCCGGTGGCTGCCATCGTGCAGTGGGATCAGTATCGCAGCATCGACGGGACGCGGGAGTCTGAGCGCGCCTATGCGCGCCGACGAGCCGAGGAGGTGGCCGAGAAGATTCCCGGCGAGGCCGCTCTCTCCGCCCTGAATGGTCCTCGCTCTCCTTTCGTGCGCGCCATGCTCGGAGCGCACGCCGTGGCAGCGTTGCGCGCGCGAGGGGACGAAGCCAGCGCTGTCCGGCTGGAGCAAGACATCGGTCTGGTTCGGCGCAATTTGGGGTTTGACCCTGGCCTGGCGGGGACGCCAACTGGTGATCCGCTGCGGCTGGGCCTGGCCGTTCCCCAGTCGGGAGCACAAGCCCGCCTGGGCGAGGTGGTGCTGCGCGGGGCGATGCTCGTCATGGCTGAGCCCACGCCTGCGGGCGACCCGTCTTCGTATCATCTTTTTGTCCGCGACGCTGCTGCTCCCGCCGAGCGCGCCGGGACCGCAGGCGCGGCGGCCTGGTCGCTGGCGCGAGAAGATTCGGTCATCGGCCTTCTGGGCACCTTTGATCCGCGCGGCATCGAACTTGCCACGCGCGATGGCGTGCCCTTCCTGTTGCTCGACGAACATGCGCCGGGCGCCCGCACCACCGCGTTCCAACTCATCCATGCGCCCGAGTCGCGCGCCATCGCATTGGCGCAGCGGGCGCTGTCACTGGGCGCCCGCCGCTTCGTTGTGTTGGGGCCGGACAGCGCCTCGGGCAAGCGTCTGGCCGGCTCCTTCAGTCATGCCCTGACGGCCGGCGGTGGCACGCTGGTCGCGCATATCACCTATGTCGCGGGCGCCACGTCTTTCTCCGCACAAGTGAATGAGCTACGCAAGCTTGCCTTCGATGCCCTGTTCGTGCCCGACGAGGCTACTCGCTTGGAGCTCATCGCACCGGCCCTGGCTGTGGCGAACATCTGGCCCCGTCGGCCGCGCCTGCTTGTTGCGCCCTCGTCGGCGAGCACGCCGACCGCCGGCCGGCGCGAGGTGCTCCTACTCTCCACTGCCTTGAGTCTTTCCGAGCGACTGCTCCGAAACGCCGAGCGCTACGTCCAGGGCGCCATGCTTTGCCCTGGCTACTATCCGGCCGAGGATGCGCGTAGCGGAAACTTTGTCGCCCGCTTCCGTGAAGTCTATGGCACCGACCCGACCGCTGCTGACGCCTACGGGTACGACGGCCTATCGATCCTGCGTGGGGCGGTCGAGCGCGGCGGGCACACCCGCGCCGATGTCCTGCACCTGGTGGAAAGCGGACGCTTCGAGGGAATGACCGGCGACATCCGCTTCGGCCCTGACCACGGCCGCGTCGATCCACCTCTCATCTATGTCGTCGACGGCGACAGCATCCGCCTCCTGAAATAGTGTGGTAGACCGATCGCGTGCCTACGCGGGAAGAACCCGATCTGCTGCGCGCCATCGAGCGCGACAGCATCGCGCCCATCTACTGCCTGCACGGCCCAGAACGCTTTCTCATCGACCGCACCGTGGCGGCCCTGCGGCGCAAGATTCTTGGTGCGGCTGGAGACAGCTCGGGGCTCAACTGCGAACTCTTCGACCTGAAGGAGGTCGCCCTGGTTGAGGTCCTGGCGGCAGCCCGCACCCTGCCCATGTTCGCCAAGCAACGTCTGGTGGTCGTCCGCGGCCTTGAGCAGGTCAAGGCCGACGGCCTGGAACCGCTGACCGCATACGCCGCCCATCCTAATCCCAGCACCTGCTTGGTGCTCCTAGCCGAAAAGATCGATGGTCGCCTGCGCGCCTTTCTGGCTCTGCGGCGGGCCGGATATTTGCACGAATTTGCGCGGCTCAAGGATCGCGAGCTGGGCCCGTTCATCGCCCGTGAAGCCAAGATGCGCGGCATGGGCATCGACAGCGATGCGGCCGAGGCGTTGGCCAACGCGGCCGGCCCCGATCTGGGCCGGCTGATGCAGGCGCTGGAGCAACTGGAAATCTACGTCGGCAAGGCTGGTCGCATCAGCCGCGCCGAGGTCGAGGAGTTGGTGCCAGAATCGCGCGAGCGAAGCGTGTTTGAGCTGACCAAGGCCATTGGCACGGGCGACGCCCGGCGGGCGCTGCACCTGGTCACCAACATGCTGGCCAACCGCGAGCCGCCGCTGCGCATTCAGGCCATGTTGCTGCGCCAACTTCGTCAAACCTGGCGTGCGAAGGAGCTGTCTGCCGCCAACGTGCCCCGTGCGGAAATGGCCGCCGCGGTGGGGCTGCCACCGTTTTTTCTCGACGACGTGTTGGTTCCCGCGCGGCGCATGTCCGTGGCTGCCCTTCGCCGCAGCTTTGAACGCCTCTACCAGGCCGACCGCGCATTCAAGTCGTCGCGCGTGGATCCTGAAGTGCAGTTGACCCGCCTGGTCCGCCAGTTGGCAGAGGAAGCAGGCTCTCGGCGTGCAGGGAGCGCTTGACTGCAGGGCACATTGCATCGTTGACGCACGATCGATATTCGGACATCCTTCCAGCCCATGATGCGAGGAGAGAAGACCACCTGTTCGCACCAGGCTCCCGGGTCGTAGAAATTGCTGAAGTGAGGGCAACACGGGACGCGGTGGTTGAGAGATAACGGTGTTCTTGAAAAGGAAGGAAATCGCATGAAAAGTCGAGCAAGAACGTTGTTGCTGAAGTCGGGTGTCCTGACCGCAGGGTTGTTGGCTGCTCTGACCGGCGTCGCGTCCGGGCGTGCGCTGGCCGCCGAGGAAGAGCCGTTCGTTCAGCCCTTCGAGATCGGACTCTTTGGTGGCCTCCATTTCTACGACAAACAAAGCGGGCTCGGCCGCCACGTCGGCGATCCCGAAGGCATCTCGCCTGACTTGGGCGGGGCCTTCGGCCTGCGCCTGGGCTACAACCTCAACTGCTGGGTGGGGTTCGAAGGCGAAGCCATGATCTCGCCAACCCACACCCGTTACAGCGATGCCGCAGGTGGCACGCGCATGAACATTCTCGGCTACCGCGTGCAGGTGATCGGGAGCTTCATCCACACCGGCTATGTCAGGCCCTTCGCCCTGGTCGGGTGGGGCGCCCTGTCGTCGTTCCCGAAGGACACCAATGTCGTGCCTCGGGACACCGATGACGTGTTCCACGTTGGCGTGGGCTCGAAGTTCCCGCTGATGGACTATTTCGGGCTTCGCCTAGACGGCCGTATTGTGTTCCCACCCGCCGCGTTTGTGAACAACAGTTCGTACAACGAGTCGCACTTCCACGCCCCCGATTACGAGATCCTGCTGTCTGCCTACCTGGCATTCGGCGGAACTCGACCTCTTCCTCCTCCGCCCCCGCCGCTCCCGCCGGCCCCGCCCCCCAAGGACACTGACGGCGACGGCATTCCCGACACCAGCGACGCCTGCCCGACCGAGCCGGGTCCGCGCAGCGACAATCCCAATAAGAATGGCTGTCCGCTGCCCAAGGACACTGACGGCGACGGCATCCTCGACGTCGACGATGCCTGCCCGACTGAGGCGGGTCCCAAGAGTGACGATCCCACGAAAAACGGTTGCCCACCGCCCAAGGACACCGACGGCGACGGCATCCCCGACAACATCGACAAGTGCCCGAACGAGCCCGAAACCTTCAACGGCTACCAGGATGAGGATGGCTGCCCGGACGAGGTCCCCGCCGCCCTGAAGAAGTTCACCGGGGTGATCGAAGGGATCACCTTCAAGACCAATTCCGCCAACCTTACCAAGAAGTCCTATGACGTGCTCGACAATGCCGTCCAGGTCCTCAGTGACTACCCAGACACCAGGATCGAGATCAGCGGTCACACCGACAACGTCGGCAAGGACGAGTACAACAAGGAGCTGTCGCAGAAGCGCGCCGATGCGGTCAAGGACTACTTCGTCAGGAAGGGCATCAAGGCCGAGCGGCTGACCGCGGTCGGCTACGGCATGGAAAAGCCCATCGCGGACAACACGACCAAGGCAGGCAAAGCCAAGAACCGCCGAACGGAGTTCCAGCTCCTGACTGGAAAGTAGCTAGGGCTTGTCGGGCCGGCCGAAAGGCCGGCCCGCGGATCGCCTGGGCGAGTGCGTGAGCGTGTTCGTGGGCGGCAAGCGGGACGCTGGTCGCTCACGCTACTAGCGCTACCGCCACCGCGCACGCGGGACGACCTGCGCCGGCCCGCAAGGACGGTCGTCTATACGGGCTAGCCGCCCAGCCCCCCGGTTGCCGCCAGACTACTTGGCCAGTGCGTTCACGGCAACCGTCAGTCGCGACACCGACCGTGAGCTGGTCTGCTTCTTGATTACGCCCCGTCGGCCCAGCCGGCTGATGAGCGAGGTTGCTGACTTCAGCAGCACGGCTGCCCGCTGTGCGTCCTTGGCCGCAACCGCAGCTCGCAGGTTCTTCACTGCTGTGCGCATCGCCGCCTTCTGGGCCGAATTGCGCGCCTGGCGCCGGGCACGCTGTCGGTTCTTCTTCTGCGCTGACTTGATGTTGGCCATTTGGAAAGGGTCGCATTCTGCGGAGCCGCCCCCCCGCTGTCAAGCAACACAGCGTTCAGGGGCTCCGATTGCCGGCGCCGGACTACTTGTCTTCTACGCTGCGGGAGGCGGGGGGAGCGCCAGGGGACGGCACGGTGATGTTCTGCTGCGCGGCGCGCCGGTCGCCAGGCTTGTAGACCTCTTTACCCGTGATGCGGTCGATCACGTTGTCGTTCTCGTCGCGGTCGGATTCCTTGCCCCCGATCACGTTGTCGATCATGGATCCCTTGGGCTTGGCAGCTTCGGCTTCCCTGCGCATAGCCGCTATGCGTTGCTCGACGCTGTTGTCGTACAGAACCAGGCAATAGACATCATAGAACTCCGAACGGTCCACCAGCTTCAGCCCGTCGCCCGTGCTCGAGCGCCAGAGCAGGTGATCCAGCTTCTTCTCCTTGACCCCGAGATAGCTTTGGTTGACGAAGACCTCTTGCGCCTTGCCGAACTTCGTCTGCATGGCGGCGCCGAAGTCCTTGAAGTTCTTGCCCTGCAGCATCTCCTTGTCAAAAGCAATGAACATCTTGAACAGGCTGTCGTTGGCGAAGAAGAAATAGCGGGTGGATCTTTCCTCTTTGGTGAAGAGCATCGCAAGGCCCTGTCCCTGCACAATCTCCTGGTCGATGATCGACACGTCCCATGCGCCCTTTTGACCGTCGAACTTGACGATGTTCTTCTTGGTCGCGGCTTGCTCATCGCGCATCGCCTTGCGGAGCTTGTCGTTCCGGTTCGGGTCAGCGGCCGTCTTGGCTATCCTGTCCTTGTACGACGCCTCGATGCGTGCGTTGATCTTGTCGATGACCTGCTGCATGGTCATCGCCCACTTGTAGTCACCCCTGATCTCACCGATGGCGTCAGCCTTGGCCACGGGAGCAGGCCCGCGGGGCTTCTCCGCCTTGGCCGGCTTGGCCTTGCCTGCTTTGGCCGCCATCCCCTGCTGTGCGGCTGCCAACACGAAAAACGCTGCCACCAAGGAAATACCGAGCTTCTTCATCTGGAATTCTCCTCTGCCTTTACACCCGTGCCTGCCTCTCAAGGCCTGGAGCAAGGGCGAACATGGTCGTGGGCGGTACTTGCCAGCCTTCTAGCACTGCCGGCCTGGTTTCGACAATCGGCAAAGCCCAGAAGCTAGTTGGGCGTGCCAGCACGGCCTCCCCGCTGCGCTGCGGCTGCAGCCTTCGAGGCGGCGCCGCCCGGCGCGGCCGAGGATCCGCCTCCCTTCACAGCCGTTTCCATCAAGTCGTCCACGCTTTCGGCCCGCTCCGCCCGCGAGGAGACCCGCTCGCCAGGAGCTGGCCTGTACCAGTCGGCCTTGCCTGTGCGCAGGTCGTCGTGCGGATTCCCCGAATAGGTGGCGCCCTCACCCGGCCCGGAGTAGTCGATCCAGAAGGCCGACGGCCCCTTGCGTACGTCTAGGTGCACAAAAAACGAATTGGGGTAAAAGCCGACGCCCACGTGATCGAAAGTACGGCGCAAGTAGTCGCGCAGGCTTGCGTTGGGCACGCCGGCAACACGAAAATCGCAGGCCAATCCCTGCTTGTGCGGACTACGCGGGTTGCGTGCAACCTTAGGGTTGCGGTAGCCGGAAATGACTTCCAGACGATGCCCGGCGAAATGCCGGCCGGTCTGATACATCAGCCGCGGCAAGCGCGGGTCGATCCTGTGCTGGGTGTTGGTGTGGTGGCAGCGCATGAAGCGCTGGAATCGCTTCTGCCACCCTTGAATCGCACGGCCCCGCTCGTCGGAGAAGCGCAGCACGAATGACTCCTTGGTGTTGATCTGGAAAAGATCGACCGGCGGGTTGCGCAGCGGCCTGATCTTCTTGACGGTGGTTGAAGACCGCGGCGGAGCTACGGTCCTTGGCGAGGCCGGCCGCTGGCCCATCCCGCCGTCAGGCGCGCGAGCCGGCGCAGCGAAGACGATGCTGGAAAGGGGAACGAGCAGGAGCGCGAGCGCCGCGCATTTTGCAGCCACGACACCTAATCATGGACGGCCGGAACGGCCATCCGTCAATTTCTTTCGCAATTCGGCCAACAGATCCCAGGCAGCACGAGGCGACAGGCCGTCGAGATCGGCGGCCCGCAGCGCGGCCACGACCTCCCGCTCCGCTCCGGCATCTGCGTCCAGCACTGCGCTCGACGAACCCACCCCGGACTTCTGCCCGCGCGGCTCGAACAGCCCAAGTTGGGGCGCTTCGCCCTGGCCAGGCAACGCAGGGTGCGGCTCGTCCGGCCGGCGCGGGCTGGAGGCGCCAAGCTGCAAGCGCTCGAGAATGGCGCGGGCGCGCCCCACTACCGCGGGCGGCAGGCCGGCCAGCTTGGCCACCTCGATGCCGAAAGACCGGCTGGTTCCGCCCGGGGTCAGCTTGCGTAGAAAGACGACCTCGCCCTTCCATTCGCGCGCAGCCACGCTGACGTTGTGCACGCGCGGGTGTGAATCGACCAGATCGCACAGCTCGTGATAGTGGGTGGCAAACAGGGTGCGCGCGCCGACCACATCGTGCAGGTGCTCGGCCACGGCCCAGGCGATGGACACGCCGTCGTAGGTCGAAGTCCCGCGCCCGATCTCATCGAGGATGATCAGGCTCTTGCGGGTCGCGTGGCGCAGGATGTGCGCGGTCTCGCGCATCTCCAACAGGAAGGTGGATTCGCCGCGCGCCAGGTTGTCGCCGGCGCCCACCCGGGTGAACACGCGGTCGCACAGGCCGATGCGCGCCGCGCGCGCGGGCACGAAACTACCCGCCTGAGCCAGGATCACCGACAGGGCGGCCTGGCGAATCAGGGTGGACTTGCCCGCCATGTTCGGCCCGGTCACGATCAAGATCTGGTCGCGCTCGGTATCCAGGCGCAGGTCATTGGGCACGAAGCCGCCGGTGGCCGCCAGACGTTCCACCACCGGGTGCCGGCTGTCACAAAACTCCAACACCTCCGAATCGTCGACGACGGGCCGGCAATAGCTGTGGCGGTGGGCCTGCTCGGCCAGAGCCGCGACCACGTCAGCCGCAGCTATGCGGCCGGCCACCGCCAACACCCGCCAGGCGGCCGCGCCCACCTCATCGCGCAAGCTTGAAAAAAGCGCCAGCTCCAGCGCCACCCGGCGCTCGTCCGCGCCCAGGATCTTGGCTTCATAGTCAGCCAACTCGGCGGTGACGAAACGCTCGGCATTGGCCACGGTCTGCTTGCGGGTGTAGTCCGCGGGCACGTTGGCCAGGTGAGCGCGCGTGATCTCGATGTAGTAGCCGAACACGCTGTTGTACTTGACCTTGAGCGAGGCGATCCCGGTGCGCTCGCGCTCACGCGCCTCGATGGCCGCAATCTGGTCGCGCCCGCCCGAGGAGACAGCGCGCAGCTCGTCCAGCTCGGTCGATACCCCGGCCCGGATGAACCCGCCATCCTTGGTGATGGCGGGCGCGTTGTCCTCCAGCGTGGCGACAATGCGATCGGCGATGTCCTGCGCGAGATCCTGGCCCAGGTCGAGCAGGTCGGCTCCTGTGCCGGCCGCCGCAAGCGCCGCCATCGGATCGACGGCCTGCTGCAGGGCCGCCCCCAGATCGGGCAACTGCTGCAACGAGCGGCCCAGCGCGACCAGATCGCGCGGACTGGCCACGCCCAGGCGCGCGCGGCTCACCAGCCGCTCGATGTCGCCCAGCTCCGAGAGGATCTTGCGGCTGGCTTCGCGTGCCGATTGTTTCTCAACTAGTCGTTCGATGGCATCGTGGCGGCGCCGAATGCAGGCAATGTCGAGCAACGGAAAGAGCAGCCAGCGACGCAAGAGCCGGGCGCCCATGGCAGTGGCGGTGACGTCCATGGTATCGAGCAGGGAGCCTGCTCGCTTGCGCTCCAGCATGGTCTCGGTGAGCTCCAAGTGCGAGCGCGCCTGCTCGTCAATGACCAGGAACTCGTCGCGCCGAAAAAGCTCGAGGCGCACCACGGGCAGGGGCGCCGATAGCTGGGTCGCGCGCACGTAGCGCAGCACCCGGCTGGCAGCCAGGCTGGCCTGCGGAGCGCGGGCAAGCGCGTCCCGCTGTAACCCAGGGCCCAGCCCGTCGGCCAGTGCGGAAAGTGGCTCGGGCTCGTCGTCGATGTTGACCGGGGTCTGCGCCATGCGCGGGTAGGCGCGCCGAATGAGTGCCGCCAGCTCGCCTCGTCCCCGCGGCAGAAGGATCTCGCGCGGATCTACGCGGGCCAACTCGTCGAGCAGACCCTCGGTCGTGGCAGCCTCGGTGGCGCGAAAGTCGCCGGTGGTCACGTCGATAAAGGCCAGGCCGAACCCCTCGCGGTTGTCGCCGGCCACTGCCGCCACGTAGTTGGGCGCGCGCGGTTCGAGCGATTCTTCGTCGAGAATCACCCCCGGCGTGATGATGCGAACCACGCCGCGCTTGACCAAGCCCTTGACCAGCTTGGGGTCTTCCAACTGCTCGCAGATGGCCACCCGATGGCCCAGCTCGGTCAGTCGGGCGATGTAGCCGCGCGCGGAGTGGTGCGGTACCCCGCACATGGGCACCGGATTCTCCTTGCCTCTGTCGCGGGTGGTCTGGGTGAGCGAAAGCACGCGAGACGCGTAGATCGCGTCCTCGTAGAACATCTCGTAGAAGTCCCCGAGGCGAAAGAACACGATCGCATCGGGATACTGCGCCTTGACCTCAAGGTACTGGCGCATGAGCGCAGTGGTGCCCTGATCACCCGGCCCAACAGGCGCATCCGGCAAGGGCCCAGCCCCTTTCGCGCCGCTATCCATCTCGCCGCTCATGCGACCTCTCTGGGCGGAGGCCCGGCGAAAGACTATTCCTTGGCGGGCGCGGGTGCCGCAGACCGTGGCTTTCGCGGGGCCTTGGCTGGCGTTCCGCGGGCAGCTCGGCGCTCGGCCTTCTGCTTCTTGAGGCGCAGCTTGTACTTCTTCTGGCTTACGCGTTGGCGCATCTTCTTCGAACGGCGATTGTCGTGCTTTCCCATGCGGGAGCCACTATTGGGAAACTAGCTCCGGATGTCAAGCGAGGCCGCCATGCGCAGCATGGCGACCTCTACCCGTGCACGGCCATGGGCGACCGGCAGGTCGCGCCCAGGAGGCCATTTCTGGAAGCTAGTGCGACGTGGCCGCGGCCAGCTTGTTGTACAGCTTCATGCCAAACCCCTGCATGGCGGGCGAAAAATCCTCATCGCAGATGCTGTACACAGCGCCGTTGTCTCCATAAGCGTCGACGAACTTCTTCAGACGAAGTCCGCCATATGCCTTGTAGATGTTGCCGCCAGGGACGGTAACGATCGTTCGAACCATGCAGATGGGCATGTAGTCCCAGTAGGTGTTCTGCGGGACAGGAAGCGACGTGGTGTCTATGCCAATCTGGTAGTTGATGCCGGTCGGGTCTCCGCTCTCGGGCCAGCCGAAGATGCCTGCTACGAGAATCTTGTCGGGCGCCTTCCGGAGCGAGACATGGCTGGGGCCATTGGGACCTGTTTGGTAGACGTAATTGCCGATCGCGTCGACGGCCCAGACGGTTATCCCGTTGACGCTGTCGATCATATCCTGGACTCTGATGAGCGGAAGCCAGTGGGGGTCCGTCTGGCCGGTGGCGGGGTTGGGCTGGTCCTTGGGCGCGCAGTCGGCAAAAGCGTGTGTGAAGCCAATGCCGGGCGCCGGAAGGGGGTTCGGAGGTACGTAGCCTATCAACGGGTCCGCGTAGCCAGGAATCGGCTGACCGCCGCAGAGATGGCCGCGCGCCGCGCAGCGCAGACTGGCGGTTTCGGTCGGAATCTGTTGGGTCTCCAGGAACATCCCATCGTTGATTATGTCGTCGGGGTCCGCCGAGCAGTCATCCTCGTCGGTAACGAGAACAATCCCCAGATAGGCATTTGGCCGTACAAAGCCTATGTCTTCTGGGTTGATGATATTAGCGGGATCGCTGGGACGATCAGGATAGTCGGCGCTGAGTGCCACGCGAAGCGATTGCAGTTGATGCTCGAACCCGCAGCCACTGGTTCCCACGGCCGTGGCCAGGCAAGAGAAGACGTCCTGGATATTTCCGTCGTAGTTCTTTATCCGCCCGTTCCCGTTTTGATCCGCCACATCTGAGATCCAGCGTTGGCCCGAGTGCAGGCCACACCCATTGATTTGCGGGTGACCTCCCTGGGTTGGATCAGCAGTGGGCGCGACCGACGCGAGCGGATTGTTTGGATCGTTCCCATACAGGAGGCCCCGGTCGCCCAGGATCCTCTGGCAGTTTTGCCCGATGGGCTCCGATCCAGCCCCCATGTCGCTGCTGATCACACCGATGTGGACGTCAGGCAACCCGCCGGGAAGCTGCTGCAGTTGCTGAATGAAAAGGGGAAAGTTCGCGGCCAGGCGCGCCTGCTTGGGGTCCATCGAAGGGGAGTTGTCGACCATGAACAGGACATCGAGTTGAACCGGGCTGGAAGCGGTTGGGGCGGCGTCGGGTGGCATGACCGTCATGCCCCCGGTGGAGGTTGTACTGCCTCTGGCCCCACCCACGCTCGGTTGGGCGGCGTCGAGTGGCATCACCGGCATGCCCCCGGTGGAGGTTGTACCGCCGCCCGCCCCACCCGCGCCCGGTTGGGCGGCGTCGAGTGGCATCACCGGCATGCCCCCGGTGGACACGGCATCACTGCTAGCACCGCCGTCTGGAGGGGGCAAGCTGGTGCCTGCCAATGGCTCGGACGTACATGCTGCCGAGAGCCCTGCGAGCAGGAGCGCGGCCAATGAAACTTCGCCAGTCGCGTGGGGAGCCCGCCGGCTTCGCCGGCGGCCCACCATCGTGGGAGGGATGGCGAGGCCGAGCGAAGCGAGCGGGGTGGGGGTGGTGGGTGGGGGGCCGAAGGGCGAAGCGAACCCTTTCAGGGTTCCAATATCGGAGCGAGTGTGGTTTGTCATGATCGTTCTAGTCCCGGAATGCCGATCAACCTTACAACCAACATCTAAAAGACACCGAAACTCAAGCCCAGGCCAAGCTGAGCCTCGATGCGCGGCAGGGCCGCAAGGCGTGAAGCCGACCCCGTGACGTCGTTGCGAATGTTCTGAGCGGCTGGCCAGAGCAACATTCGCAGCTCGGCCCAATAGGCCCACCTGCTTCGGCTCCTGTGCGCCAGCCGTAGCCCGGCGGTCGCTCCCCAGGACACGGCCACGTCGGTGTGATTCTGGTCGAACCCGCTGCCCGCTACCACGAGCAATCCGCAGGCAGGTCCGACGCCTCCGTCGAAAATCCAAGTGCCCTGGGTCAGGGGAGCGCGCAGTGCCAGCGCTAGTACCGGGCGCCACCAGCGTGCGGTGCCCTGGCCCACGCTCATTTCGCGCGGGAGTGGGAACGAAAGCTCGGCCAAGAGCCCGAACCGGCCGGCCAGCCGCAGCCACGCGGCCTCCCCGGACAGGACCGCGCCTGCGCCCCGCGCGTCGCCAGAAGCAAGAGCGCCCACGCCCAACCAAAGCCGCGCCTGCGCCGGCAAAGGCCTCTCGCTGACCGGCACTCGAACCCACGGGCCGGTTGGCCCAGCGGGCGGCACTGCGACTGGCACAGCCAGCCCGAGTGAGTCCGCAGTCATGGTGTCGAGCCAGGCCGCGATGACCAAGGCTGCGGCCTGGGCGCGCGACTCGCAGTCGGGCTCGACGGGCAAGACACGACTGGCCGCGGGCTCGCTCTCGCTGACGAGCTCTACCGTCATCTGCCCAACCTCGACGCGGATATGGGCTGCGATCGAAGCTAGATTGTCCCATGACCACAGGCCCGCCAGGCGCGCTCTGACGTCACCCGCCGACGGGCAATCCGAATCGCTGGTGATCAACGGCGCGGCTTCCGCAGACATCGCCGCCAAGCACAGCGCAGCGAGCGCCACCACACAGGTGGCCGATTTCATCGTTTGGCCGCCAACAAGCGCGCTGCCTCGGACGCGAAACGTCCTGTGGGATAGAGCCCCAGGTAGAGCTGCAAGTCGGCGCGGGCGGCCACCTCGTCTCCAACACGCATGCGGGCCACCGCGCGGCCCCACAGGGCGCGCTCCTGCCAAGCCGAAGTCCCGCTTGCGTGAGCCAGGGCCTGGTCAAAATCCGCGGCAGCCTCGCGCCACCGCTGCGCCCGCGCGCGCAGTTCACCGCGCACCACGTGGCGTTCAGCGCTGCGCGGGGTATTGTCGAGCGACATCCCATCGAGGCGAAGCAGAGCCTCATCGCGGCGGCCCAGGGCCAGCAGCGCCTCGACCTCCAGCACTGAGCGCTCGCTGGCCAGCGGGCTTTGCGGGAACAGGGCCGCGTGCCTGGCCAAAACGTCGAGCGCAGATGCCGGGTCGTGCTCGTTGCGCAGGCTCCGCAGCGCCTGGCCAAGCATGGCCTGCCCGCTGGTTGCGGCTTTCGGCGCAGACGCCGGAGCCGGCGTGAGACGCGACACTCGGGCAGGAGAAGCAGCAGGCGCCAACATGGCCACGCGGGAAGCCTCCTGCGCGACGAGCCTGTCGGAGGAAGGTGGCGCCAGGCCGGGCTCGGCCGCAGGTGGCGGCGCAATCGCCGGCGCTGCAATCGCCAACATGGATGGACTCCGCGGCGTCTCGCCAAGCACGGCCTGCCGGTTCGTCGCGGCTCCCGGCGCAGGAGCCGGCGCGACATGGGACGCTCGGACAGCCCGCGCCGCTTGCTGCTTGGAAAGGGCAGGCGCGAACACAGCCAGAGGGGGAGCAGCCTCCGGCGCGATGGGTGCGGAGGAAGGCGGCGCCAAAGCAGGCTCGGCCACAGGTGGCTGCGCGACCGCCGGGATTTCTTCTGGTACTGGTGCGTCCCCCTCATTGACCGTCCCAGTCGGCGAAGACGCGACGGCGGACTTGAGCCGAACGGCTCGCGCTGGGCGCCGTCGCGCCGAACTGCCTGCCGGCTCGCTCTCGGATTGCAGCTTGGTTTCGCGCGGCCAGGGAATGAGCCCGAAGTGGCCAGCCGCCGCAAACACCGCACCGCCAGCCAGCAGCAGGCCCAAGGCTGCCAGCGCTGTGGACCAGCGAAATCCTGCCGCCGCACGGTGGCTGGTAGCAACCGCCGCGTGCAGTCGGTGTCTGATTCTCTCGCGCTCTCCTGCGCTCAGCTCTTCCAGCGGCTCAGCAGCGCGCATGAAGGATGCGAGCGGTCCCAGGTGCCGGTCCGTCGCTGAATCGGTCGTCTTGCTTCCAGTCCTCATGGAATATTGCCCTCGGCCGACAGGTCATTGAAAAGCCGAGCCCGCGCGCGGTGCACCCTTACCCAGACGGTGTTGGTCTTGATTCCCAGCAGGGTTGCCACTTCTGCGGCTGAACGGCCGTCGATATCGAACATGATGACAGGCGTACGGTACTTCTCAGGCAGGCGATCCAGGGCGGCGTACAGCAGCGCACACTGCTGGCGGCGCTCCAGTTCTTCAAGCGGTGTCGGGCTGGCAGGCGAAAGCGCAATCGTGTTGTCGCGAAAGACCAGGTTGAGGAAACCGCGCACTCGCCGACGAAAAACGCGTTTGCGCACGATCCGTTCGGTGATGCGAAACAGCCAGGTCGAGAGCTTGGCGTCGCCGCGAAACTCGTGCCGCCTCCGCAGGGCGACCAGGAACACGTCGTGCACCAGATCTTCCACTTCGGCACCTGGCCCGGCCAGACGGCGCACCCAGCGCTCGACTGACGGCTCGTAGGTTTCGTAGAGCTGGTCAAGGGTTTCCAACCGGCGTTCCTCGACGCAGGCGGCGTGCGTTGCCGCCAAGCCATCGTCGGAGATCGGGTTGTGAGCCATCAAACCAGTATTCTAGTGCCGTGGGACCCCACCACCTTACACCCTCAAACGGGCACGTCGCGAGATCGCCACGGAAGAGCGCAATGAAGGCTTCTTGACTGTCCGCCCGCGGTTTGCGGTAGCATGCCCGCCGGGCCCAGGTCAAACCCGTCGACCTTTCACTCTGTCCCCACCATGAAAACACATCGTTTCTCTGGTTCTGCAGTTGCCGCTTGCTTGTGCGCAAGCACCAGCCTCCTTCTGGCTGGCGTTGCCCAGGCAAAGGCCTACAAGCTCGATGAGCTGCTGGACATGGCCAGAAAGGGGAACCCCGGTCTGGCTGCCAACGCACAGGTCACCGCAGGCGTCGAAGCTCAAGCGTTGGAAGCGCACCGGAGTTACTGGCCCACTGGCGACTTGTCATCAACCGTGGCTCCGGTTCCCAAGATCTATTGCGAAAATGTCGATTGCACGCTGACGAATCTGTCCTTTCAGCCCTCGCAGACCTTCGCCGCCATCACCGATCTGCGCGGCGTCTTCACTCGTACTGAGATCAAGTTGGTCCAGCCTATCTACACCTTCGGCAAGATCTCGGCCGGGATCGATGCGGCTGACCTGGGCTTAGCTGCTTCGCGTGGCAAGGAATCAGGCCAGGTGGCCGACGTGGAACTGAACGTTCGCAAGGCGTACTGGGGCGCCAAGCTGGCACGCGAGCTGCTGAGCATGCTCGATGAGGGCCTGGAGTATCTGAACGACGCCCAGAAGAAGATCGACGAGGAGCTGGCCGAGGGCTCGGGTAATGCATCGGTGGCCGACCGCCTGCGCTTGCGCACCATGCACGCAGACATCGAAGCGCGTGTGCTGGAAGCGCGGCGCGGGGCCGATCTGGCCAGGGCTGGCCTGCGCACCCTCATCGGGCCCAGCGCGCCGGCTGATCTCGATGTGGACGATGCGCCGTTGGAAGAGCTGGATGTACCTGCGCGCGAACTCGCGTCGTACAACGATCTGGCGCGCTGCTACCGCCCCGAGGTCAAGGCGATTGATCAGATGGTCGCGGCCAAGCGTGCCCTGGCTGACCTGGAATGGCGCCGCCAGTATCCTGACTTGGTGTTGGTGGGCACCGCCACCTACGCCTACGCGAGCTCGATCGATCACCCGACAAACGCCTTTGCCAACAACCCATTCAACACCTCTGGCGTGGGGCTGGCGGCTGCGTTCCGCATGCCCCTCGATCTCTTCGTGAAGAACGCGCACGCCCACCGTCTGCGCGCAGAAGCTCGGGAGGCCGAGTTGCGGCGCAACGAGGCTCTCGGCGGAATCGGCTTCGAAGTGGAGAAGGCCTATACCGAAATGAAGGAAGCCGACCAGCGGCTCAAGAGCGTGCAGAAGGGCGAGAAGGCCGCGCGGCAATGGATCGCGGCCGTCATGCAGAACATTTCCGTGGGACTGGCCGAGACCAAGGACTTCTCCGACGCGTTGCTGGCTTTCTTCCAGGCCCACACCCGCTGCCTGCAGGCCCTTTACGACTGCAACATCGCCGTCGCCAGCCTGACTCGTGTCGCCGGGGTGGATGTGACGAAGAACTAGATCCCCAGGAACAGACGCGTACCGAAGTTGGGCTCGAGATCTGAGGCCAGGATCTTCGCCACTGCGGCCTTGATGTCGTATTCCACACGCTTGAACTCGAAAGTCCGCGTGGCCGTGTCGAAGATGGTGTAGCTGGCGCGCGGATCGAAATCCCGCGGCTGGCCCACCGAGCCCGCGCTGATGATGTACTTCCACCCTGCTCGCAGCTCGAACTTGAGCGTCACCACCTCCTGCGCGCCCGGATGCTCGGGGTTGATGGCAAACGACTTGCACAGATGGGAATGGCCGATCACGGTGAGCTGGGGAAGATGGTCCCAGATGGCCAGGCACTGGGCGGCCTGGTCGCGCGCAAAGATGTAGTCGAACTCGCGAATGTTGATGGGCGACCCGTGGCAGAAGAGGATGTCGTCCTCGCGATGGTCGTAGGGCAGGCTCTTCAGCCACTCCATGTTCTCCGCATCGAGAACTTGGGCATGCTTGTCCAGCACCTGGCGTGCGGCGTAGTAGTAGTAGGAATAGTCCATGCGTCCCGCCACCGCGGCATCGTGATTGCCCAGTACCGCCTGCGCGCCCAGGGACCGCATCAAGTTGCAGGCTTCATTGGGGCTCGCGCCGTAGCCGACGGTATCGCCGAGGCATATGTACTTGTCGATCTTCTCCGACTGGTACGCCTTGAGGACCGCTTCCAGCGCCTCGATGTTGGCGTGGGTGTCCGAGAGGATCCCGTAACGCATCTAGTGTTTACGATACCATTGCGGGCTGCCGAGTTGGGAAAAGCCAGCTAGGACGCACTGCGAAGCGCATCACAAGACGGCCGCACCAGAAACGACGCCGTTGGCACCCCTGGCCGTTGGCATCACGGATAGGCCAGGCTAGAAAGGCGGTCGCCGATGCCAACTGTCGTTCTCTGCTGCTTCTTCCTGTCAGGGGCGTCGGGGCTCATCCTCGAACTTCTATGGACGCGCATGTTGACCCTGGTGTTCGGGTCCACCGCGCTCGCCGTGTCCACCGTCCTGGCCACCTACATGGGCGGGCTCGGTCTGGGTTCGTACCTGGCGGGCAAGGTCGCCGATCGCATCAAGAATTCGGTACGGGCCTATGCCCTAGCCGAAGCCGCCATCGGACTCTACGCCCTGGCCGTGCCCTGGCTGATCCACTTCTACCCGGGGCTCAACCACTGGCTGTGGGCCGCCTTCGGCGATCGCTACACCCTGCTCTCGCTGCTGCGTTTCGCGGCCTCGGCCGGGTTGCTCATCGTGCCCACCACACTCATGGGCGCGACCCTCCCCTTGCTGGCTCGTTACTTCGTGTCGCGCCCCTTCGAGTTGGGCCGCGTGAGCCTGCGTCTCGGCACTCTCTACGCGGTGAACATCTTCGGGGGCGTGAGCGGTTCCTTCCTAGCCGGGTTCATCTCCCTGCCGCTCATCGGAGTGCGCAGCACCAATTTCCTGGCCGCCAGTTTCGATCTTTCGCTGGCCGCCGCTATCTTGATCGCCCAGCGTTTCAGCCGCCGCTGGCCCGCGGCGCCCAAAGGTCCCACCCTCGACGAGTTGGCTGCCCAGGCCGCCGAGACCGACCTGCCGCTCGTCACGCCGGCGGCTCGGCGCGCGGTCCTCTTCGCCTTCGCGGTCTCGGGCGCCACCGCCATGACCCTGCAGGTCCTCTGGACGCGCGCCCTGGCGGTCATCATCGGCTCGTCGATCTTCTCGTTCACCATCATCCTGCTGGCCTTCCTCATCGGCCTGGGCGCCGGCTCGGCGGCCTTCGGTCGTCTGGCGCAACGGTTCCGCGATCCCGTGCGCAGCCTGGCCATGGTCCACCTGGGCATCGTGGCCGCGATCGGGTTTTCCTATCTGGTCACCGACCGGCTGCCCTATGTCTTCACCTATCTGTTGTCGTCCACCTCCATCACGGCCGACGCGGTTCTCGTGTGTCAGTTCACCCTGGCCTGCATCGCGGTCTTGCCCTCGACCTTCCTCATGGGCGCCATCTTCCCGCTCACTGTGCGGGTGGTGACCGCGAGCCTTCACCGGGTGGGCCGCGATGTGGGCTCGGCCTACGCGCTCAACACCGTGGGTGCCATCGTGGGATCGTTCCTGTCGGGCTTTGTCGTCCTGCCCCAGCTCGGGTTGCAAAAGGGCATCTACGTCTCGGCGGTGCTCGATCTGGGGCTGGCCGCGCTGCTTTTCTCGGTCTGCCGCAGCCTTGCGCCTTCCCGCCGCATCCTGGGCATGGCTACTGCGGCGGGCATGGCGCTTTTGGCTCTGGCCCTGCCGCGCTGGAATCTCACCGATTTCTCCATCGGCTTCTTTCGCGTTTCCATGGCACGCGACTACATCGAAATTGTCGAGCACCGCCACCAAAAGAAGAAATGGCAGATGCCCAAGCTGGTCTACTACAAGGACGGCATCGCCACGACCGTGTCGGTCGACCAGTGGGGCAAGGTATTCTCCCTGAAAAACAACGGCAAGGTCGACGCCTCCAACGACGCTGACATGCCGACCCAGATCAGCGTGGGCCTCTTGCCGCTCTTACTCTACCAGAACGATCACCCGCCCAAGGTCGCGCTGGTCGGGTTCGGCTCGGGCGTGACCGCGGGTGCGGTCACCCAGTACCCGATCGCCTCGCTGGAGGTGGTGGAGTTGGAACCGGCCATTTACGAGGCGTCGCACTTCTTTGACAGCGTCAATCAGCGCCCCTTGGAGAACCCCAAGGTGCGCGCCCTGGTGGGTGACGGCCGCAACTTCCTCAGCCAGCGCAGCGACAAGTTCGACGTTATCATCAGCCAGCCGTCCAATCCCTGGATTACCGGGGTTTCCAACCTGTTCACCCGCGAGTATTTCCAGGACGTCAAGGCGCGCCTGCGCGACGACGGCATCTTCTGTCAGTGGGCGCAGCTCTACGAGATGGCCCCCTGGAACATCAAGGCCATCTACCGCACGCTGGCCGAGGAATTTCCCTATGTGATGGTGTTCGCCGCCGAGGACCTGTCCTCCGACACCATCTTGATTGCCCGCCGCCACCCCATCAATCTGGACGTGCGCCAGATCGCGCGTGCCTTCCAAGATCCGATGGTTGCAGCCGAGGCCAAGCGGGCCGGCTTCGCTTCGCCCCACGACGTGCCCGCCTTCCTGCTGCTCGGCCCGGAAGAACTGCGCTCGTTTACCGCCGGCGCAACGGTGAACACCGACGACAATGCGCTCATCGAGTTTGCGGCCCCACGCGATCTGCTTGGCTACGCCAAGTTCGATCCGTACCTGGCCAAGATCTACGGCCCGATGTGGCCCTACGGCCGCCTGAGCGAGCTGGTGGCCGGCTACGACGGCCCTGACCGCGCGGTCGCCATGGCGCGGCTGGCGCGCAGCCTGTTGGCTCACGGCAAGGCGCGCGAGGCCCACCTATGGCAGCGCCGGGCCGAGGCTGCGGGCAGCGGCCCCGAGGTGGCGCACGCGCGCCTACTGCTTGACCTGGTGGCCACGCGCGAGGATCGCGATCCCGAGATCGCGCTTGCCCCAGACGACGGACTGCAACCGCCTGTGCCGCCCCCCGGACTGGCGCCAGGGATAGCCGAGCGCGTGCGCGCGGAGTACCAGCAGATCGTCGCGCTGGTGGACAAGAACAAGTTCGCCAGCGCCTTCAAGGTTGTCGACGACTGGCCCGAGGAGACCTGGGGTGGAAAGCTGGGCAAGGACGTCGCCCTGCTCACCGGCCTTCTCGAATACAAGGCTGAGTTCTACGGCGATGCCATCGACGAGCTCAAGCCCCTGGCTGACGACGCCGACTATGTCAAGCGACGGCCTGAGCTGCTCTACTATCTGGGCCGCTCGTACTACGCGAATGCGAGCTGTGCGAAAGCGGTGGCGGCGCTGGAACGCTTCATCGAGGGCCAGAGCGCGCTGGGCAGGCCTCTCCTGCCGGCGTCCGCTGGTCTTCGCGAGTCCAACTAGACCATCAGTTGCCGCAAACAAGAAAAATTTCCATGGGGTGGTAGCATAGGCCCGTGGTGAAAGCGCGAGAACCCCGCAAGCCTAACCGCAAGAAGACCCGCCCGGCCGCAAAGCGGCCGGCCTCCGATCGACGCGCAGGCGCCGCGCGCGGTGATCTGGCCGTGGGCGTCGGCCTGGCCACCGTGGACCTGATGTGCGTTGTGCCGCGCGTCGAGCACCGACTGGTGGAAATATCGGTCTTCAGCATGCAGGGTGGCGGCTCCGCCACCAACATCCTGGCGGTGCTGGCCACGCTCGGGGTGCGCGGGCGCTATTTCGGTCGGGTGGGTGACGACGAGTTCGGCCGGTTCATCCTTCGCTCCCTGCAACAACTGCGCATCGACACGTCCGTGCTGGCGATCGAAAAGGGTAAGGTGTCTCCGGTCTCGGTCATCCAGATCGATGAACTCAGTCACCAGCGCAGGATTCTGCTTTCTCGCGGCAATGTGACGGCGCTCTCTACCCGCGATCTGCCGGACCGATTGCTCGACGGTGCGCGACTTCTGTGCATCGACGGATCGCAGCCAGCCTTGCAAGCCGCGGTCGCGGAAAAGGCGCGCGCCAAGGGGATCACCGTCCTGCTCAACGCCAGCCAACTTTCGGGTGGCATGGGCGAGCTGCTCACTTTGTCCGATATCGTGGTGGCTTCCGAGCGTTTTGCCAACGAGCTGGCGCCTTCTGACGAGCTGGCCAACAGCCTGCGCGAGATCACCCGGTTGGGTCCGCGGACCGCGGTCATCACCATGGGCGAGGCCGGCGCGGTTGCCCTGGAGGGCACCAAGTTGGTCCAACAGGACGCCATCGACGTCTTTGTGGCAGATACCACCGGCGCGGGCGATGCCTTCTGCGGCGCCTTCGCCTACGCCCAACTCAAAGGCTGGTCGCTGGAACGCGCCCTGCCCTTCGCCAACGCCACCGCAGGACTGGCTTGCCGCAGCCTGGGCTCGCGTTCCGGCCTGCCCACGGTAGACGAAGTCGTCGAAGCAATGAAGCGCGGGTAGGCACAAATTGCCCATTTTCTTGGGTCTTTCGTGCAGATGTGCGACGCTTCACCCGTGTCGGTCTTCAGCAAAGAGAATGTCGTCAACCTGGGGCTGTTCGTCCTGCGCCTTGGAGTGGGCGTCAACATGGTTTGTTTGCACGGCTGGGAAAAAGTGCGCCACTACAGTGAACGCATGGCCAGCTTTCCTGACCCGCTCGGCATGGGCCATCGCCACAGCCTGATGCTGGCCGTGGCAGCGGAATTCGTCGGTGGCATTCTGGTCACCCTTGGCCTGGCTGGTCGGCTGGCAGCCCTGCTGCTCGCCTTCAGCCTGGGCCTGACGTTTTTCTCCGGCGAGGCCGGCCTGCCTTGGCGCCAGCGCGAGGCCACCCTGCTTTACCTGACGGCAAGCCTGGCCATCTTGATGCTGGGTTGTGGCCGCTGGGCGCTCGACGCCGTGGTATGGAAGCGCTTCCGCCGGGGAGGCGGCACACCAGCGGCGAAGCGGTAGGGGCGAGCGCAGCCGCGTGCGGGGCGACCGCAGGTCGCCCCTACGGCGTGGCGGCGTCTTCTAGCGTCTGGATCCAGCCCAGCACGACCTCTTCGAAGCCACGCAGGTCTTCGCGGATGCCTGGGTGCGTTCGTTCCAAGCGGCTGGCGTGACGCCTCAGCTCGGCCTCGTCCAGAGCAACGGCATAGGGTGCTCAGGCGGCATAGAGGATCTCCCCCTCTTCAAGGGCTCGCTGCACGATCTCCCGACGCCCCAACTCCATGGGCACCAGGTCGACAGGCAAAGGAGCGAGCAAGAAGAGGCGGCCAAGCGCCTCTGCCCGGCGACCCGAATCGAGCCCCTCGACCAGCAGGTCGATGTCAGGGCGCTCCGACGGCATGGCACGCAGAAGCGACCAGGGTGGCCACCTCGCGCGCCAGTGGCCCTGTCTCCTCGCCGAAGTCTTTGGTGAGGGATGCGAAGAGCTCTTCCACGGCGCTAGCCCATGGTGCGCATCTTGATGGCGGGGCCGCCTGTCCTCTGCTCGGGGCCCGAGCGCCGCAGGAATTCGTTTTCCAACGCCAGTCCGAGCTGGAAAGCCGCTAGCTCAAAGAGCTCGATATCGCCCACCGGACGATCACGTGCGCCGTTGTCGAGGTAGATGATGGCGATCACGTGCTCGCTGCCCGGCACGGGCAAGACGGCAATCTCGCCGGACACCGGACGGTCGACCACCTCGCGGAAAGCCGGCGGCAATTGCGCACTGTCGAAGCTCATGCGGCGGGTGTGACTGTCGCAAAGGCACTCGAAGAAAACCCCGCTTGGGCCAACCGGGAAGGCGAGATTCTGTGTCTTGCTCAGCAACTCCTCGCCCTGTGCGGTTTGCCCAAACGCACCCAGAGCCACCAGTTGATCGCGGTCGGGCACCAGGAGCACGCCCCGGTCAAGCGACTCGGCCACCACGCTGAGCAGATTGGCCGACACCGAGGTCGAGAGAAGCCCCGAGCGCAAATCGACAATGATCCGGCGCAGGCGCGCCAGGCTGGCGCGCACGCCCTCGGTGATGGCACTTTCGTTGGAAAGGTACCGGCGCTGGCGCGCCACACTGTGCACACAGGCGACCACCGTTTCGGGCGATGCCGCAGTGATGGACAGCACACCCGCGCGGAAAAGGTCGCGCAAAGGCGCACGCCCCTCGAAAAGCACGACCACGGAGGCCCGTGGCCGCGACCGGCAGAGTGCGGTGAGCGTGTCCGCGCCTCGCGCCTGGTAGCGGAGATCCACCACCACGATGGGCGGTGCCTCGCCCAGAAGCGACGCCCCAGCGTCGCGCAAGCCCACCGCCGACATGTGGTCGCCAGTTTCAGCTAGAAGCTGATTGATCCGCGCCAACAGTTCGACATCGGGCGAAACCAGTTGAAAGCGCGGGCGATCCGGCACCTCGAGCTTGGCGGTGATTGCGGTCTCAGAGACGGTGGACTCGGAGCTCTCCCTGAGCGCACCGTCGAGCGGCTTGCGCCCGCTCCTGGTGATCACGTGCACGAACTCCTCGACCGCCTCCGACCCTTCCGGCGCAACCTCGGTGGGGGTGGGCGGCTGGCAGGCGGTGCGGACGGACTCTTCCTCTATGGCCTGCAGGACCTCCAGAAGAACCTGCTGGGTGTCGAGGTCGACCTTGGGCGCACCGGAGAGGCGCGACACCTCCACCACTGGGGTCAGGTCGTCCAGCGCGAAATCGAAGGTGCCGGTGGGCCAGGCCAGCACCTCCTTGACCACGCGCTCGATCTCGCGCCCGATGACCTGTCGGATGATTTCCGGCGTGGTGGCACCTTGGCGGACCAGAATCTGCCCGATGGCGCGCCGAGGTCGCTCGACCTCTTGCGCCTCCAGCGCCCGCTGCAAGGTAGGCTCGTCGAGAGCGCCCGCCCCGAGCAGCAACTCGCCCAGGCGCAACGAGCGGGAACTCCAGCCGCTGACCAGGCGACCGCGTTCGAACCCGATGAGCGCCTCCTCTTCACCAGCGCGGATCGACAAGCTGCCCGAATGCCCACCCAAGCGGATGAGCTGCATCACGTCCGCGATGGCGACATCCTCGATTCGACCCTGGAAGCTCATGTCCGATGCCGCTGGCTATTTGCGATGGTCGCGCTCACGTTATCCCTTGTTGACCAAACGGATCAAACTTTCGAGGGTGCGCAACTTGCGCGCCGTCTTGGAGTACACCCGTGAGGCAAAAATCGCGGACGCAGCGTGGGCCCCCAGCAGATCGAGCAAGTCGTGGTCTTCCTTCACGAAGGCCGGCTTGTGCTCCAAGAGCTTGAGAATGACCAGCGCCCCGACCGTCAAGTCTTGCACGCGCAAGGGTACCACCGCCAGAGCCGGCGACTCGTCGGTAGGCCCGAAACGCAGTCCCCCGTCGGCCAACGCCGCATCCACCAGCGCATCGCCGCCGGTGTAGCACTCGCTCTGCTCCCAGCGCGTGTCGGCCCCGCCCTGCATGAGCCGCACTTCGTAGCCCTTGTCCTCGTCGTCGATGAGCAGCAGGACGAACTGCTCGGCGCCGATCAGGTTGAGGGCGATCTCGGCGATGGTCGACTGCACCTCCGCGGGATCGAGCGTGGCATGGAGTTGATAGGTCGCTACGTACAGGGTCATCAAACGGCCGACTTGGTGCTCAACCTCAGCCAGACGACTGGCTAGTTCCTGGCGCTCGCTTTCAGCGACTGCCAGGCGCGCCTCCGCCCCGCCCGCAGAGCGTGCGCCGCCCCCCTGGCCCACCACGCGGCTCGCCTCCTCGATGGCCGCCTGTGCGTCGCTGACAAGCTGCTGCGCACGCCGCAAGGTGGCCATGGCGTCTCGCCCCGCGCGGGCTGGGGCCTTCTCATCGGCGGGCACGTCCGCAGAAGGGGGCGGATCGGTCATGTTGTTGTCCTCGCTCATGCCGCAGTTTGCTCGGACTCGATTCGATTGATGATCTTGAGGAGATCCTCGCGTTGAAACGGTTTTCTCAGGTAGGCCACCGCGCCGCTCTGCAGACCGCGCGCGACGTCTTCTTCCTTGCCGTCGGTCGAAACGATGATGACGGGAATCTTGGCCAGGGCCGGGGTGGTCTTAACCTGCGCCAGAAACTCCAGCCCGGTCATTTTGGGCATGTTGATGTCCAGAATGATGAAGTCCACGTCAGGGCTCTGGCTGAGCTTGTCCAGCCCCTCGTGCCCATTGAAGGCAGACAACAGGGTGGTTGGCCGCAACATGACCTCGTACATTTTGTGGATGAGCCGGGAGTCCTCCACCACGAGGACTTTTCTGTTCTTGACCGAGTTCACGCGTCCCTCCTCGGGGAGCTCGGCTCCCACCTTCGAGTACGGCGTCCTTCACGTCCGACGGAGACGGTTTGCAGGTGTGGCATGTGAGCCCACAGACCTCGACTTTCAATGGGAAATCTCGTCTGTTCTGTCGCCTGGCTTGAATGACAGGGCTGCATGACCCCACGCGATACGCGCAGACTAGCCAGGGTTGAGCAAGGGCTTCTTCTACCCGCCGCCGGATCGGAGCATAATGGCAGGACGTGCCCGAATCACGCACCAGCCCTTCCCTGTCAGGTTTTGTCGAGGAACTCGACGTCCTCATCCGCGCCCGCTACCCGCTCATCTACCTCGTCACTTGGGAAGAGCAGCGGGTTGACGCGCTCCTCGCCAGCTTGGCCGAATCGCACGGCAAGGCGCTTTACACCTGGTCGGTCACGCAGGGGCTGTGCCGCGTGGAAAACGGACGGCCGCCGAACAAAACCGACGGGCCTACCGATCCTGGCGGAGCCCTCGCGGCCGTCGAAAAACTCGCCGAGCCGGCGCTGGTGGTGTTCAAAGATTTTCATCCATACCTGAACGACGCAGCGGTGATCCGGCGCATGCGCGAGCTGGCCCGCACCTTGAAGAGCACGTTTACCACCATGATGTTGGTCTCGCCGGTGCTCAACATCCCGGCCGAACTGGAAAAGGAAATCTCGGTGCTGGACGTGCCGCTGCCCGGCATCGAGGACCTGCTCAAGCTGCTGCGCGAGATCGTGGCGGTGGTGCGCGAGGGTAAGAAGGCCGTCATCGATCTACGCAACGAGGACGTCGAGCCCCTGCTCAAGGCCGCCTTGGGCCTGACCCTGTCCGAGGCGGAGAACGCCTTTGCCAAGGCCATCGCCCAGGACCAACGCCTGGACGCGGCCGACATCCAGCTCGTCCTCGCGGAAAAACGCCAAGTCATCCGCAAGAGCGGCCTCCTCGAGTACTACGCAACCAGCGAGAGCTTCGCCAGCATCGGGGGCCTGCAGAATCTGAAGGCCTGGCTTGCTCAGCGTACCGCTGCCTTCACCGAGCGAGCGCGCCAGTTCGGGCTGCCCGCGCCCAAGGGTCTGCTCCTGCTCGGGGTACAAGGTTGCGGCAAGAGCCTGACCGCAAAGGCAGTGGCCTCACAGTGGCATCTGCCCCTACTTCGCCTGGACATGGGGCGCATCTTCAGCGGCCTGGTGGGCTCGTCCGAGGAGAACATGCGCAAAGCCATGCGCATTGCCGAGAGCATCGCCCCGGCCGTGCTGTGGGTCGACGAGTTGGAAAAGAGCCTGTCCGGGCTGGGGTCGTCCGGGGTCAGCGACAGCGGCGTCACCGCGCGCGTGTTCGGCAGCTTTCTCACCTGGTTGCAGGAAAAAACCGCGCCGGTGTTCGTGGTGGCCACCGCCAACCGCATCGACAGCTTGCCGGCGGAACTCCTGCGCAAGGGGCGCTTCGACGAGATCTTCTTCCTCGATCTGCCTACCGCCATCGAGCGGGCACAGATTTTCAGCATCCACCTGCAGCGTTTTGGTCGCAACCCTGACAGCTTCGATGTGGAGGACCTGGCACGGCGGGCCGAGCACTTCAGCGGCGCCGAGATCGAGCAAGTCATCGTGAGCGGGCTCTACGCAGCCTTTGCCGAGGGCGTGGAACTGGAACAACGGCACCTGCTCCCCACTCTCGGCGAGACCATGCCTTTGGCTGTGACCATGCGCGAAGACATTGCGCGCCTGCGCGAGTGGGCGCGCACCCGCACCCGCCCGGCCTCTCCGCCTGAACCCCAACGGCCGGGCAGCATGGGCATTTCCTAGCGCAGAGTCGCGCGAATCATGGACGACGAGACCCTCAACCGCTTCCGCCAACTGGAAGGGCCGCGCAGCGACGCTGCTGATGAGCCTGCCCACTCGCCCACCAGTGACCGCTTCGATGTGGTGTTGGCACCCGGGGAGAAGCCGCCGCTCGGTCGCCCCTCTAGCGCTTTTCGCCCGCCAACCGAGGGGCACATGTCAATATCGGTAGACGCAGAAGGCTTCAAGGCCGTGCCTCGCAACGACTGCCCCAGTTGCGAAAGGCCCAACAACCTCTTCGACCGAAAATGTGTCAACTGCGGAGCGCGGCTCGACACCGGTGAAGCGCGCGCCTACAACGAGAAGCTGTGGCGGGCTAGTCAGCCTGAATCGGGGCAGCAGGGATCTGCTTCCGAACTTCCCGTCCCTGGGGGCAAGCCGCTTTCGCCGCAGCAGGAGGCCGCCAGACGGGCCGCTTTGGAGGAACTGGCTGCGCGCGAGATGGGCCGCCGTCCGCGCAGGGCCGGCGAGCAGATCTCGCTGTGGCGTTCCATGATGGGAGGTGGCGCGAGCGCGTTCGATGAGGAGCCCTCGACTTTCAGGCCGAGCGGCAACCTGCCGGTGATCACGGCTGTCGCGCTGGCACTGTTTTTGTTGGGCAGCCTGATGGTGTACGGTCCGCGCCTGTGGCACCTGCCCGTGGTGGTGGGCGTCGGGTTGCTGCTGGTACGGCGACGGATCTAGCTGCGTGGGTGGGGCGACCGCAGGTCGCCCCTACCGCCGGCTCAATCCGCGCGGTTGCTAATTCTCGCTTCGCCCGCCTACTCCCTTGGTGTCAGCCGAGATCGCCTTGGCTGCCTGCTTGGGACGCAGCGCGCGCGTGGCCTTGCCTGCACGCCACATCTCGCTGTTTCCCATTTCGGCCAGTTCCTTGCCGAGCAGTTCCTGGTAGTTGGGGCCGCCGGTCGATTCGAGCACGCGCGCGGTTTCCTTGCCCGAGGCCACGCGGTCATAGAGCCAGTGAAAAACCGGGAGCACCGCGGACTTGAAACGCGGGCGCCAGTCGAGCGCGCCCCGCTGCGCAGTTGCCGAGCAGTTCGAGTACATCCAGTCCATGCCGTTCTCGTCGACCAGGCGGATGAGGCTCTGGGTCAGCTCCTCGACGGTTTCGTTGAAAGCCTCGCTCGGGCTGTGGCCGTTGGCGCGCAGNNTTCCTTCTGGAAGGTGGTGGGGAAGAGGTAGCCCGAACCCACCGCGATGCCAATGGCCAGGGCGCGCTCGCGCGCGCGGCCGGTGGCGTCCTGCTCGACCGCGAAGCTAGAGTTGATGCCCGCGCCCGAGAGGAAATTGCGCCGCACGTTCAGGCCCGAGCCCTTGGGCGCGACCATGATCACGTCCACATCCTTGGGCGGAATCACGCCGGTCTGGTCCTTGTAGACGATGGAGAAGCCGTGCGA
>PMKP01000273.1 GCA_003157775.1 Myxococcales bacterium | reverse complement strand
GGCCGCTTCGCCTGGATCGATCCCGTCGGTGTTGTGCGCATTTGAGTACGTCAAGGCCGTGCCGGCACTGTTGCTCGCTGTGGTCGGCGCCTTGATGGTCACGCCCCACACGACGAACCCGGCGGCATCCAGCTTGACGTGGAATTTCGGCGAATTGTGCAGGGTAATTCGGTACAGGGTGAAGTTCGTCGCACCTCTCACTGCGATGAGCGCCGGACTGTTGCCGCTGCTGCCTGCGTTCTGGTCCCACCAAGACTGGCTGGAACCGAGGTTCGGTTCACCGCCTTGTCCATCAATAATGCCGTCGCCCACGATTCCCGAATTCGAACCTGCTACTAGAATGAGTTCGGATGCCGAGCCCCATACCTTGGTGTCGCGGGTTGCGTACAGGGTCGTGCCCGCGTCCACCCACAAGGTCACGCCCGAAGGCATGGTCAGAGGTCCGGTGACAAACGCATTGTTCGTACCATTTGTCGTAAGCTTGACCGCCTGTCCCGAGGGGCATGCGGTGAGCGCTGTCTGGATCGCCAAGGTGTCGAGGCTGGCTTCAGTGGGGACACCTGCTGCGGGAACGTTTTGGGTTGCTTGCAGGGTAGTGCAGGCAGTCGGGATCGTCGGCTCAGCGGGCATGTTCGGATCGCCGTCGCCGCAGGTGCCACTGCCACCATCTGCACCCCCTCCTCCACTTCCCGTGGTTCCGCCGTTGCTGGTGTTCCCGCCAGTGGCACTCGCCCCACCCGTAGCCTTGGTTCCACCGTTCGCGGTCGTGCCACCCACCCTGGTGGCTCCGCCGGTAGCGGGCAATCCGCCGGCACCGGCTGAGTCCCGGCCGTAATCGGTCCCACCATCCACCTCGCTTCCACCTGTCGCGGTTGCGCCGCCCGCCCCGGCGCCACCCGTTCCCTGCGCGCCGCCCGTTCCAGGTGCGGAAGTATCCGCTACCCCGCCGGTTGCGGCTGGGGCATCGGGCTCGCCGCTCGACGCGTCGATGGGGATCACTTGCGAGCCTGATCTGCCGCTGCAGTCACAGACGAGCAGCCAGCAAGAGAGGGCGCGCCATTTCAAGATCTTGGACATGAAACTCCTGAGCCTATTTTTCTCGTCGGAACGCGGACGTGCATCAACATCAACTTTGGTGCCCGCTGACAGGGTTTTCTTACCTCGTGACCACGACCGGCGCGGCCAGCTTGACCGTCAAGGCCACCGCTGGAAGCATCATCCGCACGCTCAGCCTGAGTCTTACCGTGAGATAGCGGATCGGGACGTGCGCAGTCGCTCTACTGAACCCAGCCGTCGTTCACCTTGGCCGCCAGCCAGTTCTTGACCAGGGTGCCAAAGTCGGTGAGCGTGGTCAGGCCGCTGTTGGAGAACATGGCGGGTCCCCAAGAGTTGTCAGCAACCCACGCGGTCCAATTCGCGCCATCGCCATCCACCAGAGTCTCGAAAGCGTCTCCCCAATTTGCGGCGGTTTGCGGCGAGGAGTAGCCCCACTCGGTGATGAAAACTGGGGCCACGGCCACGGCTGTCGCGAGTTGTTTCTGAAAGGAGGCGCCCCAATTGTTCGGATAGATATGGGCGGTGTAGGCCAGGTTCGTGCCATTCGGGGGCGAGCTGGCGGCATCGCCCGGGTGCTGGTCCCAGCTCATGGAGGGAACGATGATGATGTTGTTCGGCGCTGCCGCGCGCACAGTGTCGATCCACGTTTGCACTTGGGTCTTGAACGTCGCCCAGGGCATGCTGGAATTGATGGGCTCGTTGTACAACTCGTAGATGACGTTGCTGTAGTCTTTGAACTGCGGGGCGATATCCGTCCAGAAGCTGGTCGCCGCGGTTCCCGAATCGTTGGCGGTGTTCGTGTCGTCAATCTGGTGAAGATCGATAATGGCATACATCTTTTTGGAGGTGGCGTAGTCAATGGCCGGCTTGAGCACGTTGCTTATGTAGTCCGGGCCGGTCATGACGGTCACCTTTTGCCCTGCCGGGGCCGCGGTGCCGACAGGGTAGGGCAAGGGCGAATAATAGGAATTGGAACCTCCGCCGTTGAAGTCGGTTCGCGGGTAGACTGGCATGCGAACCAGGTGGGCATCGAACCCGGCCGCGGCAATTGCATCGATTCGGTTGGTGATCCCAGTAGCGCTGTTGGTCTTGAGGTAAAGCGATCCGATATCGATCAGCGCGTACCCGCGCAGGACGATCTTATTGCCGTTGGGATCCTTGATTAGGGGACCATCCACGTGCAAGGCGGGCAGGCTGCCGGTCGCGCCGCCTGAACCTCCAATGGCGCCGCCTGTCGCTCCGCCCGTGTTTCCGGTCGTGCCGCCCGTACCGGTCCCGCCCGTCGCTCCACCCATTGCGCCGCCCTTGCCTCCGGTTGTGCCGCCCGTCGTGCCACCGGTAGCGCCGCCAGTAGCCGTGGTACCGCCTTTGCCCCCGGTCGCGCCGCCCGTAGCCGTCGCTCCACCCGTGTTTCCGGTCGCGCCGCCCGTAGCCGTCGCTCCGCCCGTGTTTCCGGTCGCGCCGCCCGTCGCACTGCCGCCGGTCTTTCCGCCCGTAGCTCCTGTCGCACCACCCGCAGCGGCAGCGCTACCTCCGGAGCCGATTGAGCCGCCGCTGGCCTTTCCGCCCGAACCGGTTGCACCACCCGCGCCTGTGGTGCCGCCACTGCCGGTGCCGCCACTGCCGATGTTGCCACCGCTGGCCACGCTGCCGCCTGTAGCCGTCGCGCCACCCATGTTGGAGCTACCGCCCGTGCCCTGCTCGCCTCCTGTGCCTGGCGCGGAGCTGCTGCCTCCGGATGCTCCGTTGCCTTGTGTTCCAGAGTCCGAGCAAGCGCCACTGAGGGCTATGCCCAGGATCATGATACCCAGGAAGACCTTGTTGTTTCTCATGGTGAGGCCTTTCTTACTACGCGCAGAAGGGAAGGGTGCCGCATTCCGAAGAACTTCACGGATTCGTCGAAATGAACCGGTTCACAGGTGCTATCATCACGTTGTCGGAAGCAGTCGAAAATCATGACACCGCAGGATTCAGCCCCCGCAGCGGCGATATCGGCACTGGCCCGGCCGGCGGTTTTCATTCGCACCTTCGAGGAGCGTCTGCTTCAGCTCTTCTCGGGTGGCGGCCTGGCAGGGACCTTGCACACCTGCCTGGGACAGGAGTTGGTAGCCGTGGCGCTGTCCCGCCACCTGGACGTTGATCGGGACGCGCTGTTTGCCACCCACCGGGGTCACGGGCACTACCTGGCCACCGGCGGTCCTGCCGACGCGCTCTTGGCCGAGCTGCTGGGGCGACAAGGCGCGCTTTGCGGTGGTCGCGGCGGCACCCAGCACCTGCGGCGCGGTCGCTTTTTCTCGACCGGCGTGCAAGGAGAAGCGGCTGCGCTGGCCACCGGGTTTGCCTGGGCCTTGCGCCAGAAGGGTGAGCCCGGGATTGCTGTCGCGGTTCTTGGCGATGGGACGCTGGGGGAAGGCGCACTGTACGAAGCCCTGGGGTTCGCTGCCTGGCGGGATGTCCCGGTGCTCTTCTTCTTGGAGTACAACGGCTGGGCCATGTCGACCGAGGCGAAAGACGTGGAACGCGGCGATCTGGCCAAACGCATCGAGGGCTTCGGCGTCCCCTTTGCGCGCACCAGCGATCAGGATCCCGTGGCACTGGCTGAGCACCTACGCCAGGTGGTCGAGTGTGTCCGCGCGGGGCACCCCTTTTTCCAGGTGGTGGACACTCGACGTTTGGGCGCGCACAGCAAGGGCGACGACACGCGTCCCGCTACGGTGATCGAGCGGCTGCGGCGCGAGGATCCCCTGTCGTTCTGGATATCCGAGCAGCCCTCGGTTGCCGCCCTTTACGCCGACGCAAGGGTGGCCGTGCAAGGGCTGGTTCGCGAGGTCGAGGCTCGCGCCTCGTTGGATCCCACGCCGGGAAGTGCATGGCCACGTCCGCCGGGAGCATTGGCCAGCACGGCCTTGCTGGCGCAACAAACTAGTGCGAGCAACGAGTTCATGGTCGATCGGGTTCGCGCGGCCCTGAGCGATCTGCTCGAACGCGATCGCCACGCCATTCTTCTGGGCGAGGACATCGCGGATCCCCACGGAGGAGCGTTCCGCGCGACCCGCGGCCTTTCCACGGGTTTTCCCCAGCAGGTGGCAGCGACGCCCATTTCCGAGTCAGCTATCGTGGGCGTGGCCACTGGTCTGGCCATGGGAGGCGTGCCGGCAGTGGCCGAGCTGATGTTTGCTGACTTCGCCACCCTGGCTGTCGATCCCCTGGTGAACTACGCAGCCAAGCTGCATTACGTTTATGGACAGCCCCGCTGTCCGCTGATCGTCCGGCTTGCCTCGGGCGGCGGGCGCGGCTACGGACCCACCCACAGCCAGAGTCTGGAAACGCTTTTTCTTGGTGTTCCCGGTCTGCGCGTGGTGAGCCTATCCGCCCGCCATGAGCCCAGTGCCCTGCTGGCGGCGATTCTCGACGGAGGAGCGCCCACGGTGCTGGTCGAGCACAAGCGGGTCTATGCCGATGCGCCACGCCCTGAGCCGCCGCTCGATTGCGAGCTGCATTCAGTGTCAGCGAGCGGGGGCGATCTTCCGCCGCTGGTCTACCTGCCTGCCGATGGGCGCGCCGGGGACGTCACCCTGGTCACCCATGGGGGCATGCTGGACGTGGCCGAGATTGCCATGCGGGAGTTGCTGGTTGCGGATGAGCTGCGTTTCGAGCTAATCGTCCTAACCCAGCTTTGGCCTTTGCTTTGCCATGAGATCGCGGCGTCGGTCAGCCGCACCGGGCGGCTTTGCGTGCTGGAAGAGAGCCCGGCTCCCTATGGCGTTGGCTCCGCGGTGATTGCCGCCGTGGCGGAATCCGCGCGGCGGCCTTTTCAGGCGCGTGCCCTGGGCGCGGTGCCGGTGCCGATTCCAAGTGTGCGGTCCCTGGAGGAATGCGTGCTACCCAATTCCGCTTCACTGGTCCAGTCGATCCGACAACTCGTGCGCCATTACCCCGGAGAATCCTGATGCCCCCACTGGTTCGCATTGTCGTTCCTCGTGCGGTGGCTGGCGACGATCGCGCCCGCCTGGTCGAGTGGTGCGTTCCTGACCGCGCTGCGGTTGCGCCGGGCACAGCTATCGCCGTGCTGGTGACCAGCAAGGCCAGTTTCGAGGTCGAGGCCGAGGCAGGCGGCTTCCTCCGGCAGCTTTTTCCGGTCGGTCAGATCCTGGAGGTGGGCGATGCCTTCGCCGAGATTTGGTCGGTTGTGCCCGAGGATGCCGCTGCTGCGCCGGCGGGGGAGCCGGCGGCGGGCGGCCCGCTTTTTACAGAAAATGCCCGTAGGCTCATGGAGGCTCACCATGTCTCAGTCGATCACTTCCGTGGTCGCACCGTGGTGCGCGCGGAGGACGTGCAGGCAATTTTCGGCGAGGCGGGCGATGCCTCGGTGGCTGCGCGCCATTATGCGGGGGACACCCTCGATCCTTCGGCCGACTGGGACGCGGTTTTGCGCGGTGAGGAGTTTCGTCGCACGAAAACCATGCTCACCGATCTGCGCCGTCGCATGAAGGCCAGGTTCGATCGACACGTGTCGACCGGCGATTTGCTCGATGACCGCTGGGAACTAGCGCGCGCGCATGGCTTCGGTGAAGGCAGCAGCGTCTACGATAGCTGCTTGATCCTGGGAAGCCCGCAAGTGGGAAAGCACTGCTGGATCGGGCCCAATACCGTACTTGACGGATTCCACGCCTCGCTGAGCATCGGTGACTATTCATCCGTGGGCGCCGGCAGTCAGATCTACACCCACAACACCATCCACCACGTCCTCACCGGCGGCCGGGCCGAGACCTTTTGCATGGCCACGACTATCGGTGCCTGTGTGTTCGTCTCACCCTTGTGCGTGCTGAGTGCGGGGGTGCAGATCGGCGACCGGTCGTTCGTAGCTACCGGCAGCTTTGTCGAGGGAAGATTCCCGGCCTGCAGCTACATCGGGGGGAATCCCGCGCGCCGGCTGGGGCGGGTGGAGGGCGACGGTCAGCGCGTGGCCCTGATTCGCGAATAGGAACGCTAGTCTCCCGACGGATACACGATCTGAATGCCGTTGACCGGGGCACGCTGCTGCCCCGATGAGTTCTGTGCCGGCCGAGCAGTCAAGGTGAAGTGGTCACCGTTCAGGTTGTGGAACACGACATAGTTCCCTTCGCCCGCCGTACCTGCGTCGGCGCCAGAGGCCAGCCTATATGCCGGGCAGGTACTAGTAACGGAGGGTCCAGTCTGTGTCACGGAATAGGTTGTCGCGCCAATATTGTATTGGTACAGGCGCGTCTCCACCCCGGACATATAGGAATAGAAGTAGAGGTAGACGTCGTATCCACTGCTCACCGGGTTGGGCAAGCCCGTCACCGTGATCGTGGCGTTGTAGTTGACCGATCTCGGATCAAGGTAGCCATTCATCATGCGTGTGTCGCCCGGGGCGTCGGTGAAGAAATTGCTGTAGGTGTCTGTCTGTGAGTCAATCTCATCCACGTTCCAGGTAGCGGACGCTGTTGTCGTGCTGCCACTGGCGGCCACCAGTGACGAGAGGGTGCCTTTGTCACCGGGTGCGCTGTTCCAATGCGTAGCTGGCTTCACCCCGGCAGATTCGCTGGCACCCATCACGACGGTTCCAGATGGCGGCGAGCCGCTATTCGGGGATCCCCCCACGAAGTCGATACTGATGATCACGGGCGCGGGCGCACTATCTGTGCCCACATCGCCGGTTCCGGGCCCGTCGTTTCCGTCTGTGCTGGAACCATCCGATTCTCCCGTCTCAGCGGTGTCAGATGCGACTATGCCGAGGTCAGACGGCAGGGTGTCGGCAGAGAATGGAACGTCAAGCCCGACATCCTCAGGCGAGGCCGCGTCAGCCGCGGCCCCGACATCCGTCGCTCCGCCGGTGTCGCCGGTTTCAGTCCCCGGAGCCTCGGCGGCCGCATCCGCCGCGACAACACCGCCGGTGCCACCCGTCCCCGCATCGGTCGCGACAACACCGCCGGTGCCACCCGTCCCCGCATCGGTCGCGACAACACCGCCGGCGCCACCCGTGCCCTGCGTGTCACCTGTCGCAGCCGCATCCGCCGCGGCGCCTGCATCCACCACTATGCTTCCCGCTGTCCCACCCGTCGCCGTCTGGCTGGTTCCGCCCGTAGCTGCCCCACCCGCCGCCGTCCCTCCTGTGGGAAGGGTGGTGGTACTGCCTCCCGAGCCACCGCGGCCAGCATCAGTTCCAGGCGCGAGAGTCCCGCCGCTACCGGTGGCGGCATCCTGCCACCCCTCCCACGGGCGCGTAAGGTCCACACATGCCGTGAAAAGAAGCACGGCCGCGATTGCCGACAAAACCGGCGAGTAAGAGCGAGTCACGTTTATCATCCCCCAGAAGATGTGGTGCGGAAGTCTGGAGGCTGGCGCGTGAAAATGCAACTGTCGCGAGATCGTCGCAGGAATGTGCTCTGGATCACGGCTTGTGCCCCCACCGCAGCAGACAAGGCCCCTCGCACCAAGCTGGCGGCCCCGATCGATGGGTCTTGATGGAGACCCCCCGGGGCCGCCAGGAGAAATCATCTCACCACCTTGACAGGGCGAGAGCCGCCCCGAGTGCCTCTACGTGTTCGCGCTGCTTTCCCATGACGAGGTTCGGCGCCTCCTGCGCAGCGGCCGGATTGTGTAGCGACGAACTCACCGGCGTTGATCAGGCGTCGACTAGCATGCTTGCCAGGGAATGATTCGGTGCGGGCTGCGGGTGAAAGTGGGAGAGTTCGTCACGCGACACACCCCCATGTCGGCGCATGCGCCTGGCTTGCGTCATCGCCTGTCAAGGCGATGAATCCCTCCACTTGCATCCAACCACATTCCCTTGCAGTGTCATCTCGGAAGAAGGAGCCGCCCCATGTCTAGTTCCCCTGGTCCAGAGAAGACCGCGCTGATTACCGGCGCCTCCAGCGGTATTGGGTATGAGTTGAGCCGCCTTTTGGCCCAACATGGATTCAATCTGGTGCTGGTGGCTCGCAGCGCCGAACGCCTGGCCGAGATTGCTCGGGAACTGGCGACGGCGCACTCAATCAAAGCCGAGGTGGTTGCTCTGGATTTGTCACAGCCGGAAGCGGCCTCGCAATTGTTCGCAGAGGTGAAAAGACGCGGGGTTATGGTCGATGTGCTGGTCAACAATGCGGGTTTCGGCGATCTCTGCCGTTACGCGGACAGCGACTGGGAGAATCAACGCCAGATGATCCAGTTGAACGTCGTCACCTTGGCGCAACTCACTCGTGTCTTTCTCGCAGAAATGATCCAGCGGAAATCCGGCAAGATACTGAACGTCGGCTCCACCGGCTCGTTCGCGCCGGTACCGAACATGGCGGTCTACGCTGCGAGCAAGGCGTTTGTGCTGAGTTTTTCCGAGGCCCTGTCAGCAGAACTGCAAGGCACGGGCGTGACTGTGACTGCGCTTTGCCCGGGCGTGACCAAGACCAACTTCTTCAAGCGGGCCAAGTCGGAAAAGATGCTGCTGAGAAGGTTGAATCAGATGGAAGCACGCGACGTGGCCCGGATTGGGTACCGGGCCATGGTGCGAGGAAAACCCCGAGTGGTTTCCGGATGGTTCAACAAGATCATGATTGCTTCCATGCGGCTGGCCCCCCGGGGTGCTGTGCTGTGGGTGAGCAAACGGGTGATGCAGCCGTGATGGCGGACGGGGGCTGACTCCCACCCTACAGGTCAACCAGAAGGCGAGACGGCCGGCTGCGATTCCAGCGATAGATCTGGAAATCGCTGTCCACTCGCCACCGACAGATCCGGACCACCAGAGCGATGCCGACGATCCATGCCCGGAGGAGCAGTATCCGCATCAGCCGCAGCCGCACTCAATCACGCAGCTTGAGCCGCTCGGGGATCCGCTGCACGTCAGGCTATTGCCGCACTTGTCATCGGCCTGCTGACACATGCTGTCAAACCCGGTTGTGTCGAGCGTGCAGCCGGCCTTTCCCGCGCAGCACTGGTTCGTGACATCCGTCTTCAACTCGTCGCAGCTCTTGCCGGCGCAACCGAACAAAGGAGACAGCAGAGTAGCGAGGCCAATAACTATGATCCGGGACTTGATTGAGCTCATTGGTTTTCCTTTCTTCTTGGTTTCCTATTTTTCTCTCTCGCGTTTCGTATAGCGTGCGGCTGGGCGATTCCCTATATCACACTTGGGCTGAACTTGAACAAGTAGCCTGCGGCACGCCCGCTTGGCTAGAAGTCGTACGCCATCTTGCCCGAGAGCCTCAGGGTCAAATCGACTGTCCAGTCCTGTTCAGGCAACTGTCCCGCCACTTGCAGCTCGATGACTGCCTGGTCGGTGGACCAGAGGGCCGTAATGTCGATGGGCGCTGACATGCTGACGTCGATGTCTGAACTGGACGGCGCCACTTCGCTCCGGTCATAGCTCAGAAGTTCGGTTGGGCTTTCCGGGCTCGCGGGGTTGGCCGCGGTCACGCGTGCGAGGTCGACGAAGTCAAGGTCAGGCAAACTGCCACTGGCAACGATTCTCACCTGGTGGACGAGGATGTCGGAGTTCATCTTCCTGGCCCATGCGGTATTGCATGACGACAGCGCGAAGGAGCTCGTTACCGAAATATCGCCGACCGGCGTCGTCTGGGGCACGCCCGGAATCTTCAGCCCGCGCTGGGTGATCTCGATGTCGGGCACATCTGCCTCGAAAGAAGGCGAGCAGCCGCTGACCAGCGCGGTCAGCACCGGAATAGTGGAGCAGAGTCGAAGTGTCACAGTCATAACCTCACCGTATGTAGACAATGAGTCCTAGTTTGAGCGACGGTCCTACCGCCTTGGCGCTCGGGTCCTGGGGCACGACCACCTCGGTCGTACCGCTGGTGCTCAGGTTGTTGGTGTTCGGGGCAGGGATCGAGGCACCGAGATTGTGGATCTGGCCACGTAGCATGGTGATGCCACCATGAATGAAGAAGACGCAGCGGCGAAAACCGAAATCCAGGCCCAGGTGCGCGTTCATGTATTGGTAGCCAAACCGTTCCAGCGCCGGGCTGTCGCCAAGACCGAACCTCTTGGCCATAGGGTTGGCGTCGCCGTCCTGATAGCGGCCGTATTCGAAGCTGGCCGAGGGACCTGCGCCAAGGGGCAGCAGGGTGATGCCGGCACGCCAGCCGCCGCTGATGAAGTTGGTCCCGCCGCCTGCCGAAAAGCGCACCCAGCTCCACGGTCGAATCGTCAGCGAGCCGATGAGGCCATCCGGCAGGCCCACGTCAGCCATCACGCCAAAGACGGGCAGGCGCTTGGACGAGGGCTTCGGAGCGGGCACGATGACCACCGGCAAATCTTCGTTCTGCTGGGACCGTGCGCCGCCGAACGTAAGATTCGCCACGTGGTCGGGCGGGACGTCTTTCTTTGCCGCGATCGCAGCGTTCGTGGGCCGCGAAATCGGGGCGACCTTCTCTTTCGCTTCCGACTCGACATCCTGGTGCGTGGTCGCGTCTCCAACGTCTGCAAGCCCCGCAGTGGCGGCGGCCAACTGGCTATCGGCCGGCAGCAGCTCGGGCCTCTGCCCGCTCCCTGCATCTGAGCAGACCGGCTTGGCCGAATCATCTGAGCCCGCAGCAGACGGGGTCTGATTCATTAGGCACGGCACTTCGCCAGCGCGGGCGCCTTGCGCCGTGGTCGAGGTTCCCAGGAGGATCACCAGGAACGCAATCTGTTGAACCGTGCTTCGCATTCTGGCCGGCCCTTAATGCAGGTCCTGTGCCTATTCGGTGGAGGGATTCGAGCGCTCGATCGAACGGACCGGTTTGTGCTGGAGTTTGGGCAGATCCTCGGGATTTTCGCCGGGTTGCCCGGCGTTAATGCCAATACAGCGCGCTCCGGCATTCGCAGCCGTCGGTGCCCCAATCTCCACGCGAGTTGTCCAGGTGGACGTCCAGGTGGACGTCCAGGTGGACGTGCTACCTTGGCACAGGGAGGAGGGTTTCGGCCGGGGCCGGTGTCTGCGACCTCAACCCGGGGCTGCCCGTGAAGGTCGCTTGCCGGCGAGGATCTCGCGCAGGGTCGAAAGACCTTCGCCGATGGGCAGAACGTTGACTACGTGGCCGAATTTGTCCGGCGATCAACCCCGGTGGGGCGATAGATATGCATCACGCGAATGGGTTCTCGATGGCGACACCTTCGATCGATCGACCGTGCTGCAGGTCTTCTGACAGCAATCGCGGGCAGCCAGCCGCCTTCGCACAGTGAAGGATCAGGCAATCCCAGAAGCTGAACCCGTAGAGACGGTGGAGCTTGATCGCTTCCACGACATGCTCGACGTCGACCACGATCACATTCATCGTGGCCAGAATCTCGACCTTCTGTTGCGCAATCTCCGCAGGCAGCCCAAGCTTCTTCGTCGCCACGACGAAGTACTCCTGCAGAACCTGGGTGGACAAGACGCCGTTCCCGTTGTTGAGCGTCGCCTCGATGATCTGCTGGGCTCGGTTGCGTTTGGCGCCAGCGTCCGCATCGTCCGCGTAGATGAGGATGTTTGTGTCGAGGAAGACCCGACCCCTCACGTGCGGCCCTCGTAGGCCTCGTCCCGCGCCACCTTCCGCCCACCGGAGTGGCCAGGATGCTCCGCCCAGAGCTGGCGCAACTCCTTGGCCAAGGTCGCGCCGCTGCGACGGCCCGCCACGGTCTCCAGGTGCCGCCGAATGATGTCGTTCAAGGTTGTTCCCTCGCGTCGCGCAACCTCTCTGGCTCTTGACGCGAGTTCATCGTCAATCGATACCGTTACGTTCATCTAACACAGCATACGTGTACACGGGGCACGTGTCAACTGCTTTTCATACCAATGTCTTTTCATACCAACGCTATTCAAATGCTGAGCGCCTTGACTGACACGCTTCTTGGCATGTCTCTGGCAACTATCCAGCGTCAGCTCTTGTACTGGGCCCCACGGCAAGAAGCTCAACCTTGGTGAGGTTTGGTCGCAAATCACATTACCATGGTAATTTTGAACCATGACGCTGGCACAGTCGAAGGTCACCGCGCAGGGGCAGATCTCGGTTCCAGCCGAGGTTCGACAGAAGCTCGGCATCGGGCCCGGGGCCGTGCTTGAGTGGAGCGAAGAGCAGGGGCAGATCCTCGTGCGTCGTGCTGGTCGCATCACGTCCGCGGAGATCCACCTGGCCGCGTTTCCCGGCGAACCGCCGCCATCCAGAAGCGTGGCAGATATGAAGGAGGGCGTGCGGCGCCTGATTAGGAAGCGACATGCGCGCCATTGATACGAACGTTCTGGTACGGCTCCTGGCGCGCGATGATGCGAAGCAGGTGGCGGCGGCCGAGCACTTCGTGGAAGGGGGGGCTTGGGTTTCTCACCTGGTCCTGATGGAAGCAGCGTGGGTGCTGGACGGTGTCTACGATCTCGCACCTGCCGCCATTGCGACCGCGATAGAAATGCTGCTCGACCACAAGAATCTTGCGCTCGAGAAAACGGATGTCGTGGTGGCGGCGGTCGCGCAGTTCCGCAAGAGGCCGACGCTCGGTTTCTCGGACTGTCTCATTGTCGAAGTCGCGCGCAGGGCCGGGCACATCCCGGTGGGCACGTTCGACCGGGAATTGGGAAGGCTCGCGGACGTGCAGAGGCTTTGATCGAACGGCACTCCAAGCCGCTGCTGGACGTCTTCCGACAGCAATCCGTAGCGCAGATGAGCTTGGCGCAGGCAACTCATGTGCCCCGGTTGCCGACAATATCGGTATGTCCTTGCCTCGTGCCGTCATTCCGGGTCGCCGCCACATGATTACGCATCTGAGACACGCGGAATACTCCAAGCTTCTGCGCGACAAGGGCGCCGAGGCCGAGGAGAAAGCCGGTGCCGAGCGCCGGGAGAAGGGCATCAAGCTCCTTGGCCGCAAGGCGGTTCTGCAACAGCACTGGAACGCTCGTCAACCCCGGTGGGGCGATATCAGGCCAGCGTCAGCATCGTTTGCAGCGGCACAATGGCCAATCAGAGGCTTTGACTCCCACCCTGCAAGGCAACCAGAAGGCGAAACGGCCGGTTGCGATCCCAGCGATAGATCTGGAAGTCGCTGTCCAGGGTTAGGATCTCGCCCGTGCCCAACTCCTCGGCCAAGTGGACCAGACACGCATCCGCTAGGTCCATCGGGACCCGCGCGTACTTCTTCAGTAGAGCCCGCACGGCCCCGGCCTGGGCCGCAAGCTGCAGGGGAATCTGGAAGACCCTCTGCTCGACATTTTGAAGTACGACGTCCACCGCGGCGGGCAGGCGTCGCAAGAGATAGCATGCCTCGGCGATCACGGGCTCGCAGGTGACCAGCGGCGCTTGCAACTCGGCCGCGGCGGATACGCAAACGTCATGGTGCCGCTCTGACCGGTCGAGCAGGGCGACAATGCACCCCGTGTCGAGCAACACCGGCTTCATGTCTTGCCGAAGCCCGCGAGATGCCGCTTGTTGGAACCCAGGTCAGGCTGACCCGACGCAAAAGCAGCCATACCGATGATCCTGGGACGCCCCAGCCGTCCGGACACCGCCCCCAGCGCACTCAGCCCTCGGCGCAAGAGTTCAGAATCACTGAGCCCCGTGGCCCGGCCAAGCCGTCGCAGCAGAGCCTCGTTTTCATCATCCAGGCGGGCGTGCACTATCTTCGCCATGGCGCTCCTCGTGTAACACAAGAAGTATTCTGTATGACAAGGCCATGGATGTCAACCGACCAGGGCAGCAAGTCAGCGTTTGCGCCGCGAAGGTCGCTTTTCGCCCAGGACCTCGCGCAGGGTCGAAAGACCTTCGGCGATGGGCACGACGTCGATCGCCTCAGTTACTGCCACTAGCAGTAGCTGCCAAGAGACCAAGTTTGAGCATCCAGGGCAGCCGTCCGTCTTGGCGCCGCAAAGGACGGCACCCTACGCCGCCGCCGAACGGTTCCGGACAGCGATCCGCACCGCAGATGTGCTTGGCGCAAGCAACTTGTGCGCCCCCCGGCGACCTCAACCCCGGTGGGGCGATTTCAAACCAGGTCTTCATCGACCGCTACCGCGAAGCCCGCGCCGACCACTTGGCCGGCCGCAAGGCGGTTTTCCCGGCTGGCACCTGGTGGCTACATCGCTTCGCCGGCGTGAAGTGCNNGAATGGCGGCCTTCCGGCTTCTGCGCGGCGTCTCGCTGAGGCCGTCGTCTGCCCGTGGAAATGCAAACGTAGCCACGCTCACGTCGGCTGTCGGTCGAGAAAGCCCCATGCTGGCATGATCAGCGCCTGGCCCCGCGGCAGATCCGGGCAAATCCTGGTCACCAGCGCGCTGCCCGCGACCTCAACCCCGGTGGGGCGA
>PMKP01000048.1 GCA_003157775.1 Myxococcales bacterium | reverse complement strand
TTTTCTGAGTGCCACAGTCCGGCGGCGGCGGCGGCGGCGGCGGCGGCGGCAAGAAGAAACGAATCACATCATCAGGACCACCATGGTGGTGTCTTCCACCTGCTGGCGGTACCATCATCGAAACCAGCACCCGTGGAGACACCTGCCACTACCGTTGGTCAGGGTCCTGCCAGGCCAGCATGCTGCAGCACATGGCGGGAGCGGTTGCGCGGACACACAAGTCTACGGGTGCGGCCCCGGCGAGCGATTCCAGCCGCGTGGATTTTTGCCAAATCATTTCCGTGAAATCCTGCGGCACGGGCATCCCCATCATGCAGGCAGGGCCCATGTCGCGCGCCTCGAAGAAGAACACCGGCAACGCGATTGCACCGGCGGCGGAGATGCTGGGTGCGCCCGGCGCGGCGGTACACGCGGTATACCCCCACACCGAGGGGGCCGTTGGGAATGGCTACCGGGAGGGCTGGTCCACGGATCGCTCATACACAACGCCGTCGATCACGGCTAGGATCACCGTATGGCCGGTGCACGTTCCACGCCGAAGCCCAAAGCAAGTGCCAGGAAATCCCTGCTGGATGCTCCAGCGCCAACCCCCTTGCAGGCCATCTGGTTGGCCGGTGTGGGCCTGGTCTTTGCGAGTGTCGATGATGACGAACTGAGGCTCCTCGCCGCCCTGGCGGAAGAGAGCGATCATGCGAACAACTACAACGTGTACCACAATCTGTTGCCACCCACCGTTCGAAGAGCGGATGGCACAGATGTGCCAGCGCCTCTGTATTCCCAGCACATAGTGCCTTTCGACCTGAGACTTCGAGGTGACCTTCGCTTCCTATCCATCTACTCAGGAGTCACAACCCTCGACCCGAATCAAGTGGGGTACCAGGGGCCACTTCTTCTTCCGGGCGGCCCCTGGCCTCGGCGGAAGGCGTTCCGTCGTCTTGCTGTTGGACGACGCGAAGATGATTGGAACGACCGGCGAGACCTCTTGGTCTATGGGCTACGCACTCAGCTGTGGCGGAACCCACGGATCGCCGACGCGCTAGTCACATTCGAGAGTCTAAAGCGCGTGCAGAGCGAACTGCGCCGATTCTTGGACGATCTCATCGCCTTCCACTCGGAGGGTGACAACACGGACAAGAATGCTCTCCCCCAGCGTATGGACCGTTGGGTCGCCGAGGTAACCAAGACAGCCTCAATCACACGCTACGGACATTTCGATCCGAACTTGGGAGTCCTGCACCTCGAGCCAATATCCGGTGACTTCTGGGGCGGCGTCCTTGCTAGCATCTTTCGCTTGTTGCCGAACTACGGCCCGCGTGGTGTAAGGAGATGCCCCAACTGTGAGTGGTACTTCCATCCCGCGATATTGCTGAAATCGCGGGTGGAGGCAGTCGATTTCTGCAGCGACTGGTGCAGGGCCAAGTATCACAGCGACGAACGACCCAGGAAGCGCCAACTTCCCTGAAGCACCGCCTCGAAAAGACAACGGCAGGCTGCTCGCGTCCGGCGCACTTCACCGCCGACGGAAACCTGAATGATCTCGCTGGCTGTAACGGATTATGGTGAATTCGCACATAATCCGTAACCGATAAAGCGATTGATCTCTCCAGTCTGAGGCTTACCTTCGGCACTTAAAGGCCGAAGTGAAACGCACCAACAAAAGGAGAGATCGATGGCAAAACCACCCAAGAAAGCTAGCACTCCAACCACCGGCAACCGAGATGCCAATGTCATCAACGACTCCGAATGGCGGCTACCCATGCGGGGTACCACCAAGAAGATCGAGCTCAGTCAGATCGAGGAGGACCCTCAACATTTTCGTCGCGAAATAGAGCAGTCACAGATCACGGTCATTGCCAAGAGCCTTGGCAACGTTGGCCTGATCAACCCCGTCACAGTCCGTCTTCTCGCCAACGGCAACTACGGGGTGATTGCCGGCATGGGTAGGGTTATCGCTGCTCGAGAGAACGGCGAGACGACAATCTTGGCCATTGTGCTTGAGGACTGCACCGACAGCCAGGCGAAGCAGCTCTCGCTGCGCGAAAACTTGGACCGTAGTTTAAGCGACGATGATAAGAAGCGTGCACGCGCCGAACTGGCCGAGCTTCTCACAAAAATTGAGCTTGAGCGCCGGACCCTCGACCAAGGTGGTGGTGCCCCGAGCCGGAAGCGTGGACGGCCTGTTAGTCCAAGCGGTGAGGGAAAAAGGCGGGCCGCAGCGGAAACCGGCGTCACCGTAAGGACCATCGAGAACGCCATCAGGTCGACCAAGAAGCGCACGCCGAAGACCGTGGCCACGGGCGCGGCCCCCAAGATAGACACCGCCGACGCGGAGAAGCTGGACAACGCCGGCGGCGACGAGTCTGTGGATGACAGCGCGTACCAAAGGTTCACGAAACTGGCAAGTGTGTTCGACCGCATTCGCAGGCAGCATCTCGACCCCCTCATAGAGATCATCGCCAAGGCCGGACCAGGTGCTCTCGCAGCTGTCGAGCCGAAAAGCGTCGAACTCCTTCTGGAATTTGTGCGGTCATGGAAGAGGCTAGTTGCTGCGGTTGCGCCGGAGCTGCGCGACAAGCTCAGGCCAGCACCTGTCCCCCCTCCAGCGTCTCCTGTAGCAGAGGCGTCGACCCCGAAGTCGTCTGACGCCGTCACGGTGCCTGCACCAGTTGCTGAGCAGCTCCGTCTAAACCCTGTGCCCCCCGAACCACTGGATACGGCAACATCGAGCGCGACAACAATGTAGTAGTCGTAATGGTCAATCCGGTCCGCATCCCTGTTTCCCGCCGCGCCCTGCGAGACGCCGCTCATCAGGTGTACCTTGCGGGGCCGCGGGCAGCAGGAATAGATGGCCGCGCCGGACAGGCCCCGCCCTCTGGTCCGGGAGGACGAGCCAGCGTCGTAGCAAACGCCACCGACGTGATTTCAAGGGGGCGACTACGTGGAGCGGGAAGACTGGGTTTCAGATTTGTACTTGCACTTGTCTTTTCCAAGCGCAGCGGAGCAGGGAAAGACCTCCGAGAAGCATTTCCTGAACGAGCGCCGTCGACGCTGCGTCGGCCCTTAATAGGGGAGATCGAAATGAAGAATACGTCCAATCATGTGCACGGGATCAGTGTCAATGGCCTGGTGCCAAATAACGCAATACTCGACGGGGCGGAGTTCTTGATGAACGGCAGAGACCCCGGCGCTTATAGGATCACAATCGAGCATGTATCCGAGGAGGGAAAACCTCTTCCAGTCACCGTCGTCTGGAAGGCCCCAGATCTATTTTCTTTCGAGAAGAGAAAGCGGCCTGGCAAGCATGAACTTGAGTCTCTCCGGTCAGCTGCCAATTGCCTGGAGCGGGCCTGCTGCGTTTTGGAAGAAATCGTAGACGAGGAGGGAGACATGCGGCAACGCGACACACTGTATCCAAACGTGGCCGTCGCGCAAAAGAGCGTCAACTTTGCGACCCGCGACAAGAACCACAGTCCTGCGTTCACGGCGACCCCTCTTGTCGCAAAGGGGCGGAGGCCAGGAAAGATTCTGGAGGTGAAGTAAGCATCCGCGCCGCTGGTGTCAACCTGGCCGTTGGAGCCGGGTTGGCACCGCGACCACCATCGGCTGTCGTACTACTGCAGTGTGTGAAACGTGTGCCCCAACGGGCGGGAGAACAGTGAAGAGCACAAGGAGAGAAATATGAAGAGGAAGCCAGATATCTCAAGACGTCAGATCAGCACGACTGCTTCTGTATCCAAGCAAGTCGGTGGGAAACCCGTGGTGACGTTGTTCAACTGTCCGAATGGGCACCGAAAGCTGCTGACAAGATGCAGCTGGAGCGGCGGAGATAAGCCAATAATGCAGAAGATTGTTTGTGCAAATCGCCGCTGTGGTTTTATGTCCGACCACTGGGCGTCGACTGAGATGGGAGCCATCAGGAGTTGGAATAATGCTGTGGCGGCCAAGGAATGCAGCGAATGTGAGCAGCGGGGGAGATGCCCGAAGGAATGGCGCAGGGAAGAAGGTCGCAGCCGAGTTAAACGCGACATCATATCGTTGTCGGCTTGGCGGAAGGCGAGACGCGGGTGTTCGTCGTGACCCAGAGCCTGATGGATAGCAAGGACGCCATGACCATGAGCGCCATCGTGGATGCGACAATAGAGACGACAGATCCAGACACCGCCCCGGCTGCGGTGACCCGTGAGTACATCACCACGCTGAAGACGGGCATCCAGCCCAGCCCCGAGTTCGAGAAGAAGGGCCTTGCGAGCCACGCGGTGAACGTCGGCACCAAGTGCGGTCATGACTGCAGCTACTGCTCCACCGGCTCCGTGTTGCGCATGCACGACTCGTTCAAGGCGGCGGGGGAAGACCCATTCGGGCTTGGCTACGCCATCGTCGACCCCACCGTGCCCGAGCGAGTGGCCTACGACGCACGGACCAGCAGGCCAGAGAATCGGGGCATGGTGCAACTCTGCACCACCACCGACGCCTGGTCCCCGGAAGCGCAGGAGTATGCCCTCGGCCGAAAATGTCTCGAGGCCATCCTGAGCCAGCCCGGTTGGTCCGTGCGCGTTCTGACCAAGAACGCGGCGGTGACCAAGGACTTCGACGTGGTGAAGCAGCATCGCGACCGGGTGCTGGTGGGTCTGTCCGTGACCGCGCCGCCCAGCAAAGCCCAGATCATGAGGGTGGTCGAGCCGTGCGCCAGCACCATCCCAGAGCGCATCGCAGCCATGAAGGAGGCGCACAAGCTCGGGCTGCGCACGTACGCGATGCTGTGCCCCCTGCTGCCCGGGATCGCCGATGATCTGGAGTCCATCGAGGAGCTGGTTCAGATCGGGCTGGACTTCGGTGCCGAGGAGTTCTTCGCCGAGCCGGTGAACCCGCGGGGCAGAGCCCTGATACACACCGCCGGGACCTTGCGCCAGGCGGGCTACAACGCCGAGGCAGCCGCCGTTGACCAAATACGGCACGAGATCGAGTGGTCCGGCTACGTTGTGCGCTTGGTGGGCAACGTGCAGGCCGCCTTGCGAGCGCAAGGCGTGCTCGGCAAGCTCAGATTCTTGCTCTATCCCGCCGGCCTCACGGCGGAGGACGCCGCTTTCCTACGAGAGCACGGGGACGGCGTGGTGTGGCTGGGCAAGGAGTAGGTGGCCTTGGCCTCGACATCCCCTGATCCGATCTGGGCTGCGGCAGACGCGACGTATTCCATGGGCTCGGGGCCGTCACGCGCAACTTGTTCCAGCCGCACATTTATCGAGGGGCGGGGGCACGCCAGGTAGCACCATGATCGCCGCAGCGCAGGGGCCGGCCAGCCCACCAAGTCCCTATCTCACCAGCACAGAGGCAGCCGCCTACCTGCGCTACCGCTCGGCCTCCGCTATCAGGAATCTCATCGCCGCCGGTCGCCTCGTGCCCGCTGGGCGTCGCGGGCGCACATACCTGTTTCGAATTTGTGACCTCGACGCTATGATCCGGGGCAGTGGCGCTCCCGTGCCCCGGATGGGAGCAGAAGATGAAGACGAAGTATCCGGGAATCACAGAATTGCCAGACGGTCGGAAGCGCATCCGCCTTCGTGCCGTCAATCCGAAGACCGGGCGGATGCAGGAGGTAGACAAACTGCTTCAAGTGCCCTTGAAAGAGGCGGTACGGCTCGGCGAAAAGTGGCGGCAAGACATCCGAAACTCGGATCTGGTCGCCAGAGAGATACCGAGGCTGCGCGGCTACGTAGAATCGTGGCTGAGGTCCAGAGCACTCTCGGTGAAGGCATCGACGGCGATCACTTACGCTGAATCTCTGGCCCACTACGTGCTGCCACACCTTGGGGATTTCTTCCTCGACAAGATCACCGACGCGGACGTCAAGGCCTGGCAGATCGAGTTGAGTCGGCGACTAGCGGCAGGCACGGTCAACGGTGCCCTCATCATGCTGCGGATGGTGCTGGGCGACGCGGTGGCGGAGTACCAGTTGCCGCACAACCCGGTGTCTCGGGTGAGGCGGTTGCCGGTATCTGGGTGCACCGACGCGGAACCCAATCTCCTGAGCGCCGGGGAACTCGGGCGGGTACTGGCCGCCTTCAAGGAGCACGAGCCCAAGCATCACCCCTTGGCCATCACGCTCGCCCTCACGGGCCTGCGGTATGGCGAGGCGACGGCCTTGAAATGGGGAGACCTCGACGAGGAGGCGGGGGTCATTCGGGTGAAACGCGCCCAATGGCACGGGATCGTGGGTACCACCAAGACCGGCACGGTGCGGTCGGTGCCCTTGGTACCGGAACTCGCGACGGTGCTGAAGGAACATCGCACTCGCATGGCTGCATCAGGGCTTTCGGGGCTCGACTCCGACTGGGTCTTTCCAGGGAAGGATGGCGGCTTGCTTCCGAGGGTGAGTCTGCGATGGCCGATGATCAGGGTGCTGAAGAAGGTGGGGATCGCGAAGCGGGTGACCGTCCATGGGTTCCGTCGGACCTTCAACAATCTATCCAGGCAGGTGGCCGGGGAGATCGTCACCCGCAGCATCACCGGACACGTCACGGCCGCGATGACCGAGCACTACTCGCA
>PMKP01000316.1 GCA_003157775.1 Myxococcales bacterium | reverse complement strand
CAGGCTTAGCTGCAGCATCGCCTTGGTCGAGGAAAGCCAGCGGGTGGCACCATGAGCGCCGCTGCTCGGCAGTTCAGGGACAAACACCACTGCAACGCCCTCCTTGGCGCATTTCTCGATGACAAGTGGCTGGAATTGGGACGGCGAAAGCAAAGTCCAGCTTCGTGCCTGATCCAGCACTCTCTCGAAACCCTCGCCGTCAAACGCATCGCAGTCAACACCTTGTGCCTCGATCTCGCCCCGACGCAACCACACCAGCAGTGGCTCCGAGTGGCCTGGCCTACTCTTCCTGAACCGCACATCAGAACATGCGGCCTCAAGCTGGTTAGGACTGGCTATGCCGAAGAAGCGAAGCAGTTCCCGAACCCGGTCCAACTTGCCCGGACACGGGGGCATCCACCCGAGCTGCACCATCTTCGCGACCGGGAAACGCCTTGCCCAATCGACATGCGTCGCTAGCGCGGAATCGTCGTCGCGACGGGCCAGATACTCTCGGTACAGGCGCTCTCGGTTGGTCCAGAAGGAGGCGGGCACGCCCAGTACCTTTTCAAGCTGCAAGGCCGTCTCGGCGGTGATGCTGGCCTTGCCCTTGATGATCTCGTTGATGGTCTTCTTGGGGCGCCCCGTCCGACAAGCCAGCTCAGACTGAGACATGCCCAAGGCCGCAAGGGTTTCCTCCAGTGTGGCACCCGGGGGTGACACCTGGTCGGGCACATATTGGTTCTTGTTCAGTTCAGCCATGGTAGTCGATCACCTCGAGTATTCTGATCGTTCTGACATTCCCCCAATCCAGCCCCCCGTCCAGCGTCTTGGGCACCGGCTCGTCAGCCGGCTCGAACACAATTCTCTGCGGATGCTTCGCGTCCACGGCAAGTTGACCTTTTCTATCCCCGGTCAGCTCGTGACAGCGCATTTGGGGAAGCTTTCGGACCACCGCCAAATTGTCGGCCGCACGAAGATCGTCGAGCCGACGACCAATCCGCTCGCCACAATCCGCGCCGTAGCATTTCCTCAGCTCTTTGGTGGAGTTCAGGATCTTCGCTAGCTTGGTGGACGAAAACAGTATGTCCACGGAACCTCGTTAATGCAAGAGATATTTACCCCTGGGGTTAACGATGTGTCAAGAACAACGTTCGTACGCCGGGGGGGGGCGCGCCTCCGGGAAACACGGGCGTTGTAGTTCGTCTCGAAGACGTCCCACAGGAACTCGATGTATTCTTGCTCTTTCGGGGTCTTGAAGGAGAGCGGCAGGTAGTTGGCGAGTTCGGCGGCTTCTTCCATGGCTCAAGCGTCCGGGGCGGCGGGGGCTTCTTCGCCCCAGATGCGGGCGAGGGTGGCTTGGATTTTTTGCTCGAAGCGGGTGATCAGTTCGCGGTTGGCGGCCACCAGCGCCTGCTCGGCTTCGATCTCCGCCACGATAGCTTGCTGCGTGGCGAGAGGTGGAAGGGGCATCTGAATCGCGGACAGGATTCCCTGATTCAGATTCTTCATGGTGACACCAATCGCCTGCTCTTCGAGATACTGTTTCACCTTCGGCGAAGCGATTTGGAAGAATGCAAAGCGGGCAAGGCACGCCTCCTTGAGGCGAATGACAAAACATCCCGTGCCACAAAGCCAGCCGCTCATTTCCGAAGTGACAACACCACATCTTCCCATCTCGCCGCGTCGTCCGATGATAATATCGTCTACGCGGACAGTGAATTCCTTGAGGCGGTCTTGAGTTGCGGCGGAAACCATCTTCACGTCGTCAGTGCTGATTATTCCATCGGCGATGTTCGCCGGATTGATGACGGGGATACCATCATCGACGTAGTCGCTCTGGTGCAAGGCACTGCCAAACGGACCTGTAAGGATGGATTCGCAGACATCCCCCAACTTCACCATCGGCCAGTCGGGGTGGATGGGGATGTGGGGGCGGTAGTGGTCGAGGACGGCACGGGCGCCGTTGATGACTTTCTGATAGCCCTCAATCTCCGCCACGATCTCCTTCTGCACCTCCAGCGGCGGCAGGGGGATTTGGTGAGTTTCGTAGACGTCGGCTCGATTGAGGCCGGGAATCCCCGCGCCACCGCGCAGCTCGGGAAGGTTCAATGTCTTCAGCATCCAAAACAGAAAACTGATGTTTGAGTCTGCCGGGTTCGTCTGTTTAACGTAGTAGGTCGTGTCGATTGGGAAGCAGTTCTTCTCAATCAATGTGACTTCGCCCGCCGAGCCCTTGCGCCCGACGACGATTGCAGGCCCTTCGACGATGTATTCGTTGTGGTAGCCGGTGATGCCGTTCGATCCGACAACCGGATAGGGACCCTCGACGCGCTTTTCCTTCGGCAGACTCTCGCCGTATTCCAACGTGCAGACTTCCTCGAACCGTCGGAGTGGGAATGCGGACCGGCGAGCATCACCCTCCCGATACCGCTCGCCGCTGAGGTTGTAGTCGCCATTCGCGGCGATCTTTTCTTTCGGCACAATCTGGGCGGTGGACGTGAGGGCGAGGATGGATTCGGTGGACGCTTTGGCGCGGAGGGCTTGGAGGTAGGCGGCGAGTTCGGCTTGGACCTGCGGGAGGTCGTTTTTCTCGATGGCGCGGCGCTGGGCGCCGAGGCCGAAGCCGTCGTTCTCCACTTTGAAGAAGGCGATGGTGTCGCTCTGCCGGGCGAGGGATTTGTCGAGGAAGAGGATGCTGGTCTTCACCCCGGAGTAGGGATTGAAACATCCCGCCGGGAGGGAGACGACGGCGACGAGGGAGTTGTCGACGAGCATTTTCCGCAGATCCTTGTAGGCGGTCTGGCTCTGGAAGATGATGCCTTCGGGGACGATGATGCCGGCGCGGCCAGAGGGCGTGAGGTGCTCGGCCATGTAGTCCACGAAGAGGACTTCGCTGCGCTTGGCCTGGATGGAGAAGCGCTTGTGGGGCTTGATGCCGCCTTTCGGGGACATGAAGGGCGGGTTGGCGAGTATGACGTCGGCGAACTCGTTCCAACGCTCCTCGGAGGTGAGGGTGTCGTACTCGAAGATGTGGGGATCGGTGAATCCGTGCAGGTAGAGGTTCACCAGCGAGAGGCGCACCATATCGGGCGAGATGTCGTAGCCCTTGAAGTTTTTGGCGAGCCGGCCCTTTTCGTCGGGGGTAAGTTTGCTGTGGCCCTTGGCATCGGTGTTGGTGCGGAGGATGTGCTTGTAGGCGGAGATGAGGAAGCCGGCGGTGCCGCAGGCGGGGTCGAGGATGGTCTCGTTTTTTCGCGGGGCGACGACCGCGACCATGAAATCGATGATGTGGCGTGGGGTGCGGAACTGGCCGGCATCGCCCTGCGAACCGAGGACGCTGAGGAGATACTCGAAGGCGTCGCCGAGGCGCTCGCTGTGGTCGTAGCTGAACTCGTTGATGATCTTGAGGAAGGCCTTGAGTGTCTCGGGGTCGCGGTAAGGGAGGTAGGCGTTCTTGAAGATGTCGCGGAAGAGCGCGGGGATGCCGGGGTTTTCGGGCATCTTGGAAATACCCTCGCCGTAGAGGCCGAGCATCTCGTGGCCGCCGAGCGAGGGAGCCATGAGCTTGGCCCAGCCGTAGCGGGCGAAGTCCCTGGTGAAGAACTTGCGCTTGCCGCCGAGTTCCTCGGACTCGGCGTCCATGTCGTCCATGAACTTGTAGATGAGAGCGATGGTGATCTGCTCGACCTGGGATTTGGGGTCGGGGACTTTGCCGACGAGGATGTCGCGGGCAGTGTCGATGCGGCGTTTGGTGTCG
>PMKP01000139.1 GCA_003157775.1 Myxococcales bacterium | reverse complement strand
GGTGCCCATGGTCGAGCCCCTGGAAGTGGAGTGCCGCCACTTCATCGAGTGCGTGGCTGAGGGCAAGCGCCCGCTCACCGACGGCGCCTCAGCCCTGCGCGTGGTGCGCGTGTTGGAGGCGGCTCAGCGCTCGCTGGAAAGCCGCGGCGCCCCCGTCGACGTGTAGGCCCATCCCCCTTCGGGCCCCAAAGTGGCAAGCCCGTAGCGACCGAAGGGGCAGCTCCGTACCCGAAGCCCGCAACCCGGCAGAATCGCGTGCTTGTTCTCCGCCGAGTGCAGGGGACGTAGTTGACACACGAATATCGGACGGACGTAAGTGAGATGCGCTATGGAGAAAAGCGGGCTTGTTCCTCCTGGACACGCGCATCGTCCCCGCATCATCGCATTTTACGCGATCACTCCCTAGCCGAAGTTGCGCACTTGGGACCTGAGAAAGCCGCCAAAGGCGGTTTTCTCAGGGTGCGCAACTTCGGGCTAGGACGAGTCCATGTCGTAGAGCCGTATCAGCCGGTTCGGCAGCTTGAGATCCTCACGAACCACGCGCGCTATTTCCTCCTGATACACCCGCGACGATATCACGATCGGCTCCGCATGATCGCGCACGCGGCCGGGCGCAATTATGGGAATGCCATCGATGGCCTTGCCCTGATAGTGCGGGTTGGAGTCGATGAACGCCGCGATCTTCGCGTCCTTCAGCCGGCTCGTTTGCATCAGGCGCAACGTGTGCATCCCCGCCCCCCAGACGAGGACGGGCTCACCGCCGGCCGCGATGGCGGAGACGGTTTGGTGAATGCGGTGGTCCGCCTTCTGCGATTGGGCGACATAGGCATGCAGACCGGACGCCGTCTCGCTATCGGCGACCAGCGGCGTCCGCGCAGCGCTTGCCTGAAATGCGGCATGGATCACCGGTGTCCTCGTGCGGAAGCTGACCTCCATCATCTCCTGCCGACAAGCAAGCTCCGACAGTCCGCGCGAACGCATCAGGTTCATCATCGAAGCAGGGCCAAAGAAGTTGATGTGCTCCACGCTGAACTCCTGAAACGGGGCATCTTCACCTTGCGAAAATCGCGAAGCGTCCGGCACGCAGACGTAGAGCCGCCCGGCCGGCGAGAGCAGCCGCACCAGTTCACCCAGCGCGCTGGCAAGATCCCGGATGTGCTCAAGCACCCCGGCCAGCACGATGAAATCGACGGTCCCCGCGGCGAACGGTATGGACGATATCTTGGCAGCCGTGACCTGAATCCCGTACAGCCTTTCCGCGGTCGCAGCGCACGAGGGCGAAGGATCTACTCCCGTGACACCGACGAAGCCACGGTCCTTGAGTAGCGCGAGCAACCGGCCGGTGGCACACCCGATTTCCAGGATGCGAGTATCGGGCCCAGGCAGCAGCGGCTCGATGAACGCCGCCATTTGCCGAAAACGCGCCAGATCATAGGTTGATTCGTGCCCTCCGGAGTCCTGATGCTCGTACTTGGACATCTCTGCGTAGTACCCGTCGAACACCGCCTGCTCCGGAATGCCATCCGCGAAGCAGAACCCGCAATCCGCGCAGGCCACCACATCGTATCCGGTTAGCAGGCCGCCGCTCGACATGGCGCCAAAGGCTTGCCTGAATATCGGTAGCTTGCGGGTGCTCCCGCATACTGCGCAACTGCGCAGAGCTGGGTTCGGCGTGAGACTCATCTCGATGGCAGTCTCGTCACGCGCTCTTGCCCCCTGACCCTTCTCTGGCGAGCGCATAGCACACAGTACCATCCACCTCCCGAGTGTAGTGGCGCAGGTAGAGTCGATAATCGGGATTGAGCCTCTTGAGCAGCACCGGAATCGACCAGAGATCGGTGGGATAGTGATAGACGGAGATGGCCATCTTCGGGGCCGCCCGATCCGCCAGGCCAGCCGCTCCGAGCAGAGCGTCCTCTTCCGAGCCTTCGATGTCCATCTTGATGAGTGTCGGCGGCTGGCGATCGGCGAAGAACTCGTCCAGGCCGACGACTGGAAGCGCCTCGCCGCCAGGCTCGTCCTCGCCAAGAAGCCGAACGTCGACGCCCGATGTGCTCGAGAACCTCAGCCGGCCCGTGTGGCGAGCCAACCCCGCGGCAATGGGCTCGATGCGCGCCCGATCCGCGGCCGCCAACGCCGCAAGCTTCGCGAAGTTGTCCTGGTCCGGCTCGAACGCGAAGTACGCGCGAAACCGATCACTCGTTGCGCGGCGAAAAGCGGCGAGCGTATCCCCAACGTAGGCCCCACCATCGACCATGCTTTCCTCGCTTCCCAGCTCCCAGACCGATCGATCGAAGTAGATCGGAGCCTCCGACCTGATGGCATCCAGCCGGCTCTTCTCCAAGTCCACGTAAAAGGCAAGCTTGGACGCGAACATCCGGCGGGATCCCTCATCGGCCAGGTGAGCAAACACCTCCTCGATCGCTGGCCGGTTGGCGGGATCGGTGACGGCGGTGAACCCGCCAGCGTATTCACGAGAGACGAATACGTCGGCAAGGCGCAGGTTGAGATACCCCACCGGGACCACGGTCTCGCATCCACGCCGCTCGAGGTCCTCGCGGATGACAGAGTCGAACATTGTGCTGGCGAGAAGAACCGGGGTGCGCCGGTGCTGCCTCCCGATTTCCTCAGGCGACAGCACAGGAATCCCGTCGATGCGCGTGCCCCACAGCACGGGGCTTCCGTCGCCGAAGGCCACGATGCGAACACCGCGGCCTGCCAGACGGCTGGCCGCCGCGCGCCCCATGCGGGCGGCCGGATAGACGACGGCCGGTGCCTGAAGCGCGAGCACCTGGTCGAGCACCGCGTACCTCTGGTCCAGCCGAGCACGACAAGCCACAGGATCGAGATCGAGAACTGACGCCAACGACGCCGCGGATGCTCCCGCGCTCAAGTTGCGGGAGCTTTCGCCGTTCCCGTCGTTCATGCCGCCGTGCTCTCTCGCTTGATCAATTCACCGATCACGCGCATGTCACACTGCTCGGTGCACTTGAGCCCCGGGGTGCATTCGAAATGATCGCGCCGGAATTGCTTGTAGGCAGCGCCGTTCCAGATGTCATGAAGGCTTTCGCGTCGGACATCGCCCAAGACGATCTCGTTGTTGAAGTCCTCCATGCACATAACCGCCTCGCCATTGGACTTGACGGTCATCGACATCCAAGGGTGCTTGCAGATCTCGCTCCAATGGACGGACTTCGTGCCATGGAAGTCCTTCCGGTACCATTGCTGGTCCTCGCTCTTCAGATAGATGTAGACATCCTTGCCCGAGAATGCGGCACGCAACTTCTTGAAATCGTCCGCCTGCTCTTTGCGATTCAGATCGAGCATGGTGATGATTACCACTGTCTTGTACCCATTGCGCCTTTTCAGGTCGAGAAGGCTGCATATCTTCCGATAGCTCTCCGAGAAATCCGAGGCCGCGCCACGAATCTCCTTGTGCTTGCTGTCCTCCACGCTCTCGATCGAGTACTTGATGAAGTCGAGACCGTTCTCGAACATCTGCACGGTCTTTTCCATTTCGATGTTGGCAGGATTGCAGCTGAAATATGAAAAGAGGCCACGCTGCGCCAGAAGCTTTACG
>PMKP01000416.1 GCA_003157775.1 Myxococcales bacterium | reverse complement strand
CCGCCGAAACAACCAGGTGAAGGCGCGGCCCAGCAGAATCATGTGCAGACCGAAGATCGCCACGGCCCCCAGCAAGGGCGCGAAAATTCGGCCCACCAGGCGAACCGCCTGCCTGTCCATAGGCGACGGCTGCGCGGCGCCGCTGCTTGGGCTCGTTGGGGAAACCGGAACGTCACTCATGGGCGGGAGTCCGCTTCGGAGGTCAGGTAGATGCGCGGAACGCGCTTGGAGATCCCGCACAGGATCTCGTAGCTGGCGGTGTCAGCCCAGTGGGCAATCTGGTCGACCGTGATGGCCGCCCTGTCGTCGCGCCCTATCAGAGTGACCAGGTCGCCCAAAGACGCTCCCGGTACACGGCTCACGTCGACCATCATCATATCCATGCACACGGCTCCGACCACGGGGGCGCGGCGGCCCCGGATGAGAACCTCAGCACCGCGAATGTGCCTCGGATATCCGTCGGCGTAGCCGATGGGTAGGGTGGCCACGCGCGCCTTGCGCGCCGGACGCCACAGCCCGCCGTAGCTTACGCCCTGCCCGGCGGCCACCTCGTGCAACGCCATGATCTTGGTGCGCAGAGCAAGTACAGGCTCCAACTCGGGACGAGCCACCACCGCCGATGGCATGGCCCCGTAAAGCGCAAGCCCGGGCCGGATAGCGCGGTAGCGCGCCTCGGGAAAACGCACGGCCGCGGCGCTGTTCGCCGCATGCACCACCTGGGGAACCATCCCACGGGCAGCCGCGGCCTGCAGGCAGCGTTGAAAACGGGCGATCTGCTCGCGCGTGGCAGTGGCACGCTGCAAATCCGCCGATGCGAAGTGCGTGCACACCCCGGTCAATTCCAGGTGCGGATAGCGCGCCACAAGCTCAAGGAACGCAGGCAACGCTCCGGGCTGGATGCCAAGTCGGTTCATGCCAGTGTCGATCTTCACGTGGACCGGCCAGCGCTGCTGCAGCTCGCCTGTCGTCTCGGACTGGCCGCGCTTCGGCCTGCGCCGCCGAGGCGCACTGCCGAACCGTTGCAGCTCGCCGATGTCGTAGATGACCGGCGTGAGGCATTCTTCCAGCACCTCGGAGTGGGTGTGACCATAGTAGGCACCCAGTACCAAGATCGGACAGGTTAGGCCGGCACCGCGAAGCTCAAGACCTTCCTCGACCAGAGAAACCGCAAGCGCATCAACCAACGGTGCGAGCACACCGGCCACTGCCACGGCACCATGTCCATAGGCATCCGCCTTCACCACACCGTAGATGGCCACCTTGGGACCCACGATGGCGCGCACGCGCGCGAGATTGCGGCAAAGAGCACCCAAATCGATCTCCGCCACCGTGGGCCGGATCGATGTGCGAAGGTCGGCTTGCCGAACCGTGAGCCCAGCGGCCTCGGGCGCGCGCAGGACAGACGAGGACGCGGCTGAAGAAACCAGCCCGAGAGATGCCACAGTCGACGGTACGTTCAAGGTTCGACGGATTGTCACACCCGGTGGGTATAGCGTCAATTCCGGGCGGAGGTTCAACAGTTTTCACCAACCGAGGCTGGCGAAATGCTGAGCTACAAGACTTCAGTGGCTCGCGCCAGGGCGAAGAAGCCCGGCGTGAGGGTCAGGCGCCGTGCGCGCAACGTCAGAAGCCCCTGCCGGGCCAAGTCAGCCACGATACGGGAAACGGTCTCGCGACACGCGCCGATTCGGCCGGCCAAATCCCGTTGCGTGGGGAAATGCGCGATGACAGTGCCCTCCGCGCCGACTTCGCCCTCGTCTCGGGCCAGAGTGAGGAGCAAGCGATAGAGCCGGCCCTCCACGTCCGTGGTCGCAAGCCCCCAGGCAAGAGCCTTGACCCTGCTCAAGCGCCGCTCGAAATCACGCACAAGGGCCAAAGCAACCTCGGGAGAGGTGCGGGTCACAGCCAGGAATTCCTCTCTGGGAAACAAAAGCAATACGCTCGTCTCGACAGCGACTAAGCTGTCGCCGGCCAGAGTGTTGTCAGGATGGACCAACGCATCTACAAGAACGTCGCCGGCCCGGAACGTCTCCAGAGTCAGCTCCCGTGAACCGTCAATCCTGCGTATGGCACAGATGCAACCCTGTACAACCAACGTTGCAGCGCCAAGCCAGCGACCCTCCAGCGCCACTTGCTGCTTTGGGCCAAATGCACGAATGGACGCGCTTGCCGCGAGCTGAGCAAGGGCAGCGGCCGAGAACCCAGAAAACCAGTGTGAACTGCGCAAGACGCCCAAGGCTGGACAGACTCTCAGCTCGCGAGTGGCTGTGTCTGTCAACAAGAGAGAGGTGGCTGGGTTCATGCTACCTCTGGGCGATGCACCACGCGTACCAACGCCCACGGGCCTTTGCCCGCCGGTTCTCCGCGATTTATCCACGATTTCCCGGCGAATGTGCATGAAGATCCACCGTGGCCGCGACATTGATGTCACAGGCGTGTCGTGTTCGGAATCCCACATCGGGTACCAAGCGACTCACGTGCTAAATACAACCCTCCACATGACCATCCCCTTGATTTGCTCCCTGAACTGCTCCGTCGAATCTCACGAAAGGCGCGCACGACCGCGTCAACCGCCCCTGTCACCTGCTCCTTCGACGCTGCACTGAAGCACCACGTTGGGAGGGCCCGCCTCTGCTCTACCGGTTCATCACCTTCTTTCTTTTCGCGCTCGCCATTTTGGCCGGCATTCATTCCTATTTCTGGGTGCGGCTGGTGCGCGGGACACAGATGCCCCCGCCCTATCGCACATGGGCAACCGTGGCCTGTGTCGTGCTCGCCTGTTCGGTGCCGGTCGCACTCATGGCGCCCAGGCTAATGCCACGACCGTGGGCCGCCCTTGCTGCCTGGCCCGGGTACATCTGGCTCGGCTTGATGCTGCTCCTCCTGGCGGCACTGCTGGCGACCGACGTGCTCAGGCTGGTTCTCGTTCTCGGCAGGGCGGTGTCCGCGATTCCGCCACTCGATCCGACCATGCGACTCCTGCTGACCCGCGTGGTGGCTGTCACCGTGCTTGCGGTGACCGGCGCAGCCGGGACCTACTCCGTCTTCCAAGGGTTGCGCGACCCCGTGGTGAAGGAGCTTCGCATCGCGCTCCCCGGGCTCGCGCCGGCCCTAGCAGGAACCACAATCGTTCAACTGACTGACCTGCACATAGGTGCGACCAAGAGTCGCAGCTTCGCCGACGACATCGTCCGCCGCACCAATGCCCTTGCCCCGGACCTCATCGTTATCACAGGAGACTTGGTCGATGGCCGATCCGGGTCGGACCGCGAAGACACGCTCCCCTTGGCTGGTCTGCGGGCACACCTGGGCGTCTTCGGGGTCACGGGCAACCATGAATACTACTCGGGACTGCGCGAGTGGCTGCCCGAGTT
>PMKP01000476.1 GCA_003157775.1 Myxococcales bacterium | reverse complement strand
TCGGCGTCGATGAAGGCGCAGATGCCGCCCGCCTTCTGCGCCTGCGCGATGGCATGCAAGGTCAGGGTGGTCTTGCCTGACGACTCGGGACCGAAGATCTCCACCACCCGGCCGCGCGGCAGCCCGCCCACGCCCAGAGCGAGGTCAAGCCCGATAGAGCCGGTGGGAATCACCGGGATGTCCGTGGTCTCGCCGCCGCCCAACGACATGATGGCGCCTTTGCCAAATTGCTTTTCTATCGCAGACAGAGCAGAAGATAGTGCTTTGAACTTTTCTTTCAGTTGTTCCTTGATGGTAGCCATGGGTCGTCTCCTTGTGAGTTAGCTGTTTTTCACCACAGAGGGCATAGAGGACACAGAGAAGGATTGAAAGGGACGGAACCGGCGCACGCCTTGCCTCAGGGTCGCGCCGTTGAAGTTGACGAGCAGGCCCAGGGGAAGGCCGGAGAGGCGCAGGTACGACAGGATCTGGGCCTCGTGAACTGGCAGCAGTTGCTCGACAGCCTTGACCTCGACGATCACCTGCCTATCAACCACCAAGTCCAAGCGATACGCGCAGTCGATTGACACGCCTTTGTAGACGATGGGCAAAGGCTTCTGCCTCTCGATCGCATGCCCGCGCGCGATCAGATCGTAGCCAAGGCACGCCTCGTAGGCCCCTTCCAGCAGCCCCGGACCGAGGTACTTGTGCACCTCAATCGCCGCTCCGATGATCGACCCCGAGATCCCATTCAACCCTTCCCCTCCGCCCTCCGTGTCCTCTGTGCCCTCTGCGGTGAAACAGCATTCTTCCTTCACGACGTCACCTCTCGATCCAGGAATCTATATTGCAACGCTTCGGCCAAATGCGGTCCCCGCACATCGGGCGAGCCGTCCAAATCGGCGATCGTCCTCGCCAGTTTCCGCACGCGTTCTATCGACCGCGCTGATAGCGCCAATCGTTCCACTGCGCGCTCCATGATGCGATGGCCGTCGCTGTCCAGCGCGGCGAAAGCTCTCGCTTCCCGCGATCCCAGCCGTGCGTTGCAACGCCCGGCCCGTTTCAGTTGGGTGGCGCGCGCGGTTTCGACTCGGGCTCGTACCGTCTCGCTGGTTTCGCCGGCCTCGCTGCCGGCCAATTCACGATACGAGATGGCCGGCACTTCGACATGCATGTCAATGCGGTCCAACAGTGGCCCGGACAGCTTCGCCCGGTAGCTGTTGATGGCCAATTGTGAGCAGGTGCACGTGCGCAGTGGATTTCCATAATGGCCGCAGGGACAAGGATTCAGCGCCGAGACCAGCATGAAGTCGGCCGGAAAGGTGACGGTGCGGCGGGCGCGCACCACAGAGATCTCCCGCTCCTCCAGCGGTTGGCGCAGGGCCTCCAGGGCGTGCCGGCCGAATTCCAGCAGCTCGTCGAGAAACAACACCCCGTTGTGAGCCAGCGAAATCTCTCCCGGCCGCACCATGGGCCCACCGCCCACCAAGCCGGCCACGCTGACCGTGTGGTGGGGAGCGCGAAAGGGCCGCTCGGTAATGAGTGATCGCCCGGCCAGCGATCCCGCTACCGAGTAGATCATGGTGGTTTCAAGCGACTCGTCAAACGACAGGGTGGGCAGAATTCCTGGCAAGCGCCGGGCGAGCATGGTCTTGCCTTTACCGGGGTACATAGGCCCCCGAAAAACCGCGCTACCGTCGGTGCTGAAGCCCGTTGAAATCATTGGACTCCGGGGTGCCAGGGCCGAAACAGGATCCCGTTGGACCTACCGGCTGCAGTCAATGGCACCGTTGTGTGCCTGTGGATGCGGTGAGCAAATCCAGCTAAAACCCCGGCATCGGTGTCCGACCAAGGGCGTGCCCCGCTACATCCAGGGCCATCACCCGAACCCACTCCGCCGCTTTTACTCGATCGTGCGCGCGCAGGGGCTACTGCTCACCCGTGATATCTGTCGCAAGCTCAGGATCTCCGAGACCCAGTACCATCGCTTGGAGGCGGCCGGGGTCTTCCCGCAGCCACGGAGGTGGGGGTGTCTGCCGCGGCCAGGGATGCGGGTGTTCGCGCCGGCGAATGTGGCCAGGTTGCGAGCCGCGTTGCGCAAGATGCTTCACGGAGGCGGTAGATAGCTTGCCCTGTCCCCTTTGCCCACCGAAGCCAGCTAGCGGATCACAATCGTCACCGTCGGAGGTGACCCCATCCGGATGGCGTTATGGCGGACAACAGCCATGGCGGCGCCGTGGCGAGTGCTGCTGCCGCAGGGTCCCGCGCGAGATGATAGCTGGAATCCAGGACCATCGTTGCACTGAATACATGGAAAAGGGGGTAGACGGTTTGCTCCTCCTCGGCCCTTCGGTGGGGTGCCTCACAAGATGCGCCCAAAGGGTCCCCGGTGGCGCAGAAGGGGCCGTGCGACCGTGAATGGGGCAATCGCGACCTTCACCCATCCGTGCCCAGGCTTCCACGGCTGCGTCTTGAGTCAGGTGGAGTTAACCGTCTACCCCCTTTTACATGGAATATCTGCGTATGCGACTGGGCGTACGCATTTCCGAGAACATTGCGCCATAGACTATAAGCTGGTCCTGGCGCAACGCGCTCCGATGCCGGCGGCGTGGCTTCCGGGGTCGTTGGCGGCGCGTTCGGCCGACCGGAACATCAAGATGTTGGATGTGCCGGACTCCATGCCCCTAAACACCCGGTAGGAGGCGTCTGTTAGCTCGGCGCAATTGTTGCACGGCATTGGGTACGGGTTTGTCCACCAATCCAGCGTCCACTCCGCTATGTTCCCGTCCAGGTCGGACTGGCCCCACTTCCCGTCACCTTTCGGCGACTTTGAACCGACGTTCTGCGGGCCGCTGCACGAGTAGCCGCAATAGACCACGTAGCTGTCATCGATTGTGGTAGATGTTGGCGGGCTCGACCACGGATAGTACCGCTGCTCGTCGCCCCCGCTCGCCGCGTAGTTCCACTCGGCTTCGGTCGCCAGTCGGCCACCGTCCCACGCGCAGAAAGCGAACGCCGTGTACCAGTCCAGGCAGTTCACCGGCTTGCTCTCGTTGCTCCCCGCCGCGTCGGTCCAGGTCGCATAGAGGTCAAGGCACTTCATGGCGGCCTTCAGGCTGGCCGTGTCCGCGGACAGATTCGTGTTCCACGTCGAGTCCTAGCCCGAGCCCGTGATCAACGAATGGGCGCCAGCGCCCGATGCGGGCGGGCTGGCCTGCGTGCCCATGCCCGCGTTCACGAAGTGCCGGAACCGGCCCACCGTGATCTCGTACATGTCGAGGTAGAAGTCATCCACCGTTGCC
>PMKP01000451.1 GCA_003157775.1 Myxococcales bacterium | reverse complement strand
ATGCCGACTGGACCAGCGAAGGTGCGCGCATGGCCGTAGCACGCTGGTCAAGAGAGATCACCTCGGAAAAAGATCTGCCAGGCGTGTTCGTGGCCCACAACGACGAAATGGCCCTGGGCGTGCGCCAGGCCGTGCGCGACTTCAATTCCCAGCGCAGCTTGCCGGTTGACAGCGCCCCCATCACCGGCTGCGACGGATCGCAGACCTTTGGCCAACGTCTGGTTCGCGAAGGTCGCCTCAAGGCAACGGTGATCATGCCCCCCGGATCGGGCGTGGCAATAGAATGGATCGCCCGTGCGCGCACCAGCGGCGAGATTCCTCCAGTCCGCGTACTCTTGCCGGTAACGTCCTTTCCAGACCTAAAGAGTTTGAAACAGTAGCGTGGGAGCGCTCGCGAGTTTGAGTCGCGAGTTGCGTTTCGCTTCCCCGCGTGCCGGCTTCCCGGGCGGCCCGCAATTTCCCTACAAGCTGTGGCTACGGGATCACCGCAGGCGGGGGCGCGCCGGGGCATCCGAAAAAGACCTGCACGACCTGGTAGGTCCCGTTCTTGAGCCCGTCGCAGTAGCTGCCATTGAATGTGACGGTCACGTTGTCCGCGGCCAGTGAATAGCCATCCGACGGGTCCAGTGCAACCTTGGTACCCTTATCCAAATACACGCCGAGGTTGCTGGGATCGGGCGGAGCCGCGTTCATAGTGAACTTGCAACTCGCAACGTCGACAATGATGGTGCTGAGCGCCGAGGTGAGCTGGTCGGGAGAGGTCGCAGGGAAGTAGTTCCCGGTTCCGCCGGCTTGGGCGAAGTTGTCCAGGTTGCCGGTCGACGGTCCGATGCCGATGACATAGGTCTTGATGCCACCGGAATTGAGAGCGATGCCGATTTCGTTGGCGGTGTCCTGCACCGAGGCATCGGTGACACTTGGGGATGTCCCGGGGTCGCAATTGGGCTGACCATCGGTAGCAAGAAGAATGTAGTGGGCCAGGCCATCACTTACCGTGCCGTAGTAGGTGACGGCCGCCTTGATGGCGGCAGTGGTGGGAGTCTGGTTTGCTGGGGAGGTGCCAGTAATTGTGTTCTGGATCTGCGTAGCGGTGTTTGGCCCCACCGCAACCTCTACTCCCTGGTTTACCGTGCAGGTTGACCCCTTTGGCGACGTGAAGAGCTTCAAGCCCCACTGGACGCCGGCTGGCGAAGTCGCCAGAACTTGCTGGAGGGATGCCGTCATCGTCGACCATCGCGTCGTGCAATTGGCAGGAGCGCCGCGACCGCCGCAGGTGGCGTCGGAAGCGATGTCGTCGCTCATCGATGATGAGCGGTCCAGAACCAAGAGGAGATCCACCGGCTGCGGGGCCGGGTTTTGGGTCTGGACTCCGCAGTTGAGCTCGGCTGTGGCGACCGGTGCGTCGACAGGGCCAGTCGATTCCGTGCTGCCGCCGGCTGGTGGCGGGGCACTGAATTGGAAGTGAGTGCCGCCGCTTCCGTTGCCGGCCGTGCTGTTGCCGCCGGCTCCGGCTGTCGGCGACGTGCCTGTGACGCCGCCGCCTCCGTTGCCCCCATTTGACAGGGATCCAGCATTGATGGGGTCAGTCGGTCCGCATTGGAGCAAAAGCGCACCCGCAAATACGCACGCAGCGATTGAGGCAATTGTCGTGGCGGTTGCTGATGCTTTCATTGGTGCCTCCATTCCGAACTCTCTGACACTCGATGTCCGAGTCAACCTCGAGATTATGGGAGAAGATGGTTATCACACCTCCGCAACAGATTAGGAGACTCCAGGCGTTCCGACGTTACCAATTCAATCTGTCAGAAATCGCAAAGAAGTCCAAGGTGCTATGTTGCGTGTCGGGGTCTTCATGACGCGATCCCAACGGTGTTATCTCGAACCGTGAAGGTGGCAGTTGTTCTACTGTGAACTATGGATCCTGTCCGGCCGGGTGCGAGCCCGGATGAAATCTGGAGCGCCTGAGTCAGAGAAGTGGAACGTTAGCACACTGCGTATAGCAGTTGGAGAAGTTGTCGCCGATGCAATCGCAGGCCTCGCAGAATGAACAGCCGACGTCGCTGCATGAATTCACCTGGGCAAGGCATTTTGTTACGCATGCGGGGGATGGCCGCGCGCACAGCCCATCGAAGGTCGGGCCACCGAGGGTTGGACAAAGGGCCGCAACCCGAGCCTTTGCGCCGGCACAGGTGGCAATTGCCTGCGGAGCGCAGGCGAGGAACCGGCCGCCGCCGCAGACGCACGCCGCGGATGGGTTACACTGCGGGAAAGGACACCAGCAGGCTTCCGCAATTGCCGCGCAGCCGCTGGCTGCAAAGCAGCCACACTCGTCCAGGCCCGTGCAGGAGGCGGGCGATGTTTCGCCGCTGGCGTCTCTCGCTACGGCTGCGTCAGAGGTCGGGGCACAGACGGGGCAAGTGCAGGGATCGGGATTCGGCAGGTACCCTCCCGGACAGGCCAGCGCGGGGCACGCGATTGGTGGGCACCCGGGCGGCGTGTCTGGACCACTGGAGTCTTTCGTCACGCCTGCGTCAGGGGACGGCCCGCAGGTCTGAATAGGACAGTCGCAGGGGTCAGGACTCGGGGTGGTTGTCCATGGCCACCCCCCCGGACACCTATTGGGACACGAATGTGGTGGCTGTGGACACCCGCTGGTTCCAACCGTGCCGGCGCCATCTCCGCCGGTTCCGCCAGCTCTGACGCCACCGGAAGCGATGGCGCCACCCGAGTAGACCTGAACGCCACCGGAAGCGATGGCGCCACCCGAGCCAGCCGAGACTCCACCAGTAGCGATGGTGCCACCCGAGCCGCCCGCTACGCTGCCGCCTGCCTGGCCGCCCTTGGCCCCGCTTCCAGAGCCTCCACCACCGCCAGCTGACTTCAGACCGGACTCGTCGGCACACGCCAGGCCCAGCACGCCGGCCACGAAAAGGACTGCAACGCTAGTTGACGTCCTGCACATAGTTGCAACGACAGCAATTTATGTGCCGACTCTCTCGCGGCGGTCACTGGTCCAATTCCCTCGTGGCGACGCGGACATGGACGCAGTGCGGGCTCAGAATTCTGAGGTGACCTGGACACGCGATGAGGGTTCCGGAGCATCTGGGGCAGGATTTGAGGTAGATCCTGACATCACCGTGGCATCCCTGCTACGAGACATCACGCAAGGACATTGGGCAGCATATCGGATATTTTCGAACAGAAATCGCATGCGGAGGAGTGGCCGAGTGGTCGAA
>PMKP01000282.1 GCA_003157775.1 Myxococcales bacterium | reverse complement strand
AATACTCGACGTATTTGCCCGACGAGCAACGAAGGTACGCTACGCAAATGCGCGATTTCACGACGGGAGACAAACCGTTCTGTGCTCTAGTCTCACCGGCGTGAGTCGGTTAGGTCTCGTCCGGTCACTTGGCCGCGCCCGTCCGTGACCAATTCGATGAAGCGGATTTCGGGCAGCCGGGCGAGCACCTCGTCGAGATCCGGGGCCTCTTCGCGCCGGGCCAGGCCCATGATGTGCTGGCCACCAAAGCGGTACGCACCCTTGGGTGGCAGGGGTGGTCGTGCGAGGAGGAAACGCGCGCGCTCGGCAAGCGCATCGGGCATCCAGACGAACGAGGCGGGCACGTCGGGGATCACGAGGAGCGGCTGCGGCAGTCGCCCGGTTGGCGAGGTGAGCTTGAGCGCAAGGTCCAGGTCCTTCACTGCATTTCGCATCAAGAAAATCGTTTGCCCCGCCTGCGCACCCTTGGCCACCACCTCGCGGGCCGCGGCCAGGACTGCGCGGTAGTGACGGACTTCGTCCACGCGGGCAGCGGTCGAGCCCACGCCCATGACTGCTAGCAGGCTGACGGCAGCGATCACTGCCGCCACCCCGCGCGTGTCGGCGGCCAGGGCCAGCATTAGCATGAGTCCGACAGCGGGCAGGTAGAAATAGCGCGCGCCCACCACCCAACCGGCCGCTGGCAGCAACAGCAAGGTCAGCAAAGTCCAGAGAACAGGGAACCAAGCGCGGCCACGGGCGCGCACCGCGAACACCCCAGCGACGAGCAACACACTCCCGCCCACAAGCCACGCCAGAGCTTTGGGAAGTGGCGCATACGCCGTCACCGCATGCACCAAACCCCCTGCCACCTGCAGGCCTCGTCCCCACCAGGGCGCGACCGGATCGTTGGTGCCGCCCAGACCGCGCAAAACCGTGGACCGAACTATCAGGTACCCACCCGCCACAGCCATATGCGGAAACACAGGCACGATGCATGCCCGAAAGAACTCTGTGCGCTCCCCGCTCCCCTCTGCGTTCTCAGCGGCGGGCCGCCGCCGAGATGGATCCACCGAAACCGCAAACTTCGCGGCCACCCCCAGCGCCGGCAGCACCAGCGCGGTTTCTTTCGAAAAATAGGCCAACGCCGCCAGCCCGACCGACGCCACTTGCCAGCCCCGCGACGCCCGCAACAGGCAAACCAGCGCAGCCAGGGTTGCGAGTGTGGCCAAGAGATCGGTGTTCGCCGAAAACCACAGCGCCGCTTCGCGTTCAGCCGGCGCCACCAGGAACAGCGCCCCCGCGGTCAACGAAACCCGAAACGAGAACCCAACTCCGCGGCCAAGCGCCACGAGCAACGCCGCGCTCCCGGCGTGCAGTAGAAATCCCGCCAGGGCAAACGGCCATTCCGCCCCCTGCCCCACCCGATTGAGCATCCACCACAGCAACATGGACAGGGGCCGATAGTACTCGCCGCCATGCATGTCACGCGTGAAGGCCAGCAGTGGATTGGGCTCCAGCCGTGCGAACGCGAGGAATAGGTAGTCGTCGCCCACAAAGGTGGTGGCGGCGGCGAAGTCCCAGGCCACTAGGCCGAGAAGCAGCGCTGCAGCGATGACGACCTTTGCGCGCATACGCCAGAGAATGTCACACGAGGCCGCTCGCTGCGCACAGGAGAATTGCCTTGCCATGGTCAATCGTACTGACGCCTCTGCCACGAACGCGCTAGCATCGCCCCATGTCGACCACGAAGCTCGCAATCGAAATCTTCGACAGCGGCCTGACCTGCACCGAAGCCGTGGCCATCGCTGGAATGAAGCGTCTGGGCCAGCAAAGTGACTTGATCCCGCGCATCGCCACCGGGTTTGGCGGCGGGCTCAGCCGCACCAAATCCGTGTGCGGGGCCCTGACTGGCGGCGTGCTGGTGCTCAGCGCCGCCTTTGGCCGGGACAAACTGGGCGACGACCGCGATGTCTTGGTCAGCAAGGTGCAGGGCTTTCGCGCCCGCTTTGGCAGCGACAACTGCTTTGCCCTCACCGGCCTGGATTTCAACGACCCAGCCGCGCAGGGCATCTATCGCCAGCGGGTGCACGCGCAATGCCGTGGGTATGTGGAATATGTGTGCGAGCGGCTCGACGAGCTGCTGTGATGGCCGGCCGTGACCGCGAACGCAACCTCGCCACCGCCCGAGCCTGCTACGGTCGAGATTCGCTTTCGCTCTGGCACGCTTGAAATCGCCGGGGTTCCTCCGGCCTTGGCCGGCCTGCCCTCCGCGTGCGTTTGGGACGAACGCACCGCCTGCTTTCGCGCGCCGGCCTCGGCGTACGCAGACCTGATCCGGACCTTGCGCCGTCTGAAGATCGCTTACTCCGACCAAGCCCGGCAGTACGAAACCTTGACCTCGGGCGCGGCGGTCCGACGCGAGCCGCGCCCCTATCAGAACGAGGCGCTGGCTGCCTGGGATGCGGCCGGTGGCCGCGGTGTCGTCGTCTTGCCCACCGGCGCCGGCAAGACTTTGGTGGCCCACATGGCGATCGACCTTCGGCGCCGCAGCACCCTGGTGGTCACTCCCACTCTCGATCTTGTCCGCCAGTGGCATGATGGTCTCGTGTCCGCCTTCGGCATGCCTGTGGGCATCATCGGCGGCGGCGAGTACGACCTACGGCCGCTGACCGTCACCACCTATGACTCGGCCTACCTGCACATGGAGAACCTGGGCGCGCGTTTCGGCCTGTTGGTGTTCGACGAATGCCACCACCTGCCCAGCGCCAGCTACTCGCTCTCCGCGCGCCTGGCCATCGCGCCCTTTCGGCTGGGGCTGACCGCCACGCCCGAGCGTGACGCCTGGTCCACCCGTGGGGTTGCGCCCGAAAGCGCGGGCAGTGCTGATGCCCCCGACGATCTCATCGGCCCGGTCGTTTACCGCAAAGACATCGTGGCCCTGTCCGGCGACTATCTGTCGAGCTACGAGACCGTGCGGGTCGTGGTGGAGCTTTCTCCGGCCGAGCGAGCGGAATACGCGGCCGAGCGAGCGCTGTATCGACAGTTTCTCGAGGTGAACGGCATTTCCATGGCCAGCCCGCACGGGTGGACCGAGTTCATCATCCGCTCCTCGCGCAATGCCGAAGGCCGGCGCGCCTTCGAGGCCTACCGGCGCCAGCGCGCCATCGCGTTCACCGCCCCGGCCAAGCTGGACTACGTGCAAAGACTCCTGCACCAACATCGCCGCGACCGCGCCATCATCTTCACCCAAGACAACGCCACCGTGCACCTGGTGGCCAGGCGATTCCTGCTTCCCGCGATCACCCACCAGACCCGGGTAAGCGAGCGCAGCGAGATCCTCGACGGTCTGGCCCAGGGCCGCTACACCGCCATCGCCACTTCCAAGGTGCTCAACGAAGGCGTGGACGTGCCCGAGGCCAACGTGGCCATCGTCATGTCGGGCAGCGGCTCGGTGCGTGAACATGTGCAGCGCCTGGGCCGCATCCTGCGCAAGCGCGCCGGCAAGCAGGCCATCCTCTACGAGCTGGTCGCGGGCGGCACCAGCGAAACCTCCACCAGCCAACGGAGGCGCGAACACATTGCTTACCGCTGACCTCGTGCACGTGCGCCGGCGCGGGGACCGTCTGGTCGTAATACCGGTGTCTGAAGCGGAACGTCCCCGCGCACTAGAACTGGCCACCGCGTATATTGACCTTGCGCGCGCGCATGTCGGTCAGTCTCGCGGCACCCTACTCGACGCCTGCAGCGCCGTCGATGTGGAGCCGCCCGAGCAGCGCCTGGCCCGCGGACTGCTCAAACTGGTACTCGATCGCTGCGAGTTTGAAGAGGACACGGCCCTGGATCCGATGGAATTGCGACGCACGCTTTTTACCCGCGCCGGCAGCGCGCGCCGCGATGCCGATCACGCGGCCTTTGATCGCGCAGCCATCCTGGCCGCGTTGGCGGCCGAGCGCGGCGTGTCCAGCGACACCGTGGAACGCGCCCTGTTCGCCGACCTGGCCGACGCCCACATTCTCCGCAACGCGCGTCTGCTCTCGCCTGAGGCTTTGCTAGCCGAGCACCACCTCGCCCAACACCAGGCAGTCCTGCTGCGCGCTCTCGCGGTGCGCGCCACGGTGTGGAGTGCGACGCCCATCAGCTATCGCCACCTCTTCCACAAGCTCAAGTTTCTCCGTCTGCTCTATCGCATTGAACGACTGCCCAAGAACACCGGCTATCGCCTGCACATTGACGGCCCCTACAGTTTGTTTGAATCGGTGACCAAGTACGGACTTCAGCTCGCGCTGGCCCTGCCGGCACTCATGGCCTGCGACCGCTTGACGATCGAGGCCGAGCTGCGTTGGGGACGAGACAGGCAGCCTCTGCGCTATGCTCTGCGCGGCCCGCTCCCAGGGCAGGTCCCCGACGGGAATGAGGCGCCCGATCGCGAAGCCATGGTCGACCAGCCGTCCGATGAGCTTCCGGATGAAGTGGCCGGGCTCCTTCACGATCTTTGTGCCCTGCCCGGTCCCTGGCGGCCAGCCCCCAGCCACGCGATTCTCGATCTCCCGGGCGTCGGCCAGTGCGTGCCCGACTTGCAGTTCGTGCATCAGAAGACCGGGCAGACGGTCTATCTGGAGGTCCTCGGCTTCTGGAGTCGCGACGCCGTCTGGAAGCGTATCGAGCTGGCGCGCAAGGGGCTGACGGCCGTGGTCTTTGCCGTCAACAAGCACCTGCGCGTCAGCGAGGCGGCCCTCGACGAGGGGCTGCCTGCTGCTCTCTACGTCTATGCCCGCGTGATGAACGCCCACGCTGTGCTCAGCCGCGTACAGGAAGTTGCGGCCCGAGCCGAGGATCCCGCACTCGGTTGATGGAGCATTCGACTGCGGGCTGCTAGTCTCACATTCCGTCCAAAGGAGCCATCTCATGCTCGTCCCCCCCATCTCCACTCTCCGCGGCTTTGTCTTCCTCGGCGCCTTTGTCGCGTTGCTGTGCCCAAGCTGCGCCAACAAGCCGCCTTCGGGCGGGCCTGGGACCTACCGCGGAGTTTTCGCCGGCACCGCCGAGGCTGGGACCGTGGAGGTCACGGTGGGGGAGGCGAGATCCGGCCCACTTCCCGCCAGCGGGACCATTGATCTTGGCGGCAAAGTAGTGTCCCTTTCGGGCACGCTCGACCAGTCCAGTGCCAGCCTCTCGCTTTCGTCGACTGACGGCTACCAGCTAGCCGGCATCTCCCGACCGGCGTACGTATTTGGCTCGTACCAGGATACCCGGGACTACGGCACCTTCGCCCTGATTCTGGAGCCTGCAACCAGCAGCCCGATTCAACTCTTCTGCGGCAGCTTAGTCGACACCTCCACCACCGGCACCACCCCCTCCCAGACGTTCCCATTCGCCGTCACGGCTGTACCCTCGGGAGCCGCCATTTGCGTCGGCCTCAACAACGTCTGGTTTGGCGGCTTGTATGCGAGCGACGGGCTCTCATGCGGAACCGGAAGCACTCAGATCTCCGGGTACGTGGATGCCGACGGTGGCAACCAATGGGGCACGGGCACCGACGACCAAGGCAACGGCGACTACGGCACCTGGACGGTTGCGCCTTGTGGCGGCGGCGCGGCCGACGGCGGCGTGGACAGTGGCGCGGACAACGGCCCAGACGCGGGGGCCAGCGGCGTCGCCGACGGCTGAGACAGCGGTTTCCCTTGCGCAGGCGGCTGCGGTATAGAGTCATCCTGTCATTCCATGAGAAATCTTGCCTTACCCATCCTGCCCAGCGCACGAGTCGCGATCGCCATTCTTGCCATCCTCTTGCCAACCACTACACCGACGGCGGCAGGTGGCGCCGAACCCAAGAAGGGCACCAAAACGCCCAAGAGTGAGACTCCCGCTCCCAGCGAAGGCGCGGCCGGCGAATCCAAGACAGCGTCAAGCCCCATGGCCGTGTTGAAGAAGTCTGACGGCGCGCTGAAGAAGCTGTTTGCACGCCGACCGCCGTCCTGGTCGCCTGAGGCCGACGCCAAGCGGGATGAGATGCGCAAGATTGTGGCCGGCTTCCTCGATTTCGAGGAGCTGGCGCGCCGTTCTCTCGCACGACACTGGGACGGCCTCACCGCCAAGCAGCGAACGGAGTTCGTCGCGACGCTGCGCGACCTGATCGAACGCAGCTACATCAAGCAGGTTCACGGATCGCCGAACTACGACATGGTGTTCGAAAAGGAAACCATCGACGGCCAAGAAGCCGACGTGACCGCCACCCTACACAGCGTAGCGCGGGGCAAGAAGGTGGACGTGGCGATGGAATACAAGTTCCTCACCAAAGACGGCCGCTGGCTGGTCTATGACGTCATCACCGACGAACAAAGCATGCTGGAGAACTACCGAGCCGAGTTCGGCAAGATAATCAACAAAGAATCATTCGATGCGCTTCTCAAACGCATGAAGAGGAAGTTGGAGGAAAAGGAATGAGGGACAGAACCGCGTCGACGGGATCCGCTGACGTCGCGTGCCGAATGTGACAAACTGGGGCTTTCTCGTGCGCAGGTCCAAACTGCTTCCCCTGCTACTCGCTTCGCTCGGCGCCCAGGTTGCGCTTGCGCAGTCCAAAACCCCATCCGACAGCCCGCCGGCGCCAACCGGCAAGAATTCGACCGCCGGGCGCACCGGTCCAGCCCCAGGTAGCGCGGCGAACGGTGAACGCGCGGGTGAACCTGTCGCGCCTGCAACGAAGACGTCGGAGCCATCTCCGGCGGCAACCCTGCCGCCCGCACCTGCCTCGGCCCCGCAAGCGCTAGCGCCCCCGGCCGCGCCCGTCGGGCCGCCACCCGCGAGCGGACTTCTCCCCGGGCCGGCTTTGCCCCCGATTCCCGTCCCGCAATACCCAACCACTGCGCGTGTCGCCATAACGGAATTCCAGGTGACCGGCGAGGAAGCCTCGCGCGCCCTGGCCATGCGTCTGCAGGATGGCTTCGTGGTGGGCCTCAACCGTGCGGCGCCCATCTACGCCCTCGATTCTGTCGATGTCGCTCGCTACGTCGACATCTTCCCTGAGCTGCAGAAGTGCGAAGGCTCCATCTGCATCAAGCGCCTGGGCCAGATGCTGGACGTCAGCCACATCGTGCGCGTCACCGTCGCCGTGACCGGAAACAGCTACGACATGACCGCGCGTCTGTTCAGCACCGAAGGTCAGTCGCCCGCGGACGTGCCCATCGACACGCAAACCCGCTTCTGCCCTGTGTGCACGGTCGACGAGGCCCGGCAGAAGATCATCCAGCTTGGTGACGCCATCAAGAACCCGGTCGAACTGTGGCTGGCCCAGCAACGCCCGCCACCGCCGCCACCACCGCCCTCGTCCTGGCGCCGTCCCCTCGCTGCGGCGGGCATCGCGCTGGGCTTCGCCACCATCGTCGCAGGAGGCGCGTTGCTGGCCAACGCCGGCCATGACAGCAAGAAGTGGCCGGCCGTGGCCGGCGCCCTGATCGGGATCGGCGCCAGCGTGGCCGCGGTCAGTTGCTACGTGCTAATCGCGGTGCCGACCGATTCCTCGAAATCCATCCCCAAGGTTGCCATCGGGGGAACCTTCTAGAACTAGGAAATCAGTGGCTGCGCTGGTCAGTGCCAGACAACGATCCCTTCGCGTCCCTCGTGCTGCCGCTCCCAGCGGGAGACTTCGGCCAGGTCGCGCCGCTGATCGGCGCCGCGCCAAGAACTGGGCCGCAGGTCGAGGACCACGGTAGCGCCACGAGCGCGTTCGCCGGCGAGCCGTTCGGACAAATCGACGGGCCAGCCCCACCCGGGACAGACGGCCTGCCACTCGGGGCGTGGGCCTTGCCAGGCCAACATCTCGCGCAGGGCAATGACCTGGGCCAGCCGGATGCTCTCGCATAGCTGGCCGGTGACAACCACACTTCTGCCTGGCAGTTTCCGCAAATCGTCGGGAAGGCTCACGAGCGATTCCACCAGTGATCGCTCCCTCGCGTACACGATGGGCACCGCTATCGCCGTGGGGAGGACCAGGGCTGCCAACACCATCATGGCCCGGCGCCGGCTGGTCCGCACGATTCGGTCGAGAAGCAACCCGGCCGGAATCGCCAAGGCGCCCGGCAGCGACTGCAAGAGAAAACGCGGGCTGTAACCAATGTCCGGGTAACCAGCCAAGAGCGCCATCTGCGCAAGAGCGGGAAGGCATACCGCGAACGCGAGACCACGGCGTGGGCTGACCAGATCCTTGAAGTGCCGGACCCAAGCCACCACAGCGGCCGGTGCAGCGACCGGTCCGAGCGTGAACAGCCAGCCGCCGTAGGCCAGCAGATTGCCGGAGCCGTGCGCGTGCTGGCCACGCTCGCGCCTCATGGCCTCAACCCAGCCCCAGACCATCGCAAAATAGTCCGGTCGTGTGCGCGCGGCCCAGACCACGGGCGCGATGGTTGCGCACGCCAGGCCCAAGACAATTCCGACGGCAAAGGGCACCCGGCGCGGGCGCGGAGCGACGAGCAGAGCGAGCGCGTACACGGCGATCTGGGCCACGGACTGCTCGCGCAAGCCGAATGCCAAACCCAGCAACACACCACCGGTCACACCCCAGCGAAGCGGATGGCCGACCTCGTGCGCAGGATTGAGCGCGCGCAGCGCCAGCAGCAGGCCGAAGCAGGTCGTGGCCAGCGCGGGCCCGTCGGTAAGCACGGCTCCGTTGGCATGAGCCAGCGCGGGCGAGACAGCGACAGCCAGCCCCGCGAAGAACGCCGCCCGGCGCGCAAGCCCGCATTCGCGCGCCAGCAAGAAGGTCAGCGGCGCGCTGAAGGCCGAGACGCAGAGCCAGAACATCTGCAGGAAGCGCGCAAGCTCCCACGGCGAAGCGCCCAGGGCGCGGTGAACCATGGCCAGGCCGTGCGACACCAGCACGAACACCGGCCGCCCCAACCCGAGCCCGCCGATCTGGCCGGTGATGGCCTGTTGCACGTAGCCCGCGCTATCCCAGTACACCAGTTCGTGGAACCCGAAAGAGCACGCGGTCCCCCACGCCACCAGCCAAAGCACGGCGAGTTGCATGCGCCGTTCGCGCCAATCGGCGTTGATGTCTGCGCCGGTTCGGCCGATTTCCCTGTCAGTCGCGGCTTGAATTGGCCCGCCCGGTGCACTCAATCCACGCACGCCGTCCGTCGGTTCCATGGTGGAAAAAGCTAGCTCACGGGCGCGCCCAGCACTTGCAGGAGCCTGGCAAAACTCGGGAACGAGGTCGCGATGTCCTGGCTAGGCACCTCGGTCGCGTCGACGGCGACCAGCCCCAGGATGGCGCCCGCCATGGCGATGCGGTGATCGCCGTCTGGCTGCACACGGCCACCCCGCGACGGGCGTCCTTCTGTGCCCACGACAGAAAACCCATCTGGGGCCTCGCTCACCGTCACGCCAGCTCGCTGCAACTCGCGTGCGATGCAGGCGATACGGTCCGATTCCTTCACGCGCAGTTCCCGCAGATCACAGAACTCGGTGGTGCCTTTGGCTATGGCCGCCGCTACCGCCAGCGCGGGAATCTCGTCGATGGACCGCAGGGCCAACTCCCCCTCAACCTTGATGCCGCGCAGCCGCCTTCCGGTCCAGCGCGCGCGCACGCTGCCAATCGGCTCGCCCATGGCCTGGCCCGTGACCTCGATCTCCAGGTTGGCCCCCATCGCGTGGAGGGCATCGAGCACCCCAGTGCGGGTGGGATTGAGCCCCAGGTTTTCCACCGTCACGTCGCTCTCCGGCACGATCAGCGCAGCGACCAGGAGGAATGCCGCGGACGACAGGTCGCCGGGCACGCTCACCGGTCCCGCGCGCAGGCGGCCGTTCCATCCCGTGGGATCCACTACCACGCACCGTCGCTCCGGCTCGGCGCTCACCGGCGCGCCGAAGAAACGCAACATGCGCTCGCTGTGATCGCGGGACAAGCCCGGCTCACTGATGACGGTTCGACCGCAGGCCTGCAAGCCAGCCAGAATCAGAGCGCTCTTTAGCTGCGCACTCGCCACCGGAAGCTCGTACTCGATTCCCCGCAATGCCCCGCCACGCACCGTGAGGGGAGGGAACAGATCATCCGGCCGGGCGTCTGCTTGCTGGCCGTCAATGGTCGCGCCCATGCGCCGCAAAGGCGTCACCACCCGCGCCATCGGCCGGCGCGAAAGTGACCCATCGCCGGTCAGGGTGGAAACGAACGGCCGGCCCGCCAGCAGCCCGCACAGAAGGCGCATGCTGGTGCCCGAATTCCCGCAATCGAGCGGGGAAGCAGCCTCCCCCAACCCGGCCAGGCCAACCCCCTGCACCCGCACATCCGTACCCGCCTGCTGGATAGGCACGCCCAGCGCACGCAGAGCGGCCATGGTGCTGACATTGTCGCCGCCCAGGCCCAGGCCACTGATCTCGACCGGGCCGTCAGCCAGCGCGCCGAACAGCAAAGCGCGATGCGAGATGGACTTATCCCCAGGCACACGCACCGTGCCCCGGAGCGCGGGACTGCGGCTGACATGCAGCCGGGGCTCCGAACTCGAATCTTCTTGCTTCATCGGCTGTCTCCTTCGGAAGCTCCCTCGCCCTTGCCTGCCGTGCTGGCACGACGGCGCGCAAGCTCGGCCGCCACCAACGCCATGCGGTCGGCGATTTCCGCGCGCTGATCCTCGGGAATGCTCAGCCTTGCTTCCACTTGGTTCTCGCGGGCTGCAAAGTGGACACCGTCCAGAATGGGCTGCAGACCCAGGATAAACACCAGCGGCCGGTTGCGCTGTTCGCGCAACGCCGCAGACGCGCGGGCGGCCAGATCCAACGCTTGCTGATGGGTGGATACCAGCCCGACCAGGGCCACATCCAGGTCACGGCCCAGGTCGAGGCGCGCCCCGACTTGTTCCAGTGTCCCGCCCTCGCCCATCTCAGCTTCAAGCTGCGCGCGCATGGTCGGATTGACCCGCACAGCGGCAGCCACTGCCGGCGGCCGCCGCGACGGACCCCTGCTCTCACGAAGCATGGCCTGCAGAGCGGACAACCACGACTGGTCGACCGCGCTGCGGGCCAAGCCAAAACCACAGTCGATGGTGGCACGAACCGCCACCAGCGGGCCGGACACCACGGTTCGCTTGGTGAGAAAGGCCAGGGCCTCCTCACCCTCGGCCAGCACCCCCACGCCCCGGTAGTCGGACGCCGTGGTCTGGGGATGTTGGCGCCGGAAGGCCGCGCTCAGACGCTCGCGATCCATGCGCCCCTGGGCGACCAGGATGCTCGCACCCTCGCGCAAAAGAGGAACCGTCACGTAAAGCAGGCGATCCACATCGTCCACTTCGTCAAAACCGCGCGAGGTAGCGCGAGCCGCGCGCTCTAGCGGAGCCGTTTTGGCGAGAGCGGCCTTGGTCCAAGCTGATTCGCGGAGTTGAGCCATGTCGGCCCAGAGCAGAAGCTCCGCCTCGGCGGGTGCCAGCGCCCAAAGATCATCGTCGTCGACCGCGGTGCGCGTGGCCGCCGGAACCGCCGATGGGCCCGGCAAAGTCGGGGTGGCGCAGGATGCGACCAGCAACGCAGCAAGAGCACCGGCCGAGAGGTCTCTGGAGCAAAGCACTGCGACCCTCACTTCACCAGTCGCTGGCGGCAGGCCTGTCCGAGGGCCAGCGCCGCCTCCAGCGCCGGTGCATCCCCGGCCGCCATGGCCTCGCCGATGCTGCGCACCCGCTCTTCCAACTCGCGCACCAGCGGCAGCAGATGCTCTCGGTTGGCGAGGAGGATGTCCCGCCACACCTGCGGGCTAGACGCGGCGATGCGAATCGTGTCACGCAGGCTGGTGAAGGGCCTGCCGGGCAGGGCATTCGACTCGACCAGAGGCAGGGCATCGGCGAGGCTGGCTGCCAAGGCAAAGGCGGCCACATGGGGTAGGTGGCTGACTGCCGCCATCAGGTGGTCGTGTAGCGACGACTCGATGGACACCACCTGGCAGCCAAGACCCTGCCAGAATCGGCCCGCCGCCCTGATCGCCTCGGCGCTGGTCTGCTCAGTCGGACACAGAAAGCACACCCGGCCAGCAAAAATCTCAGGGTCGGCGGAGCCAACCCCCACGTGCTCGGCTCCAGCCATGGGGTGGCAACCCACAAACCGTCCGCCTGGCAAGGCCGCGTCGGCATCTAGTACGACCGGCTGCTTGACACTGCCGACATCGATGACCGTCGCCGTGGGCGCCAGCCTCCCGGCGATGCGGCGGACCAGGCCGGCCAGGCTCAGGACCGGCGCGGCCAGCAAGACTAACGACGCCCCCGCGGCTGCAGCTTCGGCACTGTCCGCCATCTCGTCGACCACGCCCCGCGCACAAGCCACCGGCCCAGCTTGCGGGTCAACATCGTAGCCTGTCACGCGGCCGACCAGTCCAGCCCGTCGTGCGGCCAGGGCAGCAGAGCCCCCGATGTAGCCGACACCGATGAGAGCCAGGCGAGAAGATGGAAGGTTGGAATCCACGCAGTAGGGACACTACCAGGTTATGCGGCCCAAGTCGGCGCGGCCGACAGTCTCAAGTCGCATCGCCCAACAGCGCCTCCAGTCGAGTTCGGTCGAAACCAACCAGCAAACGACCGCGCACGTCGATGATGGGCACACGATCGGCGGGAATTCCCAGACGCGAGGCCTTGTGTTGCAGCTCGCGCGCGGCGGACGGATCGTTTTCGATGTCCTTGTAGGCGAAAGGAATGTGTTTGGAAGCCAGATACTGGCGCGCCGCCTTGCAGGCCCCGCACCACGGCGTCCCGTAGAGGATGACGACGGGCGAGCCAGCAGCACTCCCAGCATCCGGACCGGCTTCCTCAGGTTCTTCGGGCAAAGCCGGTCCATGCGGCCCGGCCAGCGCGCTGGAATCGCCCGGTGGCAACTGCGCCAACGCTCCGGTCTCGAATGCCTCGCGGGACATGGGCCGCGTCGGCGCTTTGCCGTTGGCAAGCACCTCGCGCAGGTCCACGACGTACACGCTGGACGTGTCATGCCGCTCGGCCACGCCCTTGGCAGGGTCGATGACCCGCACCAGACGCCGGGCAATCTCTGGCACCGAATCGGGCTTGTCGGTCGTGGCGAAGTTGCCGTTGGGCTCAACGTGGGTGAAGAGCAACCCCGCGTCCCTGCTGACGTCGAACGACGGCAACTCGGCTTGGGCTGAAGGCGGTGGAGCTGGCGGCACGCCCTTCTTGCACCCGCCAGCCAGTGCAAGGACAACCAGCACGAAGACCTTGCTGACGCGCGAACCAGGTCTATTGAAACGCATGGCGCGGACTAGTCTAAACACAAGCCTCGGCATCGTCTCGTCGGTTTCGAATCGCATTGCTACGCGACTACTTCGGCTTGTGTTTCCTGCGGCGAGGTGAATCTGGCAACGTGGCGGTGGACATCTTGAGCACGGCCGTGCTGACCGCCTGCTTGAGCGCGCTTGCCATGGCCGTCTTCCTCAGTTCCTCAACGTCGCTTTCCATGCGTCGCTCTGAAAAGTCGCCGGTGAGCGAAGCCTCGCCGTCACCGGTGAAGTTGAGCTTGCCTCCGGGGTAGGTCGTGCCGTAAACGCCCAGTTTGACCTGGATGGCTATTTGCCTGTCGCGTCTGCCGGGCGCGGGCGGCTTGATCTCCTGTTTGAAGGTCATGATGCGCAGGTTCACCTGGAATCCCTTCAGCCCTCGCTTCTTCATCTCCGCAAACGCAGCGGCTTCGCCCTCGGCGCCACCCAGGTCCTGGGTGAACTCGGATCGGGCGGAGATTTCCTTGGCTAGGAGCTCCTTTGCCAGTGGAATAATCGTGTGATCTTCGGAGGTTACGTTGCTTATGGTGAAGTAATACTTTGGCTTTGGTTCCTCCCCGCTGGCGCGACCTACGGAGCCCATTGCCACGGTCAGCATTCCGGCCAAAGCAGCGAGTCTCGGGATCTGCATGGTCACGCCCTCCATTTGAGTGGTTGATGATTGTGGCCGCCACCGGCTGCCCGCTATTCCACCACAGACCGGGCCGACGTGGTAGTCGCCAATGCCACGACGACCTGAGTAGACAAGCAGCGCGTTTTTGCTTAGCGTGATCTCATGCTGATCCTGACGCTGGCCGAGAAAGGTGGAGACTCCAAGGATCTCAGCTTCGACAAGACTGAGATCCGCGTGGGACGGGTCCGGGACAACGACATCGTGCTTCCCAAGGGCAACGTCTCCAAGCACCATTGTCGCCTGCTGCTTCAGAATGGCCAGCTCCTGGTCGAAGACCTGGGCAGCACCAACGGGACCTATGTGAACGGCCGCAAGATCGCCGAGGCCACGTCGCTTGGCACCACCGACAAGGTGTTTGTCGGCGATTTCGTCATTCGCGTCACCAGCGGGCTGCGCGCAGCCGAGTCACAACTGAGCCTCACGCCGCCGCCCTACGAACCCTCGGCCCCGGAAGCAGGCTCGCTCAGCTCCGCCCTGCCCCGCCGGCCCCCGCCCCCTCCGCCGCCACCACGGCCCGCGGCCCTGCACGAAGCCGATGAGGGTTCCGGACCCCTGCCCTCACGTGGCTTCTCGCCCCATGGCCCGCCACCGCCACCCCCCAGGCGAGAAAGCAAGGCCATGCCTGTGGCGGCGGTTGAGGCTACTCCTGCGCCTCCGCTGCCTACGGAAATCAACTTGGACGACGATGATGACCTGGCCAGCCCCGCCCCGCGGCTGAACCTTCCGCCGCTCAAGCCCCCAGTTCCCATCCTGACGCCTCCGCCGGACGAACCCATGACCAACCCCCGGGGCACGCCCCTGCCCCAACTGGTCACTGAGTCAGAGCGACCCACGGTGCCCGCGCCGCCGTCTCCGCCGGTGCCCCCGGCCGCCCCTTCCCCGCCCGTCCCTCCCCCCGTCGGCGTGAAGTCCGCGCCTGTGCCCCCGGCCGCGCCTTCCCCGCCTGTCCATTCTCCCGCACCAGTGCTGTTGAGCGGAGACTACCCGCCCTGGCTGGCGCGCTTGCTGGGCGGCGAGAGTACAACCGCTGTATTCTTTGACGGAACCCAGTCGACGGAGGTTGAGCGGAATGGCCATCGAGAGGCCGTCACCGTCGCGTCCGCCGATTTGGCGGCGCTGCCGGATCATCTGCGCAAGCTCGCGGCCAAGGGCGTGCCGCGACCAGAGCCCGATAAGCCGATCATCGACGCAACCCTGGCCGATGGCACACGCATCACGGCCATCTTCCCGCCCCTTTGTGACCGCCTGCACGCCTGCATCCGACGGCCGAACCTTGGCCGCAAGACCCTGGAAGAGCTGGTGGCCGACGGAAGCCTCTCGCCCGAGATGCAGCAAGTCCTCGAAGCATGCGTGGCCACTCGGCAGAACCTGCTCATCGTGGGCGACCGCCCCGCTTGCGACCTAGTCCTGGGAACCTTGGCCTGGTCTCTCGATCGAGTAGCACGCGTCGTGGTTCTGGCCGAGACCATCAGCCCGCCTGCCAGCGCAGCCGCCTGGTTCAAGCTGGCGGTCGCTGCCAGCAATCCTAGCCTGATGGCTGCCGCGGTGGCGCTCCGGCCTGACTACGTCGTCGCCGACGCGGCGGCGTCGCTGCTCCTGGGCGATTTGCTGCGAGAATGCGCCCGAGGGCAGAACGGCGCCGTCGCCGCGTTGATCGCTGGATCGGCAAACGACGCCCTCTACCAACTACGGGTGATGAACGCGGCCCGTGGGCCGTCCTTCACGCCCAATGACCTACTCGGATCGAGTCTCGACGTGCTGGTCCATGCCGTCACCCAGACTGATGGGAATGTCCGGGTCATGGAGATTGCAGAGCCAACCTTGGGCTCCTCCGGCGAGCTACGCGCCGAGACTCTCTTGGCCTGGCAAAGCAAAGGCAGGGGCAAAGGGCGCTTCATCGCCACTCGCACGCCGTCGCGCCTGGCTGGCAAGCTGGAAGCCGGCGGGGTGAGCGTGTCGGACAACGTGTTGCAACGCTAACCTGGCCGAGACGGTCGTGTTCGTGATACATGGACGCGACACAAGGCACGTGGGGGCTGGGCCGACGCCAGCCATCTTCCGCGACGTAACCTCTACCCCTTTGGTGTCAGTGCCCGCATGAGCGCCTTGAATCTCAACCAAATCATCCTGATCGTGGTGGTAGTGGCCGCTGCCCTGGCCTTTGACTTCATCAACGGGTTTCACGACGCAGCCAACTCCATCGCGACCGTCGTCTCGACTCGCGTGCTGACGCCATTTCGCGCGGTGCTGTGGGCGGCATTCTTCAACTTCATCGCCTTCGCGCTCTTCAAGCTGCATGTGGCCGGCACCATCGGGAAAGGGATCATCGACCCTGGCGTGGTCGACATCGCCGTGATCATGGGCGCCCTGGGCGGGGCCATCGCCTGGAACCTGCTCACCTGGTGGTGGGGTCTGCCGTCCAGCTCTTCCCACGCTCTGGTGGGCGGCCTGATCGGCGCAGGAGTATCCAAGGCCGGGCTCGGCATCCTGGGCTGGCAGAAGATCGGCAGCACTGCTGCCTTCATCTTCCTATCGCCCATCATCGGCTATTTTGCTTCGTCGTTCCTGACGGTCACCTGCTCCTGGTTGTTCCGCAAGACCACGCCCGGGCGCGTGGACAAGTGGTTTCGGCATCTGCAGCTCCTCTCTGCGGCGGCGTTCAGCCTAAACCACGGCGGCAACGATGCACAGAAGACCATGGGGATCATCGCCGTGCTGCTCTACTCGCAGGGAGTGCTGGGCGAGGAGTTCCACACTGCTGGTCGCATTCCCGTCTGGATCGTCGTTGCGTGCTATCTGGCCATGGGGCTGGGCACGATGGTCGGAGGCTGGCGCATAGTAAGGACCATGGGAATGCGGCTGACCAAACTGCGTCCCTTCGGGGGATTCTGCGCCGAAACCGGCGGCTCTCTCGCCATTTTCATTGCGACGTCCCTGGGAATTCCCGTGTCGACTACCCACACCATCACCGGCGCCATTCTTGGCGTGGGCTCCGTGTCCAACCCGGGCCGCGTCCGCTGGGGCGTCGCCACTCGCATCCTGTGGGCCTGGATCTTCACCATCCCGGCCTCGGCCACCATCGCTGCTGTGACCTACTTCGCAGTCAGAGCCCTCGGCGTCTCTAGATAGACTTCACGGCAGCGTTACTTCGCCGGCGGCCACGAAAGGGCCGCCAGCGTCGCGCCCGCGCAACACCGCAGCCAGTTTCTTGGCCCCGGCAGGTAGGTCGAGCACGATCTCGGCGCCCGGCGCGAGTGTCGCGGCAGCTTCCGGCAGTTCACGCCGACGCCCGCTCCCGTCCTCGGCGAACACGTGCAAGGCCCCGCCCTCCTTCACCTCACCACCCAGGCGCACCGTGACCTTGTTTTCCGCGACCGTCATTTCCAGGCTTGCACGCAAGAGATGGTTGAGCAGGCCCGCGGCGTAGCCGGCAATCTCAGGCAAAAGCGTGCGCGCCATATCCGCATAAACGGCATCATCCAGGAAGAAATGCACCTGCGTCCCGCGATTTTCGTAGGCGAGCACGCGATGGCCTTCCACGACCAAATAGCGGCGCTGTTGCGCCGGCCTCAGCACCAGTCTGGACAGGGTAGGCGAAGGAAAGGCCAGCGATTCGCGCGCCCGGCGAACCACGTCGGTCACCTTGCTGTCCCGATCGAGCGAGACATCGCTGGGGATGGTGCCCTCGGAAAAGAAACCACGCTGGGTACGATTGGCAAGCCCCTTGCCATCGGCGGAAGCGAAAAAGCTGGCGATGTCAGGGCGGGACACCGGCGCGGCCGCCGGGGGAAGCCCCGTGTGGCCATAGTGCTCCGCCACGAATTGCTCATAGGCCGAACCATCGTTCCCTTGCAGGAATGCAACCCGGAAGTCGTTGCGCACGTAAGCCGGCTGCCCGGCATCCTCGAGCACCGCCATCACCCCACCCAAAGCCAGCAAGGCCCGCACTAGGGCTAATTCGCGCGCGCGCGGCTCAGCCAGGCTTACGGCACGCTCCCAGTTGTCGAAAAAGACGGGAACGCTCAAGTCGTTGCTGGGTGACCCAATCCAGTCGAGCGCGGACTTGCCTTCCAGGGTGAAGGCCGTGCCTGTGGCCAGCCCACGCACGCTGGTGCCGCCATCGAAAAACAAGCGCAGGCTGTGGGCAACACCTGACAGCCCTGGACTGTCGTGGAGGCCCTTGCCACTCGCCGGATCCAAGAAGTGATTCGCACCGCGCTCGGGCGGCGTCTTGGCCAACACCGCGCCTGCCACCACCCAATGGCCCGCGCCCGCCACTCCGTCAGGCCCGGGCCGGTAACCACCGGCCGGGTCAAGCGCGTCGAGCCGGGTTTGCAGGGCCCGTCGTTCGTCCTGGTCGAAGAGGTCCGGGCCTATGCGCAAAGGCTCAAGAACCCCGAGAGGTCGTCCCAGACGGGCCAATACATTGTGCAGCCGCGAAGCTTCCACCGCGCGCTCGGTGAGACCGGCGTGCGTGGTGGCGGGCTCATACGCGCGTGCAGCCGGAGATACGAACAGCGCGGCTACGCACACGAGTGCGGTCAGGGTGGGCCGCGCGCTGGCGACAAGGCGTCTCACGGCCTGCCTCCCGGTGCGAGCGATGGCGCCGACAGTGGCAGAAGTCCGGTGCTTTCGGCCGACGGGAGCTTGACCTCGGGCAAGTGGCCTTCTGCCAGCTTGGCAAGGCGCAGGATCATCGACGGTTCAGAACACTGAGCCAGGCCGCAGCTCAGTTGCATCACGACCCCTTTCTCACGCAGCAAGAAAGCGAACCCGGTCACGTCGCCGCCGCGGGCTCGCAGCGATGCATCTCCCATCTCCTCGGTCGCAACCGCTCCCGGCAGGTCGCTGAGCAGCTTCCGGTATTGCGCCTCAGCGGCTTCCGAGCCGATGGCCCACACCCGCAAACCGACGTCATAGGTTTCGGGCTTGTCGCTGGCCTTGAAGTGGCGGCTGTCATAGACGTCGTTGGTAACTCGATCCGCCAACTTACCCACCTCGAACTTCCCCGCGTACCCGGTCACGCCACGCACCTCGTCCTCGGACAGGAGAGGCGAGATGTCGAGCGCGACCGACGAGCCAGCCCGCGGGTTTTCCGCCAGATTCTTGGAAGCGATGGCGGGCGAGGCGCCGTCGAGCTCCAGTCCTGCCGGCTGCACCTCCCAGGCCGCCGCCGTACGGAGGGCAGGACCGCCGCCCAGAAAGACCAGGTGCCGGTAGTGGGACATGGAGGACTGCCATTTCTCCAGACGCACCCGGTTTGCACGCTGGGCGAAGTCGTGGCGCGGCTCACCCGTGGGAAAACTGCTGTCGCTGCGCCAGGCCACGTACCCCCGCCGGTAGACGATGAGGGTAAATCGTCGCAGACGGATCCCCTCGCCCCGCGGCAGTTCCGCGGGGATGCTCAACCGATAGCGGCCATCTGCACCGGTTTCGGCTACGGCCTCAAACGCGGCTGCCGGCCCCTGCAAGCCGATGCCACGCTCGAATGCCCATGCTCCGGCCACCACGGCGCCCGCGAGTGGCCGGTCGGTTTCGCCGTCGACCACCAAGCCATCGTAGGGGCCGAGAAGGTCGCCTGGCCGCAGCGTGTCCGGGCGTGCCGAAAATGGCGCATTTTCCACCACCGGGCCGCACGACGACACCGAAGCGGCGAGCAAGGCGGCCGTGATCAACCTTGACCTAGACTCGCTTCGCGCGGATTTGACGCTCTCCGAAATCATTGATATTAGTTGTTTCACCGTAGATGGATGGGTGTCACGCCCGTCTCGACAGTGAACCTCCCGCCCGCCTTCTAGTAGAGGATTGATCGCCTTGCAACGTTCGCCGGCCCTTTCTAGCGACGATTCGCGAGAATGCTCATGAGTTGTCTTCAATGCGGCGGGGCGCTCGAGGATGGTGCGGCATTTTGCCAGCGTTGCGGTGCTCCCGTGGGCCTACCAGCCGAAGGCGAATCGGCCTTGGTCTGCTCTGGCTGTGGAAATCGCAACCCAATGGGGACCAACTTCTGCTACGCCTGCGGGCGCCGTCTCGGCCACACCACTCCGATGAGCGCGGACGCCTCGGCTGCGCTGGCTGCCGCGGTAGCCGCCCGGCCCTCGGTCGCGGCCGGAAGCCAGCCCGGCGGGCCAAGGTTGGTGGCCGTGCGACGCGATGGCAGCGACGGTGAGTCATATCCCCTGCCCGGCGATCAAGTCGACATCGGACGCAGTGAAGGCGAGCTCCACTTCGATGATCCGCATCTCGCCTCACGCCATGCCCGCATCAGTCTGCGGGCCGGCCAACATGTGCTCACACCCCTCGAAACCCGCAACGGAGTCTACCGACGCATTAGCCAACCGGTCGAACTGACGGACGGCAACCTGCTCCTGGTTGGCAAGCAGGTCCTGCGCTTCGAGTTCCTGTCTGATCTCGAGAAAACCCTGCGTCCCGCCGTTGAACATGGCGTGGTCCTGTTCGGCACGCCGCTCAAGGCGCCCTGGGGGCGCCTGCGCCAGCTCACCTCCGCTGGGACGACTCGCGATGTGTTTCACCTAACGCGTGGTGACCTCGTGCTCGGCCGCGAACAGGGCGATATTGTCTTTTCCGATGATGAGTTCATGTCCCGCCGCCATGCCCTGCTGCAGTTTCGCAATGGCTGTGCGCTCTTGTCCGACCTGGGCAGCTCGAACGGCACTTTTGTCCGCCTCACCGGGCAGCACCCCCTTGCCCCCGGGGAAATGATTAGGCTCGGCGATGAACTCTTGCGCTTCGAGATAGGTTGAGGCGAAGCTTGTAGGCATACACATCACGACCAGTCAAAGCCTCGCGGATGGAAAGCCCTTCTGAAATCAAGATCACGGTCTACGGCAAGACCGACGTGGGCCTGATGCGTGAGCACAACGAGGACAACTTCCTCGTGGTGGACTTTGCCAGTGGGCAAAGGCCCTCGCCGGAGGCGCCGCTCGACTTTTCCCTCGGGGAGAAGGGCGCTCTGTTTCTAGTGTGCGACGGCATGGGCGGCGCCGCAGCGGGGGAGGTCGCCTCAACCATGGCCGTCGAGTCCATCTCGTCGGCTGTCAGCGACGCGGGGCCGCTGTCGCGGGAACGTTTCGCGCGTCGTCTGCGCCGTGCCATCGAGGACGCCAACGACAGCATCTACTCCCAATCGCGCGACAACCAGAGCGAGCGCGGCATGGGCACGACCTGCACGGCAGTTGGGCTGGTCGACGCCACCTTGCTGGTGGGGCAGATCGGGGATTCGCGCTGCTACGTGCTGCGCGGTGGCCGCTTAAGCCAAACCACCAAAGACCAGTCCCTCGCCTGGCAGCTTATCGAAGCCGGGGCCATGACCCTAGAAGAGGCGAAAGGCTTCGAGCATGCCAACATCATCCTGCAGGCGTTGGGCGTCCAGGAAAAGGTGGAGGTCGTGCTCTCGCAAATCTCCCTCCGTCGGGGCGACCTGGTCCTGGTTTGCTCGGACGGGTTGCACGGCCCGGTCAGCGACGACGACATCAAGCGGATCCTGCTCGAAGAGCCCGACGTGAGAAAGGCTTGCGATCGGCTCATCGCCTGTGCCAACGAGCACGAGGGTCCCGACAACATTACGGTGGTCCTCGCCCGATTCGACGGTCCCGGGCTGCCGGAGCCGGGCGCCGAGAATGAGGTGACGTTTCTGGCCCACGACCCGGGGCCGGATCCGGAAGACCCTGAGCCCGAAAAACCTCCGCTCTCGACTGAGGCGGTTACCGGCGAAACCAGCCCGGCCAAAGAACTACGGAACACGTCACCCGAAATAGCCGTGGCCACTGAGCCTGCCGCCGAAACTAGCTCGGCCGCGTCTTCCGCCGCAACGACCAGTTCGCCCGCGCCGCCCATTTCGGAGGCACGCCCTCTGCTTGCCTTTGTTCTGGTCACCCTGCTGGCGGCACTGGCCGGGGCCCTGTTTCTGGTTTCTCAGCGTGGAAGGATACCGGATCGCAGCTTCGAGGGGCCGAGCCTCGCCTCGCATAGCCGAGTGGCACCACCCTCGTCCGTGTCTCCTTCGCCTTTACATCCACAGATACTCGTCGCGCCCGACCAGTCAGCCGATGCCGGGGGACAGCGCTAGTTGAGGGAACCCATGGCGGAAAGGCAATGCCCCCAGTGCAAGACAGTCGCCGAGCCGGATGCTCGCTTCTGCGGCGCTTGTGGCGCGCCCGTGCCGACTCTCTCTGAGAACTTCGAACGGGCGCTCGACCGCGCCTTCGACTCGGCCCTCTCGCAGCCCAGCGGCGTACGCGTGATGAGCCCGGCAGCCGGCGTACCCATAGGCAAAGCCAACGCCGCCCGCTCCGGGCCGATTCCCGCGCGTCCACCTACCCCGCCCCCAGTTGCCGTCGCTGCACGCCCGACCTCCTTGGACAACCTTCTCGGCCGGACTCTGAAAGACCGGTACCGGGTCGAGCGCAAGATCGGCGAAGGAGGATTTGGCGCGGTCTTCGAGGGCAAGCAGCTCACTACCGGGCGGCCGGTGGCGCTCAAGATTCTGCACCCCCACAGCGTGGCCGACGCCACCGTGGTGGCCCGTTTCCGGCGCGAAGCCGAGGCCTGCTCACAACTTCGCAATCCGCACACCGTCACCATTTACGATTTCGACCAATCCGATGACGGAACTCTCTACCTGGCCATGGAGCTGGTACGGGGCGAAAGCCTGCAAGAGATCCAGCGCCGCGACGGCGTCATCGAACCGTCCCGCGCCCTTTGCATCTTGGACCAGGTCGCGGAGGCGCTGGCCGAGGCGCACGACCGGGGCATTGTCCATCGTGACATGAAGCCCGAGAACATAATGGTCGAGCGGCGCGGCGCGGCGGATTTTGTCAAGGTGCTGGACTTCGGAATCGCCAAGATCCTGTCAGGTGAGGGAAACAAGGCGATACCCGCGCTCACCGCCATCGGGCAAACGGTGGGAACCCTGGAATTCATGTCGCCCGAGCAACTGCGCGGCAAGGCACTCGACGGGCGCTCGGACATCTACGCCCTCGGCATGGTTGCCTACGAAATGTTGACTGGCCAGCTTCCCTTCAAAGGCGCGAAGAGCACCACGGAAGTTATCCAGTTCCACCTGCAGGAGCCGGCCCCTGCCCCATCGAGCTTGCGACCCGACCTGGCGATCCCAGCCGCGGTCGATGAAGTGGTCCTGAAGATGGTGGCCAAGGCTCGCGATGCCCGTCATGAAAACGCCGCGGCTCTTCGCCAACACATCACCAGTGCCCTCGCGACTCTGGATGCTGCTCCCGTGCGTCGGGAGGCCAAGCGGGTGGTGGTGGTAGTGGGGGCCATCTTGGTTGTCGTGGGTACGGCGATCTATCTGCTGTCGCGATAGGGCCGGCGGCCGCCGACAGGCGGCTATCTGACCACGCTGAAGAACCGCCCCAAGCGAATGGACTTGAACCATTCGCCCACTCCCTCGGGTGACCAGCCCCCGTACGCCGGATCACGCGACCACCACACGATGAGTGCCCGGCCCTTGACGTTGTCGTAGGGCACGAAACCCCAGACTCGAGAATCGCGCGAGTTATCGCGGTTGTCGCCCATGACGAAGACGCTGCGCGGGGGCACCAACCGTGGTCCCCAGTCCTGCGCTGGCTGGTTCGGGTCCTGGTAAATCTTGTGGGTCTTGCCGTCCAGGTTCTCGACCCACAACTCACAATCGCGCGCTTCCTCGGGGCCACGACCCTCGTTGTAGCGGCAGGCGCCGGGGGTGCGTTCGCGCGCCATGGGCCGACCATTGATGAAGACCTGGTTGTGGCGAAGCTCGACCGAATCGCCCGGTAGCCCCACCACGCGCTTGATGAAGTCCGTGGAAGGATCGGGCGGGTAGCGGAAGACGATGATGTCGCCGCGCTTCGGTTCGCCGAACTCCACCAGCTTCTTGTTGGTGAAGGGAACGCCGATGCCGTAGGCGAACTTCGACACGAAGATGTGATCCCCGATCTCCAGCGTCGGGATCATCGACCCCGAGGGGATCTGGAATGCCTCGACCACGAAGGCACGCAGAAGCAGGGCCACCGCCAGGGCCACCCCGATCGACTCGGCGTACTCGCGCGCGGTCGACTTGCGGGCAAAGGCCAAATGCTTGTCCATGCACTCGTCGAGGGCCGCGATGGCCTCGCGTAGGCGCTCGAAGTCGTCACCCTTGCCGGATGATTCCACCGCGGCCACGGCCGACTCGATCTCGGCAGCCACCGTCTGCGGGATGCGATAGCTTCGCCGCTTCAGAATGCGCCGCGACTCTTTGGTGAGGTGCTTGCCCTCGTCCCTAGCCCGACGCCAGTGCCGGTGCATCCGCCACGCGGAGAATAACTTGGTTATCATGTTCATTCGACCTTGAGTATGGCCAAAAATGCCTCTTGCGGAATTTCCACGTTTCCCACCTGCTTCATCCGCTTCTTACCTTCCTTCTGCTTCTCCAACAACTTGCGCTTGCGGGTGATGTCGCCNNGCCGCCGTAGCACTTCGCGGTCACATTCTTGCGCAGGGCCTTCACCACGGTCTTGGCAATCACGCGCGAGCCCAGGGCAGCCTGGATGGCCACTTCGAACTGCTGCATCGGGATCAGCTCTTTCATCTTGATGCACAGGTCGCGGCCCTTGATGTACGAGGTTTCGCGGTGGACCACCGCGGAGAGCGAATCAACCCGGTCGCCGTTGACCAGTAGGTCCAGGCGGACAAGGTCAGCCGGCTGGTAGCCCTAGGGCTCGTAGTCGAGAGAGGCGTAGCCACGCGAGACGGATTTCATGCGGTCGTAGCAACCGAACACGACCTCGGTGAGCGGCAAATCGTAGCGAATGATTACGCGTTTCTCGCCGGC
>PMKP01000123.1 GCA_003157775.1 Myxococcales bacterium | reverse complement strand
GCTTCCACGTCCCGCAGTACAACCTCCTGATGGCAGGGATCCCTGGCCTCATACAGTTTGAGGTCGAGCCTTGAGGGAATGCTGCCCCAACCGGTGGTCGTGGTGTAGAGCGTCTCGATCAAATATGACCAGACGGACGTGGCGTCTTGCACCGTCGGAGCCCCTACAGCAGCAGGTGGAGCTGGGCGTGGAGAACACCCCACGCAGGTCACCGGGCCAAGCACAACAGGCACTCGCGCGTTATGCGCGGTCTGCGTAACCGAAAAGCACCCCGATCCTAGAACCGCAACGACAGTTACAACAATGGGTTTTGTCATTGAACGGGCCCTTTCGGCGTCAGTCTCGTATTCGCTTCAAGGTCGATCTGCGGCTTTGGCCGCGCAATTCCCGTTCGGTCTTTCTCTAGCTTGTAGAGGGATCGTGGAATGATCCACCGGTAGGCAGGAGCGCGATGGTCCAAGGGCACGACGATGTACTCAGCAAACCCCACGTCCGTCCAGGCCATGAAGTGATCCCCGTTTCCATCTCTCCACCCCGCTTCTATGAGAAGCCCTTCCTGTCCCGGGGGGGCCTCGTAGATAGCCGGCCCGTGACTATCTTGCACCAAGAAGAACTTGGTACCTCCCGCCGTATCGCCATCCGCCACGTAGGTCACTAGGGTTTTCGGCACGTAGCCAGCTTCCACCGTCCTTCCGCCATGCATGCTGGGCGAGCATCCACTCGCCACGCCCAAAGTGATCAGCGCGAGCGTTGAAAAAAGCGCCGCTCTCTTCATGTTCACCCTCATCTTCTTGTCCTCCTTCGCGCGGGCGCTCCCTGTCTGCAAACATCGACAATGGGCAAGAGCAGCCAGCATGGACACGTATCTCCCTCTAGAGTTGGGCGGACTTATTGCACACTTGTCACATTCGAGTCATCAAGAAAATGCACGGGGGAAGCTCAGACCCAGACCCGACCCCAGCCAATGGCACTGTCCGAAAGACGTCGGGCTGTAAGGAACCACGGGCCTCACGACACTAAACAAGTCGTGTCCAATTCTTTGACCTGCGCCGCGCGCTGGCCGACTCTAAGTCCTCAGAGGTTTCCATGAAACGCGTGTCCGAGCGCCCTGTCCCCCCTCAGAACGCACAGCCGCCCCAAGAACCGAAGTACCAAGTCCTGGTTTTGCCCCTAGAACAACATCCTCACTTCGACACCGTCGAGACCAGTTTTTTCCAGGCAGGGGAGGATCTGGCGGCTGGGCCAGTCGCCGCTGACAGCTTTGAGGAGCCGTCTGCAGCCGGGAAAACCCGCCCCTGGCTGCGCAGACGCGCATCCTGGGCGCTGCTCGGCACTTCTGCCGTCGTCGCCGCGTGTGCCACGTTGGCTGTTTCACGCGCGGACCACGCGTCACGATCACTGCCCCAGTCGACCGCGTCCCAGCAAGAACCGACGCCGACGCCCGCACCGTTTCCCGCACCAGCCCCGGCCGCGGAACCCGCCGTACCTCCTCCCTCCCCCGCCGCGACCGGGGTGGTTGCGGCCCTCGCCGACGTCCCTGCTCACTTGCCAGCCACGGCCAGGGCTGCTGCGGCCCCGACTGACGACGCTCCTGCTGGTTCACCAGCCACGGCCGAGGCTGCGGTGGCCCCGGCTGACGACGCCGCGCTCGACGCGTGCAAGAACGCCTACCACCAACATCGCGCAGCCGAAGTGGCATCCACGTGTGGGCAGGCGTTCGCCAGTGGCCTGCCCTCCGCGGATGTCGCCATCATGCTCGCCAAGACTGAATTCGAGCGCGGACGCCCCCGCCCCGCCTTCGATTGGGCGACCAAGGCCATCGCACTCGACGCCAACCGAGCCGATGCCTACGTCTTTCTCGGTAGCGCCGAACAAGCCTTCGGCCACAGGGCAGCCGCCAAAGCCGCCTACAAACGCTACCTACAACTTTCGCCCCACGGCCGATACGCCGCCGACCTGCGCGCCGTTCTCGGGTCGCTGTAGTGGCTACGTCGTCGACGCCGCCAGGTCAGTGGACACAAGCGGCTTGCAGCGCTACCCAGTCCGGGTTCGCGCTCAATTGGCCCGAACCCAAGGGACGCAGTTCCTCGTACTCCTTGCAGGCGCGCTCTCGCCAGCCGATAGCACGATGGAGTTCGGCCAGAGACAGCCGCTGGCTGGCGTCATGGGGCATGGTCCAGCGGTCAATTTGTCCGGCCAGGTCGCGCGCCTCGGCCGTGCGGCCAAGCTCGGCGTAGCTTCGTGCGAGATAGATGGCAATTTCCAGGTTCAGGGGCAGCCGCTGCAAAGCGCGTTGGTAGTGGGTGATGGCTTCCGCAGGTCGCCCCTTGGCCCAAGCCAGGTGGCCAGCGAGGCGTTCGAACTGCGGCGACACTTCGTCAGTCTTCAGCGCCGAAGCGAGAAGGGCGTCGGCTTTGTCGAGTGCCCCGACGGCGGCGTAGATGGTGACCAGATTCATCTTGACCGATTGGTTTCCGGGGAAACGCCGGTTCGCGGTTTCGCATTCCGCGATCGCCAACCGTAGCCTGTCGGGTTTTTCCACAAGAGCCGCGCAGTAGTTCACCGCCGCGGTCGCGGAGCCCGGCGCTCTCTTGCACGCCTCGAACCACAACAACTCGGGTTCCGACCACAGCGTCCCTCGAGCCAGGGTGAACCCGCCTGCCAGCAGAACGGCCAGCGCGATGCCGGATGCGACCACCCGTCGCAGCACAACGGACCGTCGGTCCGCCAAGCGGACAGCAGCGGCTGCGAGAATGCCCCACAGGGGCAAGAACGCCAGGTAGACACGATCCTCATCCACAAGCAGAGGAATCGGGATCAGGCTGCTGGTGGGGGCGAGCGCGATGGCACACCAGATCACCGCAAGGGCAGGAAAGGGAAAACGACGCGCTAGCCAGACCGCGCCCACCAGCAAAGCAAGGATCCCGGCAGCACCCAGCCAGGCCAGGGCGTCGTCTTTGCCCGCCGGCTGGATCTGATACACCGTCGAAAGTAGGGAGGGCGCCAGCACCATCGCCGGGTATCTCCAAACCGCCTTCGCCTGCGTGCCCAAGTAGACCAGCGGAGACATGGCGGACAGGGAGCCAATTCTGACAACGAAGAAGACCGCCGTCGCTGCACCGATCGACCACAGGGGCAGATGGACGCGTACAATCTCTCGCCAGGATCTCCGGGATCCGGGCCAAACGTCGAGGAGCAGGAGCGTGGCCGGCAGCACGATCGCCGTCTCCTTGGACGCCACCGCGAACACCTGCGAAATCCAGATTCCCAGGCACAGGAGCCATGGGTGGCGAGCAGGGCGGCCGTCTTCACCCAGCCCGCGCAGCCGCAGCAGACAGATCGCAGCCGTCAGCGAGAAGAAGGTGGCGAGGAGTGTGGCTCGTTTCCAGATGAGGAGAACGGCCAGGGAGTTGATGGGGTGAACCCCGAATAGGCAGCCAGCCAGGATGGCCGCTGCCCCTGTCGTCGCCTTGGTTGTCACCGAAGGGCGATTGCTGACGGGAAAGGCCAAGAGAAGCCGCCGTAGCAGCGCGGCGCCCAGCAGCGCGTTCGCCGTGTGAAGAACCAGATTGACTAGGCGGAACGGGAAGGGGGAGTCACCGGCCAGGATGTAGTTGAGAGAGAACGTGAGGATGGTCAAGGGCCGGAACTGGCCATTGGCGAAGCCGTTGCTGGTGAGCCCACCATGGAAAAGCACCGGGATCAGGTCGAGTTGCCGGATGAAAGCGTTGTCTTTGATGGCAGAGAGATCGTCGTAGGTAAGCGGGTTGCCAAGGGCCGGTCCGTAGGCGAGCGCGGCAAGCGCCGGTATGGCAAACCAGGCCAGCATGCGGCGGTCGACAGGCATTGGCTGTCATCCTACCGCACGTGGAACCCAAGCTGGGCGCGGTGTCGCTCAGAGATCACATCCCCACCCGCCGCCGCGCACCCAATGCACGGCGAAGGCGCGGCCAAAGCCAGGCTAGGCCGAGCGCGATCCCGACGGCCGCTGACAGAACCGCGGGCAGACGAGGCGGCACGTAATCGAGCCGGACCTGGTGATGCCCGGCCGGAACGCGCAGTCACACCAGGAACTCCCACAGGCTGATGGGCGAGAGCCAAAGTTCGTTCGCGGGATCCAGGACGTGCTGGGTGAGCCGCTTGCCGATGCGATCGGGATCGAGATGGCTCCAGATCCAGACGTGCGTGTCGAGCGCTTCAGGTGCGTGCGCCGCCCGCCGCCCGGAAGCTCAGACCGTCGCGCTGTCTTGCCGCTCGCTTCCCGATCGTGAGCGAGCCGGGCGCGCAGACCGATCCGACGTGATCAAGACCGGGCCGGGCGTGCCATCGGGCATGGCCACCACCAGCGGCGCGGACACCATGGAGACCACGCCCTCGGGGCGCTGCCACACGCGACGCAGCGACTGGCCCAGCCAGCCCTGCCAGGCGGACACGGTGCCAACGTAGCCAAACCCAAAGAGAAAGAGCAGCAGGAAGGGCACCGACAGGTAGTGGCCGTGTTCGAGCGCCACTTCGACCGCGACGAGGAAGTAGACGGCCATGAGGAGCTCAGCCACCGGGGTCAGCGAACGGGCCGCTCGGTAGCGCTTGCCCGACCACTTTTCCAGCTTGCCGCGAATGCCGTGCTTGGGGGTGCGAACGAATTCGG